>NZ_DLOD01000019.1:0-60101 GCF_002479565.1 Brevibacterium sp. UBA7493 | reverse complement strand
TGGGCGGCATCGGCGGGCCCCGCCTCGGCGCCGGCGTCGACGAGCGATTCGATGGCCTCGACGTCGTCAGCGGCATCGATGATGACCTGCTGGCCGGTCGTGGCCGAGGTGAGCAGGTAGACGTTGTTGCTCATCTCCGAGACGGCGATCGAGCGGAGGGAAACATCGGTGAGCCGCAGGTCCATGGCGATCTCCTCTTCTCCGGTGTGCCGCCGGCGACTGCCAGCGGCGGCTCCGGTTCCAGCCTAGCGGGAACGGTGCCCGCCGCACACGGGTCTCACTGGATGTGCGCACCCTGCCGGGAGGCTGCGCCGGTGCTATGGTGGCGGGCAGGCACCGACAGTGCCAGCGGACGAGGGAGCCGTACCCGCCGAGCGCAAAGACGGCCGCTTTCTCATCATGTACTGGACTGTTCTCATCTCATCCGGCACGTTCGAGGCGATGTGGGCGTTCGCCCTGGCCGCCCGCCATCTGCGGATCGTGCCGCGTCTGACTCTCTTCATCATCGGAACCATCGTCTCTATGGGAGGCCTCGCGTGGGGTCTGCAGAAGGTTCCTGTCGGCTCCGGTTATGCCGTGTGGGTCGCCGTCGGCGCGATCACCACGCTGGCGCTCGGCGCGCTGCGCGGGACTGAACGGCTGAATCTCGTGCGCATCGCCTGTGTCGCAGCGATCATCGCCGGTGTCGTCGGACTGCAGGTGCTGTCATGACGAAGTACTGGCTGGCACTCATCTTCTCCGGCATGGCCGAGGCGGTTTGGGCGGGCATGCTGGCCGCCGGAGTGCTGCACCCCGGACGCGGAGCGCTCTTCCTCATAGGCCTCGCGGCATCGCTGACCGGCCTGGCCTATGCAATGCGGGCGATCCCAATGGGCACCGCCTATGCGATCTGGACCGGAGTCGGCGCAGCGACGACCGCTGCCTGGTCCGCAGTCCTCGGCGAGGAGTTCGGGCCCGGCAAGATCGCCTGTCTGGTCCTCATCATCGCCGGTGTCGCCGGGCTGCAGCTCACCGCTGATATGGCCGACGACGCCGGTACGGAGAAGGCAGCGTCGCAGTCTTAGGAGTATCGACTCACCACTTGCCGCGGGTGTACTGCGGCGGGTACGGGGCGTCGCGCCAGTTGAGTCCCAGGGCGTGAGCGGCCCGCTGCGGCCATGCCGGTTCACGCAGCGCAGCACGGGCCAGCAGCACGACATCGGCATCACCGGAGACGAGGATGCCTTCGGCCTGGGCGGGTTCGGTGATGAGCCCGACGGCACCGGTGGTGACACCGGCGGCGGCGATCTCGGCGGCCAGCGGCACCTGATAGGACGGGCCGACCGGGATGTCGGCGATGACGTTGCCGCCGGAGGACACGTCGATGAGGTCGGCACCGGCGTCCTGCAGGGCGATGGAGACCTCGGTCGCCTCGGCGACGTCGAAGCCGCCGTCGATCCATTCGCTGGCCGAGATCCGCACGAGCACCGGTTTATCCTCGGGGAAGGCCTCGCGCACGGCGATGTAGACCTCCATGAGCAGCCGTGAGCGGCCGGCGAGGTCACCGCCGTATTCGTCGTCGCGGACGTTGGACAGCGGTGAGAGGAACGAGTGGAGCAGGTAGCCGTGGGCGGCGTGAATCTCGACGGTGTCGAAGCCGGCCGCGTCAGCTCGGCGGGCGGCGGCTGCGAAGGCCTCGACGACCTCGGCGATGGCCTCGCGGCTCAGCGCGGCTGGCTCTGCCAGCCCTTCGAATGCGAGGGCCGAGGGCCCGACCGTCGCCCAGCCGCCCTCTGCCTCGGGGACGGAGCCGGACGGTTCGCCGACGAACGGACGGTAGGTGCTGGCCTTGCGGCCGGCGTGGGCGAGCTGCATGCCGATCGCTGCACCCTGGCTGTGGGCGAAGTCGACGATCGGAGCCCAAGCCTCGGCGTGGGCATCGGACCAGATGCCTGCGTCCTGCGGTGAGATCCGCCCTTCGGGCAGCACAGCAGCGGCTTCGGTGAGGATGAGCCCGAACCCGCCGGTGGCGCGGGCCCCGAGGTGCACGAGGTGCCAGTGACCGGGCATGCCGTCGCGGTTCTCGCAGGAGTACTGGCACATCGGTGCCAGCCAGACGCGATTGCGGACGGTGAGTCCGCGCAGGGTGATCGGTTCGAAGAGTTTCGCCATGCCCTCAGCCTAACTGCTGCTCAGCAGGCTGAGGGCATGACGGTCCTCACGCTCACAGCGCGATCGAGAAGACACCCACCGCGATCGTCATGGTGACGATCGAGATGATGACGATGCCGATGACGTTGAGCACCACGCCGCCCTTGACCATGTCGGCGATGCGCACATAGCCCGAGCCGTAGGCCACCGCGTTGGGCGGGGTGGCGACCGGCAGCATGAACGCACAGGTGGCGGCCAGTGCGACTGGGATCGTCAGCAGCAGCGGGTCGTAACCCAGGCCCATCGCGACACCGGCGACGACCGGGATGAACGTCGCGGCGGTGGCGGTGTTCGAGGTGATCTCGGTGAGGAAGATGATGCCGGTGGTAAGGATGACCACGAGCGCGACCAGCGGCATCCAGTCCAGCGCCTGGACCGATTCGCCGATCCAGTCGGTCAGCCCGGTCTTGGTGAACTGGTCCGACAGCGCCAGGCCGCCGCCGAAGAGCAGCAGCACGCCCCACGGCAGTTCGACGGCTGATTCCCAGTCGAGCAGCCGGACGCCGCGGGCGTGGCCGGCGGGCATGAAGAACAGCAGCAGGCCGATGGTCATGGCGATGCCGGCGTCGTCGATCGGCGGGTCTTCGAAGATGATCGGGAGCGCGATCCACGACACAGCAGCGAGCACGAAGAGGGTGAGGACACGCCATTCGCCCTGGGAGACCGGTCCGAGCTTGTCCATCTCCGCCCGGATGAGGTCGCGGCCGCCGGGGATCCGGTCGATCTCGGGTTTGAAGAACATCTTGGTGAGCACGAACCAGGCGGCGACGAGCATGACGATCGCCACCGGGGTGCCGACGAGCATCCACTGGCCGAACTGGATGTTGATGCCCTGGTTCTCGCGCAGGTAGCCGACCAGCAGGGTGTTCGGCGGGGTGCCGATGATCGTGGCGACCGAGCCGATCGAGGCGGCATAGGCGATGCCGAGCATGAGTGCGGTCCCGAAGCGCGACTGCAGGATGCCGTCGGTGCCGGTCGCGTCGTCATCGGCCTTCTCGGAGTCTTCGAGCGTGTCATCACCGGTCTTCGACATCGCCTCGTTGACGAGCACGAGGACAGACAGGCCGATGGGCAGCATGAGCACGGCGGTGGCGGTGTTCGACACCCACATCGACAGGAACGCGGTGGCGATCATGAAGCCGGCGATGAGTGCGCCGGTGCGCTCGCCCATGAACGACAGGATGATGAGGGCTATGCGCCGGTGGAGGTTCCAGCGCTGCATCGCCAGGGCGATGAGGAACCCGCCCATGAACAGGAAGATCGTGTCGGAGCCGTATTTCGCGCCGACTGACGAGACGGTCACCGGGGCCTCTTCGGCGCCTTCGATGAGGAGGGGGAAGACGACGAGCGGGACGAGTGCGGTGGCCGGGATCGGCAGCGCCTCGGTCATCCACCACACTGCCATGAGGCTGGCTGTGGCGGCGGTGACGCGGGCGCCGTGGGGCACGTCCTCGGGCATGACGAACCAGATGATGGCGGCGAGCACGAGCCCTCCGATGATGCCGATCCAGCGGGTGTAGTTCGTCGATGTCGAAAACGGTTCCGCCCGCTCACCGGGTGAGAGCATATTCTGCTCGCTGCTGCCGGTGGACGGCAGCGGCGAGTAGTGGGAGGCGTGTTCGCCAGCTGGTCTGTTCTCGGACATCGGACTCATTCCCTCAGATCGATGGGGGCAGTGGACAGGCGGATGGATGGGGCGGGTGGACGGGGTATGTCAGCTGCGGTTCTCGGTGCGGGAGAAGAAGGCGGTCAGCGCATCGCAGACGAGATCGGGGTGTTCGGCGACGACGATGTGGGCGGCATCCGGGATGACGGTCGCCTCACCGGCGTCGACCTGTTCGGCCAGGGCGCGCATGGACTCCGGCGGGTTGCCGATGTCCTGGGCGCCGGCGACAAAGAGGATCGGGATGGAGATCTCGGAGATCCGGTCGGTGAGGTCGAAGCGCGACAGCGCCTGGCAGCAGGCGATGTAGCCGGCGTCAGGGACGTTGCCGAGCATCTCGCAGACCATCGGGCCTGCCGGGTTGTCCTCGTCGAGGAAGCCGGCGGCGAACCAGCGGTCGGCGGTGTCGGGGATGAGGCTGCGGGTGCCGTCAGCCCGGACGGTGGCGATGCGCTCGTCCCAGGACTCGGCGTCGCCGAACTTCGGGGCCGCGCACAGAGCGGCTGCGGCGGTGACCCGGTCGGGGTGGTCGAGGGCCAGCTGCATGGCCACTCCGCCGCTGATCGACAGGCCGGCGTAGAGGAAGGTGTCGGCGCCGATCGCATCGGCGATGGCGATGACACCAGCGGCGATGTCGGCCAGAGTGAGGTCGGCAAGCTGGGCTTCGAGGTCGTCTGCGGTGTGGCTGGCGGGATCGTGGCCGGGCAGGTCGAAGGTGACGATGCGGTAGTCATCGGCCATCCGGTAGGCCACACCTGCCCAGAGTTCGCGGGTGGTGCCCAGCGCGTTGCCGAGGATGAGGACGGGAGCGTCGGGGCCGGGGTCGTGGACGATCGAGTAGGACAGCTGCGGGATCGCCATGGGCGAACCTCCTCCTTCACACGGAACGTTCAGCTTCCACAATAGTGAAGGCGCTCACGCACCGATACCGCAGGGTGCAGGCGTGTCCGGATCGTTAGCCGTCGCCGAGGCGGTGGCCGGCTCAGCCTGCCGCGCCGAGCACTCCCCCGGACCGGGTGAGATAGCAGTTGGCACACAGCGATTCGTAGGTGACGTCCATGCCGTCGATGGCGACCTGGTCGCCGGAGAAGACGAACTCGCCATCAACCTGGCGGCCGTTGAACATCGCCTTGCGCCCGCACCGGCAGATCGTCTTGAGCTCTTCGAGCGTGTGGGCGATCTCGAGCAGGCGGGCCGAGCCGGGGAAGGCGCGGGTCTGGAAGTCGGTGCGAATGCCGTAGGCCATGACCGGCACGTTGCGCAGGGTCGCGATCCGCAGGCAGTCATCGACCTGGCTGTCGGTGAGGAACTGGGCTTCGTCGATGAGCAGGCAGGCGACCGGCTGGACGGGCATCTCCAGGCTCTCGATGAGCGCATCGTGGTCGACGTAGCCGGCGGTGTCGGCAAAGATCTGCTCGACATCGGCATCAGCGTCGATGAGGAAGTCGACGGTGCGGGTGACGCCTAAGCGGGAGACGATCTCGTCAGCGCCCTTCGTGTCGATGCGCGGCTTAGCCAGCAGCACCCGCTGGCCGCGCTCCTCATAGTTGTAGGCCGCCTGCAGCAGGGCGGTGGACTTGCCCGAATTCATGGCGCCGTAGCGGAAGTACAGCTTCGCCATCGCGGTCTCCTCCCCTGTGCTGGCTCTCAGCCGTCACCGCATCTTCCCTGGTGGCGGCAGGGTCGCGTGGACCCCGCGCAACAGGATAGTACGAACCGGTAGCCGGCCGGCGGGGCGTGTGCGATCGCACTCGCATCATGCCCGAGGGGGTTAGGCCGCCGCCAGGGACGCTGAGTAGACTGACAGAGATAACCCCTAGCGATCTGGAGACGTCACTGACCATGTCAAAGATCATCTATACGCATACCGATGAAGCGCCGATGCTGGCGACGTACTCGTTCAAGCCGATCCTCGAAGCCTTCGCCACCACCGCCGGCGTCGAGGTCGAGACCCGTGACATCTCACTGGCTGGCCGCACCATCGCCCTCTTCGGCGACTACCTCACCGAAGAGCAGAAGGCTCCCGATGCTCTCGCTGAGCTCGGTGAGCTGGCCAAGCAGCCTGAGGCCAACATCATCAAGCTGCCGAACATCTCCGCCTCGGTCCCGCAGCTCAAGGCCGCGATCGCTGAGCTGCAGGAGAAGGGCTACAAGCTCCCGGACTACCCGGAGGAGCCGGCGACGGATGAGGAGAAGGACGTCCGCGCCCGCTACGACAAGGTCAAGGGCTCAGCCGTGAACCCGGTGCTGCGCGAGGGCAACTCCGATCGCCGCGCACCGGAGGCAGTGAAGAACTACGCCAAGAAGCACCCCCACTCGATGGGCGAATGGTCGGCTGACTCGAAGACCGCGGTTGCCACGATGGGCAAGGACGACTTCCGCTCCAATGAGCAGTCCGTTATCGCCGAGCAGGACGACACCTTCACGATCCGCCTGCGCACCGCCTCGGGAACCGAGACCCTCAAGGAGGTTCCGGTGCTCGCCGGCGAGGTCGTCGACGCGACCTTCCTCAAGGCCTCGGCGCTCGATGCGTTCCTCAGCGACCAGATCGCCCGCGCCAAGGACGAGGGTGTGCTGTTCTCCGTGCACCTCAAGGCGACGATGATGAAGGTCTCCGACCCGATCATCTTCGGCCACGTCGTCGAGGCGTTCTTCCCCGAGGTGTTCAGCACCTACGGCGAGCAGCTGGCCAAGGCCGGCCTGAGCCCCAACGACGGGCTCGGCGCGATCCTCTCCGGACTCGACGATGTCCCGGCAGACGTCGCCGACGGTGTCCGCGCAGGCATTGAGAAGGGCCTGGCTGAAGGCCCGGAGATGGCGATGGTCAACTCCGATAAGGGCATCACCAACCTGCACGTGCCCAGCGACGTCATCGTCGACGCGTCGATGCCGGCGATGATCCGCATCGGCGGCAAGATGTGGGGACCCGACGGTGAAGAAGCCGACACGCTGGCCGTCATCCCCGACTCCTCCTACGCTGGCGTCTACCAGGCAGTCGTCGAGGACTGCAAGGCCAACGGCGCCTACGATCCGGCCACCATGGGCTCGGTGCCCAATGTCGGTCTCATGGCCCAGAAGGCCGAGGAGTACGGCAGCCACGACAAGACCTTCGAGATCAGCGAAGCCGGCACCGTCGAGGTCGTCGACTCCTCCGGCACCGTGCTCATGAGCCACGACGTCGAGGCCGGTGACATCTGGCGGGCCTGCCAGACGAAGGACGAGCCGATCCGCGACTGGGTCAAGCTCGCCGTCACCCGCGCCCGGATCTCCGACACCCCGGCCGTGTTCTGGCTCGATGAGTCGCGTGCGCATGACCGCAACCTTATCGAGAAGGTCAAGCAGTACCTGCCCGAGCACGACACCGACGGCCTCGACATCCAGATCATGGATCCGGTCGCGGCAACCAAGCACTCGCTTAAGCGCATCCGCAACGGCCAGGACACCATCTCGGTGACCGGCAACGTGCTGCGTGACTACAACACCGACCTGTTCCCAATCCTCGAGCTCGGCACCTCGGCAAAGATGCTCTCGGTCGTTCCGCTCATCGCAGGCGGCGGCCTGTTCGAGACCGGAGCCGGAGGCTCGGCACCGAAGCACGTCCAGCAGCTGCTGGAGGAGAACCACCTGCGCTGGGACTCCCTCGGTGAGTTCCTCGCCACTGCCGAGAGCTTCCGCCACCTCAACCGCAGTGCGGGCAATGAGCGCGCCGGTGTGCTGGCATCGACCCTGGACAAGGCGACCGAGACCTATCTCAACGAGAACCAGTCGCCGTCGCGCAAGGTCGGCGAGCGGGATTCGCGCGGCAGCCACTTCCACCTGGCCCTGTACTGGGCTGAGGAGCTGGCCAAGCAGACCGAGGACGCTGAGCTGGCTGAGGCGTTCAAGCAGATCGCCGGTCAGCTGCGCGAGAACGTCGACACGATCGATGAGGAGCTGCTCGCCGTGCAGGGCGATTCCGCCGACATCGGCGGCTACTACCTGCCCGAGGACAAGAAGGCCTCGGCTGTCATGCGTCCGTCGAAGACTCTCAACGAGATCATGAAGACGCTGGAGAAGAAGGACGTCTGATCCTCTGATCCTCAGCGACAACAGCTGGGCCCGGAACCGATCGGTTCCGGGCCCTGCTGTTCTCAGCGCTCAGATCTGTCAGAGGTAGCGCTTGGCGCCGGCGAACTGGCCGGAGCGATCCCACTTCTTCCAGTCGACGATCTCGACGTTCTTCGAGGCGTTCGGGGCGTGGATCATCTTCCCGCCGCCGATGTACATGCCGACATGGTGGACCGATCCCTTGCCGCCGCGATTGGCGAAGAAGATGAGGTCGCCATGCTGCAGCTGCGAGGCCTTCACGCTCTTGCCGGCCTTCGACTGCGGGCCGGAGTCGCGCGGGATGTCGATGCCGTGGGAGCGGAAGACTGCATAGGTGAAACCGGAGCAGTCGAAGCCGTACTGGGACGTGCCAGCCCACAGGTACCGGATGCCCTCATACCGTTTGGCCGTGGCGGTCAGATCGGTCGGCTTGGGCTTCGGGGCGCCGGTGCCGGACGCCTGCAGGCGCACGTCAGCGGACTTGACCCAGCCGGTGGTGCCGTTGGGCAGGCGCACGCGCACGGCATCATCGCTGCGGGTGAGCACCGGCAGTTCGGTGTTCGTCGACACGGCCTTCATCGCCTTGCCGCCCGGGGCGTCGCTGACAGCGGTCTTGACCGCCTTGACGACGGCGAGCTCGCCTGCACCGCGCAGCTTGCCGAAGTCCGGGTTGCCGACGAGCTGGGCGCGCGGCATCCAGCCCTCATAGCCGTGCTTGGCGCCGGGGTCGGACTGCGAGCGCACGGCGACCTTCGCCCAGTCCTTCGTAAGCGACAGGACACGGACTTCGTCGCCGTAGAGCGCCTGGGTCTGTGTCTTGCCGGTCAGTCCGCGGCGCACCTCGGTGTCCTTGAGGTTGGCGTTCCACTCATCGAGCTTCACTGGGTTGGCCAGCGCCGGCTGGTCGACCTTGCGCGGGCTGGAGGAATCGGTCCAGACCGTGGCAACGGCGACGTCGACGAAGGCCGGTTTGCCCTCGTGCAGCCCGGAGCCGGGCTTGAGCGGCGGATCGGCGGCCGGGTTGGTGTCGATGACGTGGCCGGTGAGCGGATCGACTTCGATCTGCTTGATCGGCGGGCGCGGCAGCAGATCGTGACCGATCTGCGGAGGATCGGCCAGCGGGTTGGCCGCGGCGGGACCGGCCACGCCGGTGAGCCCGGCGGCTGTGAGAACGGCTGCGGCGAGGACGGTGCGGTACCGTCGGCGCAGCGGGGCATGGGTCGTGCGAGACATGGATGTCCTTCCAGTGACCTGGTGGGAAGTGGGACACGAATGCGATCTCACCGTAGCCAAAACCCGATTGCCGGTGAAAAGATCCACCCGCCGGGTCGCCGATCGTCACGCAATCGTGATACAGGCGCGCTGTCCAGCCCCTCCCGCTTCACACGTGAGCGACTGTAAGCTGTGTCACATGAACGCGCTGCCCGTGTCCGGAAACATCCTTCCCCTCAGTCGCGCTGTCGGCCGCCGCTGCGATGACATCGCCGTCCTCTCCGCCATGCTCGTCGTCGGGGAGAATCCGCTGCGCACGGAATCCGATGACTGCGTGTGGTGGACCTTCGTCAACTCCGGTGTCGAGTTCCTCTTCGCCTACGGCACGCTGGCCGAGGTGGAGCTGCGCCTCGTTTACGACCGCACCGGTTCCTTCAACGGCATCGTCGTGCCCTCCTGGCTCATCGAGTCGTGGTGGTGCCGGCCGAATGCCGCGCAGGTGCACAAGACGTTCGGCGCCCCGCAGCGGGTCCACGCCCTGTTCGAGGACAACACGGCCGGCGCTGAGGTGTTCAACCTGGAGATGATCGAGATCCGCACCGAATACGACGTCAATGGCGGGCTGTGCTCCGTCTCGCTGACCGCCGCCTGATCCGAAGGAGCAGCTTGACTATGCGCATCACCCTGCGCACCGGAGACATCACCGCCGAGACCTGCGAAGCGATCGTCAATGCCGCCAACTCCTCCCTGCTCGGCGGCGGCGGAGTCGACGGCGCGATCCACCGGGCAGCCGGACCGGACCTGCTCGAAGAGTGCCGGAAAGTCCGTGCCGAGCAGCTGCCCGACGGCCTGCCGGCCGGCCAGGCGGTCGCGACTCCGGCCGGAAACCTGTCTGCTGACTGGGTCATCCACACCGTCGGCCCGAACCGGCACGCCGGCCAGACCGATCCCGAGGTGCTCGTCTCCTGCTATGCGGAGAGCCTGAGAGAGGCGCAGCGTATGGGAGCCAGGACGGTGGCGTTTCCGGCGATCGGCGCCGGGGTCTACGGCTGGTCGGCTTCCGAGACCGCTGAGGCCGCCGGGCAGGCATGCTCCGCCCATGGCTGGGAGGGCATCGACGAGGTGCGCTTCGTGCTCTTCTCCCCTGACATCCACGCAGCCTTCGCCCAGGTGTTCACTGAGGCTGACGGCTGAGCCTGAGGATGTAGCCCGAGACCACCTGTGATTCCAAGCCGTGGTCGGCTGCTTCACGTCAGTAGTCCTCGTTCATCAGCGGAGCGGTGATCTCCCGCGGTTCGGTCGCGACCTGCCGCAGCACCGCACCGGCGGCATCACGTTGGGTGTAAGTCACCTGCATGTGCCCGTTCGCGCGCCGGTACTCCCCGGTGACAGTGTGCGCACCGACAGTGATGTCCTCGATGAAGACCTGCGGAGCGTCTGGCGCGGTCTGCGCGTCAGCGTCTTCCGGGTCGTCTGCGTGCGGGGACCCGGCGGTGATGAGTGCGATGCCGGAATCGGTCAGCGACTCTGCGATGAGCTGCCACCGCAGACCCCGGGCATCGGCGTCGAGGATGCCGAGCACATGGGCGACGAGGATGACCGGCACACTGCCGGGAGCCGGCAGCTGGGCGCGCAGCTCTTCTGCGTGCTCGGCTGCGACCGGCAGCGGGATGACGGTGACGCGCTCACGCATCCTCGCATCAGCCCCGAGCCGGCCGAAGAGCACGGCGCGCATGATCGCATCAGGTTCGCACGCGATGAGATCGGCGTGCGGGAACCGCTCATGCAGGCGCGAGGTGCCGATGCCCGACCCGGCCCTGAACTCAACGATCGGACCCGCCGAGGTGCTGACCGCCTCGGCGACGGCGGGCCCGATGTGGGCCATGAGCCGCTGCCAGGCGGCACCCATGAGCAGCTCGTGGTACTCGGCCACGCCGGCAAACCAGGTGTCATCCATGGCGGTCATCCTAGGTGCGCAGGCGCCGCCGGCACGAAGCGCTGGGCGCTTATGCGTCCTGAGAGCGTGCTGCGATGTCGGGGCTGACCTCGGAGGTCATCGTCACCGGTGCGCCGTTCTCGATCGTGCGCGAGACGGTGCAGTAGCGGTCGTGGGAGAGCTTGAGCAGCCGCTCGACCATCTTCGCCGACTGCCGGCCCGCCTGATCATCGGGGAAGGCGAGGTCGAAGTGCAGCCGGATGTCGTCGAGCCGGGAGGCCTCGTCGTCTTCGACGATCTTCTCGCCGGTGGCGGTGATGTCGAAGCGTTCGGGTTCGGTGCGGCGGGTGGTGACGGTGTCGAGGTCGATGGCCGAGCAGCCGGCGGTGGCCGCCAGCAGCAGCTCGACGGGGGTCATGAGGCCCTCGCCGCGGCCGAACTCGATCTCCGCACCCGAGGCGGTGCGCGCCCGGTAGTGGTTCTCCGTGATCCTTGTCACCTCGACGCGGCGCTGTGCCCCGCCGCCGGTGGTCTCCTGTGCAGTCATGGCCTCATCCTCCCACCAGCGGCGATGCCATGTACAGCGCGGCCGGGCCGCTGTCGCCCGTGGTGATGAGGGCGTTCGGGTCAGCGGCTGGAGGGTGTGCGCGAGGCGACAAGGTTCGTTGGCGCGAGCTGTGTCACAGGAGTAGAGTGTCGGCGGCCTTCAGCACTGCCCCGGCACCTGCCGGCCCCTGGTCTGAAGGCAGCGACCGAGTGACAAGGACTAAGGATATGACTGGCTCGTCTCCCACGGACGCCTCGGCTCTGACAGCTGAGGACATGCGCAACGACACTCGCTTCTTCGGCCATCCGCTGCCGCTCATGCAGCTGTTCGGCCTCGAGATGTGGGAGCGCTTCTCCTACTACGGCATGACCGGCATCCTGGTCCTCTACCTGTATTTCTCCACCACCGACGGCGGCATCGGCATGGACCAGCCGACGGCATTCGCGATCGTCGGCGCCTACGGCGGTGCGGTGTTCCTCGCCACTGTCGGCGGCGCCTGGCTGGCCGACCGGGTGTTCGGCGCTGAACCGGTGCTGTTCTGGTCTGCTGTCATCATCATGTGCGGTCACATCGCCCTCGGCCTGTTGCCGGGCATCGGCGGCGTGGCACTCGGCCTCATCCTCGTCGCTTTGGGCTCCGGAGGTCTCAAGGCCACCGCCAGTGCGATCGTCGGCACGCTCTACACCGAGAAGGACACCCGCCGTGAGGCCGGTTTCTCGCTGTTCTACATGGGCATCAACATCGGTGCGCTGCTCGGCCCGCTGGTGACCGGCTGGCTGCAGAAGGACATCGGCTTCCACATCGGCTTCGGCGCTGCCGCGGTCGGCATGGCCATCGGCCTGGCGCTCTACCTCACCGGCCGGAAGAACCTTCCGGCATCGGCGAAGGTCGTCGTCAACCCGCTGCCTGCCGGTGCACGCTGGAAGTTCGGTGCCGGTGCTCTCGGTGTCGTCGCCGCCATCGCCGTGCTGTGGATGACCGGCGCGATGAACGCCGACAACCTCGCGATGTGGACGACCATCGTGTGCCTCGTCGCAGCGATCGCCTACTTCACTGTCATCCTGCGCTCCAAGGAGATCACCGACGTCGAGCGCTCCCGCACGCTGGCGTTCATCCCGTTCGTGCTGGCCACCGTCGCGTTCTGGTCGCTGTACCAGCAGATCTTCAACGCCCTGACCGGCTACTCCGATACGCAGATGAACCGCAACATCTTCGGCTGGGAGATGCCGATCTCGTGGATCACCCTGATCCCGGCGTTCTTCGTCATCGCCCTGGCCCCGGTGTTCTCCGCCATCTGGCTCAAGCTCGGCGACCGGCAACCGGCCACCCCGGTCAAGGCAGGCCTGTCCCTGCTCATCATCGGCGGGGCCTACCTGCTGTTCCTGCCCTATGCTCACGCGCAGAACAACACCGTCCCACTGCTGTGGGTCGTGTTCATCCTCGCGCTCTTCGTCGCCGCCGAGCTGCTCATCTCTCCCATCGGCCTGTCGGTGGCCACCCGCCTGTCGCCGAAGGTGTTCACCTCGCAGATGATCGCGCTGTACTTCCTCGGCTCCGGTGTCGGCACCTCGCTGTCCGGCGTGTTCGCCAAGTACTACGACGCCGACAACCAGGTGCCGTACTGGACGACGCTGGGCCTGGCCTCGATCGTCGCCGGTCTCCTCGTGCTCATGACCGCCAAGCCGGTCATCAAGCTCATGCGCGGAGTCAAGTGACCCTGCCGATGAGCGCCGCGTCGGCGCCGGTAGCCCGTAAGATGTCAGCTATGACAGCACGCACCCACCTTCGCCGGCCGGCCAGCCCGGCCACCGCCTCGGCGACGGGAATCAGGACGTTCGGAGCCGACCGATGAGCGGCGGCATCGTCGCCCTGCTCGACGACATCGCTGCGATGGCGCGCATGGCAGCTGCCAGCGCCGATGACGTCGCCGCCGCGACCGCCCGGGCCAGTGCGAAGGCCGCCGGCGTCGTCGTCGACGATGCCGCGGTCACCCCGCAGTACGTCCATGGCGTCTCACCGGCCCGTGAGCTGCCGATCATCTGGAAGATCACCCTCGGTTCGCTGCGCAACAAGCTGCTCATCATCCTGCCCGCAGCGCTGCTGCTCAGCCAGTTCCTGCCGTGGGTGCTCACCCCGCTGCTCATGATCGGCGGCTGCTATCTGTGCTTCGAAGGCGCAGAGAAGGTCTGGGAGAAGATCCGCGGCCACCACGCCGAGAAGGGCGAGCCGACCCAGCTGCAGGGCGAGAAGAGCGAGAAGCAGGTCGTCACCGGCGCGGTGCGCACCGACTTCATCCTCTCGACCGAGATCATGGTCATCTCCCTCAACGAGGTCGCCAGCGAACCGATCCTCAACCGCACGATCATCCTCATCGCCGTCGCCATCGGCATCACCGTCCTCGTCTACGGCGTTGTCGCGCTGCTGGTGAAGATGGACGACATCGGCCTGGCGATGACCCAGAAGGACTCTGCCGGCACGCAGAAGTTCGGGCACTTCCTCGTCGCGGCGATGCCGCGGGTGCTCGATGCGATCTCGATCATCGGCACCTTCGCGATGCTGTGGGTCGGCGGGCACATCCTGCTCGTCGGCACCAAGGACCTCGGCTGGGACGGCCTCTACAGCGTCGTCCACCACCTCGAAGGCTACGGCGCTGCCGTGCCGGCAGTCGGCGCGGTGCTCGGCTGGCTCATCAACACGATCTGCTCGCTGATCCTCGGCCTCATCGTCGGACTCATCATCGTCGGCATCATGCACCTGCTGCCCTTCGGCCACGGCAAGAAGGACGACACGCACAACGCCGCGGCAGGTGCGCCGGCGAGCACCGGCTCCGCTCCCGGAGCGCCGTCCGGCACTGACACTGCAGGCGGCTCCCATGCCGCCGGCGACGGACCGGGGGCGGCAGACGAGTCCCGCTGAGATCTGCCCGCCCATGGCCTAGGGTGGATGCATGAGCGATCTCGAGTTCTTCGACACCACCGGCATCGACCGCGTCCTCGGCGTCGTCGCCCACCCCGATGACATGGAGTACGGCGCCTCGTGCGCTGTCGCGGCCTGGACGGCGGCCGGGATCGACGTCTCTTATCTGCTGCTGACCGCCGGGGAGGCCGGCATCCGCACCATGGACCCGGCAGAGGTCGCACCTTTGCGCCGCCGCGAGCAGGAGGCCGCCTGCGCCGAGGTGGGAGTCGAGTCGCTGACGATCCTCGACTTCCCCGATGGTCTCGTCGAGGCCGACCATGCGCTGCGCAAGGCGATCACCCGGCAGATCCGCACCTACCGCCCGCAGGCGATCATCACGTTGCCGTGGAAGCTGGAGGTCAGCTTCGGACTCAACCACGTCGACCACCGCAATGTCGGCCTGGCCGTCATCGATGCGATCCGCGATGCCGACAATCCGTGGATCTTCCCCGAGCTGCAGACCGAAGAGGGCCTGGAGGCGTGGAAGACCGACTGGCTGCTCGTCTCCGGGGACGAGCCGACCTGCGCGGTCGAGGTCACCGGGGAGCCGCTGGAGCGCGGCATCGCCTCGCTGTCAGCCCACGAGGTCTACCTTGAGGCCCTGCCCGGCCATCCGGCCCCGCGCGAGATGCTCGAGGGCATGACGACGGCTGCCGGTGAGCGCGCCGGGGTGGCCAACGCGGTGGGCTTCCGCGCTATCCAGATGTGAGAAGCCGGCTGGATCTGTGCAGATCCAGCCGGCTGTCGGTCAAGCGCCAGGTTCCGGCGCCGAGGTGGTGGGTGCGTCAGCTCAGGGCGGCGACGGCTGCGTCGTAGTCGGGTTCCTGTCCGATCTCCGGGACGAGCTGGGAGTGGAGCACAACGCCGTTCTCGTCGAGTACGACGACGGAGCGGGCGAGCAGGCCGGCCAGCGGGCCGTCGGTCATGCGCACACCGTAGTCATCGCCGAAGTCGGTGCGGAAGGCCGAGGCGCTGGTGACGTTTTCCAGGCCCTCGGCGCCGCAGAACCGGCCGAGAGCGAACGGCAGGTCCTTCGAGGCGCAGATGACGGCGGTGTTCTCAAGCTTGCCGGCGAGTTCGTTGAACTTGCGCACGCTGTCGGCGCACACGCCGGTGTCGACGCTGGGGAAGATGTTGAGCACGACGCGCTTGCCGGCGACGTCGGCTGAGGTGACTGCGGACAGGTCGGTGCCGACGAGCTCGAAGGCAGGTGCCTTGCTGCCGGTCTCGGGCAGCGAGCCGTTGGTGCTGACAGGGTCTCCCTGGAATGCGGTAGTAGCCATGCCTTCACCTTACGCGCCTGCACACCCCTGGCAAATGACGCACAGCGGGGATGAGACTCCCGGTCCTCAGCTGGCCGGTTTGTGCTCGATGTCGAGTTCCTCGTCGTGGTCGACCGGCGAGTAGCGGGCTTCGACGAGGATGAGGATCAGCACGACCGCAGCACCGGCGAGGGCCAGCAGCACGGGTCCGGCGATCGGGGCGGTTGGCAGGATGAGGTCGCCGACCCCGTGGGTCTCGCCGCTAGCATCCGGGGTGCCCTCGCTCTGCCACGGCCACAGGGCGCGCAGCGAACCGAACATCAGCCCGGCCATGACGAGCAGGGTCGCGCGCCTGTGGTGGGTGAGCAGGTAGCGCAGCAGGCTGACGAAGCTGGCCAGCCCGAAGATCGCACCGAGGGCGAAGATCGCGATGTAGCCGAGGTCGCGTTCGCTCACTGCGGTCAGCGTCGTGGTGTAGAGGCCGACGGCGAGCAGGAAGAAGGATCCGGAGACACCGGGGATGACGAGTGCGCAGATCGCCACGGCAGCGGCGAAGAAGATGACGATGAGCGAGGGGCTGGCAGCTGAGCCGCTGCCGGCGAAGCCGACCATGATGAACGCGGCTGCGGCGGCGAGGATGAAGAGGAGGATCCCGGTGATCCGGTGCTGGCCGGGCCGGCGTGCCGGCAGCATGCGAAGCGGCACGAGGATCGAGACGAACACAAGGCCGAAGAACAGTCCGCGGGAGTGCTCCGGATAGGCGGCGACGAAGTCCTTCATGACGCCGGCGACGGTCAGCACGGCGGTGGCCATGCCGATGAGGACGGGGATGATGAGCATCCACTGGGTGCGGCGCAGCTCTGTCATCATCCCGCTGATCCGGTCGGGTCCGACGACGAGCTTCTTGGCGGCGGAGATGACATGGGAGGCTGAGCCGATGAGCTCGTCGTAGATGCCGGTCACCAGCGCGATCGTGCCGCCGGAGACACCGGGGACGAGCTCAGCACACCCGATGAGGAAGCCGCGCAACATGTCCAGCGGCACGAAATACCACGGTCGGCGCGGGGCACGCGGCGGCTGGGCGGCATGCGGGGTGTGTGCCTGATGCGACATAGGGTCCTCGGGGGTCTCGGCAGATGGTCCGTCGAACATCGTAGGCCCGCCGCTTCAGAGTTTCCTGAAGCGGCGGGCCGTGTCGATGCCTGATGCGGAGAGCGTCAGGCGTTGGGGTCGACGAGGATCTTCACATGATGCTCGTTGTTGTTGATGAGCTGGTCGAAGCCCTTTTCGACCAGATCATCGAGCGGGATCTTCGCGGTGATGAACGGGGCGAGGTCGAGCTTGCCCGAACGCACGAGCTCGATGGTGGCCGGGTGGTCGTTGGCGTAGCCGATGGTGCCGCGCAGGTCGATCTCCTTGAGCACCAGCAGCGGCATCGCGACCTCGGGGTTGAAGCCCCAGATCGAGACGTTGACGATGACCGCGCCGGGACGCACCGCATCGAGCAGCATGTCGAGGACGGCCGGCACCGAGGAGCACTCGAAGCCGACGTCTGCGCCCTTGCCGTCGGTGCGCTTACGGACCTCGTCAGCGACATTGACCTCACGCGGGTCGAAGACCTCATCGGCGACACCGGTCTCACGCGCCTTGGCCTTGCGCGCCTCGGAGAGCTCGGAGATGTAGACCGTCAGGCCCTCGGCCTTGAGCACAGCGGCGGTCAGCAGGCCGATCGGACCGGCACCGCCGACGATGGCGACGTCACCGGCCTTGGCATCCGAGCGGACGTAGGCGTGGTGGCCGACTGAGAGCGGTTCGATGAGCGCGGCCTGGTCGAGCGGCATATCGCCGACCGGGTGCACCCAGCGGCGTTCGACGACGATCTTCTCCGACAGGCCACCACCGCGGCCGCCGAGGCCGATGAAGTTCATGTTCGGCGACAGGTGGTAATCCGATCCTTCACCGGTGTCGACGCCTTCGGCGATGATGTAGGGTTCGACGACGACGGACTCACCGACGGTGAGGTCGTCAACACCCTCGCCGAGGGCGGTGACGGTGCCGGAGAACTCGTGGCCCATCGTCACCGGGGCCTCTTCCCCTGAGATCGGGTGCGGGCTGCCCTTGGGCGGGATGAAGATGGGGCCTTCGAGGTACTCGTGCAGATCGGTTCCGCAGATGCCGCACCAGGCGACGTCGATGGCGACGGTGCCGGGCTTGAGCTCCGGCTCGGGGATGTCTTCGATGCGGATGTCGTGGTTGTCGTAGTAGCGTGCAGCTTTCACGATCGTGAACCTTTCGCGAGACGGACAGCCGATCCGACTGCCTGCCTCCAGATTACGACCGGGCAGGCGTCCTATGCACGTTCTCTCATGAGTCGGGATTCAGGGTTTCACCAGTGTCCACCTGGTGAATCTCCTTCGCCCGGGCAAACACCGCATCGAGCATCTCCGTCGTCAGCCGGCCGGTGAAGGTGTTCTGCTGGCTGGGATGATAGCTGCCGACCAGCCGCACCGGCACGCCGTCTGGCCGGGTGAGCACCGCCTCGGCGCCGTGGCCGAACCGCGGCTGGGGGCGCGGGACATCCCAGCCCATGGCGCGCACACCGGACAGGGTCGCCTGCCAGGCGATCCCACCGAGAGCGATGAGGATTTCGAGGGTGGGGATGAGCTGGAGTTCGCGCCGCAGCCACCCGGCACAGGCGTGCCGTTCGTCTGGGGTGGGTTTGTTGTCCGGCGGGGCGCAGTGGACCGGGGCGATCGTGCGCGCGCCGGTCATGACGAGTCCGTCGCCTGCCACCTTCGAGTCGGGCTGGGAGTTCATGCCCGCCCGGTAGAGCGCAGCATGGACCCAGTCGCCGGACCGGTCACCGGTGAACATCCGCCCGGTCCGGTTCCCGCCGTGGGCCGCCGGGGCGAGGCCGATGATGCCCAGCCACGCCTCCGGATCTCCGAGCGAGGCGACCGGCCTGCCCCAGTACGGCTCCCCGGCAAAGGATGCGCGCTTGTCGTGTGCGACCGATTCGCGCCAGTCGACGAGCCTCGGGCAGGCCCGGCACTTCGTCACCCGGGCATCGAGCTCAGCCAGGGTGCGTGCACGATCGGCCAGGCGGGTGACGTCCTCAGCACTGCGGGCCACCGGGGTGCTGCGCTTGGCAGGATCTTCCGGCCAGCCCTGGCCGGCAGGCACCGGCGAGGCGAAGAGCTGGCCGGTGAGCGGGTGCGGCAGGCGTTCGGTCATGTCCTGAGCCTAGCCTGCTGAACCTATCCGGCAAGCTGTCTTGTGCTTCACTATGGATGTCTGCGGCACAGGACTGCGTGCGGGCATGGCTGATCTCACGGAAATCGGGACGGCCTGAGCCCACCCGAAATACCGCGTGGTGTCGTAGATTGGAGCCATGCCAGGAGACGACACAACAGCTGGCGCGGCTCAGCTGCACAGCACGGTGACCGATACGGCTCTCATCTTCGAAGGCGGCGGAATGCGCGCAGCGCTGACGTCGGCGATGGTCATCCGCCTGCTCGAGGAGGAGATCTACTTCGACTGGGTGGCAGGCATCAGCGCCGGTGCGACGAACACCGCGAACTACCTCTCGCATGACCCGTGGCGGGCCCGCCGCTGCTTCATCGAGTTCTCCGCTGACCCGAACTTCGGCAATATGCGCACGTTCCTGCGCGGGCAGGGCCTGTTCAACTCCGAGTACATCTACCAGGGCACCTCGCAGCCGGATGAGGCGCTGCCGTTCGACTGGGAGACCTTCGAGGCCAATCCGGCGGAGTTCGCCATCGCGGCTGTCGATGTGGAATCCGGTGAGGAGCGGATCTGGTCGCGCGCCGATGTCGATGAGATGCACGACCTGATGACGGCCGTCCAGGCATCGTCGACGATGCCGGTGGTGATGCCGCCGGTGACGATCGGCGAGCGCACCTATGTCGACGGTGCGCTCGCCGAGCACGGCGGGATTCCGCTGCCGACCGCCCAGCGGGCCGGTTACGAGAAGTTCCTCATCGTGCTGACCCAGCAGCGTGACTATGAGAAGGCCCCGCAGCGGTTCCCGGCCTTCTACCGCAGCTATTTCCGCCGGCACCCGGCGGTCGCCGATGCGCTGCTGGGCCGGTGGAAGCGCTACAACGAGATGCGCGAGCAGGTCTTCGAACTCGAACGCCAGGACAAAGCGTATGTCTTCGCACCGGAGATCATGCCGGTGTCCAACGGCGAGCGCAATCTTTCGAAGCTCGCCGCAGCCCACCGGATGGGCCTGTCGCAGGTGCGCCGCGAGATGCCGGCGATCCGCGAATTCCTCGGTCTCGACGGCTCATGAACCTGCCGCCTGGGGTCACCAGGCTCACCGTCCCGTGCCCGCGCCGACCCGATGTGCCCATGTGGATCGCCGACTTCAGCGCATGCATGACAGACGTGTCCTCGTCCCCGGGACGATCGGCTGGTTCTGCTGAGGCAGCGATGCGGATGCAGATCAGCCGGCAGGTGCTCGCCGGCTGGCTGCAGGTGCCGGTCGAGTCCGTGGACCTGGACAGTGATGAGCGCGGCGCTCCCCTGCTGTTCGTCGACGGCGCGCCTGGTCCGTGCGTCTCCTTTGCCAGTTCCGGAGGTCTGCTGGCGATCGCGGCAGCCGATGTCCGCCTCGGCGTCGACATCGAAGCGCGAGCCACCCGGCAGACCGCGACCGAGGTCGCGGCGCTGCTGCATCCGGTCGAACAGGCGGCGATCGCCCAGGCTGAGCGCGCCGAGCAGGCTGTCGTGTTCACCCAGCTGTGGGTGCGCAAGGAGGCACTCCTCAAGGCCTACGGGACCGGCCTGCTGCGCGATCTCGCCGCCGATGACGTCACCACCGCCTCGGGCGCGGGGGCCAGCATGTGCCTCTGCGACGTCACCGTTCCCGCTGACGTCGTACCAGTGGCAGCTGAGGAGCCGTTCCACGCTGCCCTGTGCCTGGCCGGCTGAGGCCAGCCCGGACACAGGCAGGGTTCCTACACTGGTGGCAGCAAAGGAGTGAGGACATGACCGCAGCCGCCCGCCCGCCGGAGATCCGTGATGTGATGGAGCGCCTCGACCGCGCCCGGTTCCTGCCTGCCCAGCATCGCCGCAGCAGCCAGTGGGACCGGCCGGTGCCGATCGGCTACGGGCAGACGAACTCCCAGCCGCGCACGGTGGTGGCGATGATGGACCTGCTCCAGGTCCACCCGGGGATGCGGGTCCTCGACATCGGCTGCGGCACCGGCTGGAGCACCGCGATCCTCGCCGAACTCGTCGGATCTGACGGTTCGGTCACCGGTGTCGAGCGGATCAGTGCGCTGGCCGACACCGCCCGGCAGCTGCTGGCAGACATCGACGCCGTCGAGATCGTCGAGGCGACCGGCGGGGTGTTCGGACTGCCGGATGCCGAGCCCTTCGACCGGATCCTCGTCTCGGCTGCCGCCACCCAGCTGCCCGAAGAGCTCATCGACCAGCTCGTTCCCGGCGGCATCCTCGTCATCCCGGTCGGCTCGACGATGCTGCGGGTGAAGAAGCTCGTCCAGGGCGAGGTGCACATCACCGAACACGGCGGCTACGCCTTCGTCCCGCTCATCCGCGAGGCCCACGGAGACTGAGATTCCGCGGCCTGCAGACGACTGCGGCCCCGCCGGTGGGCGGGGCCGCAGAACAGTCAGCAGCCGGTGACCGGAGCGCGCCGGTCAGCCGTCATGCGCACGTCAGCGCGGTGTCAGCCGCAGGCGACAGCGCCGGTGCCAGCGGCGTCGGCCTTGACGCGGGCGGTGCGCAGGTAGGAGTAGTGCTCCTCGACGTCGTCGAACTTCTCCTTCGCCTCAGCGGTCGGCACCTCCGGGGGCACGATGACCTTGTCGCCGGGCTGCCAGTCGACGCCGGTGGCGCATTCGCCGCGGTCGGCTTCCTGCAGGGCGTCGATGACGCGCAGAATCTCGTCGAAGTTGCGGCCGGTGGACTTCGGGTAGGTCATCGTCAGGCGGATCTTCTTATCCGGGTCGATGACGAACACCGAGCGCACCGAGGAGGTGTCGCCCTCGCCGGGGTGGATCATGTCGTAGAGCTCGGCGACCTTCTTGTCCGGGTCGGCGATGATCGGGTACTCAACGGTGGTGTTGTTGTACTCGTTGATGTCGGGGATCCACTGGGCGTGCTCCTCGTTCGTGTCGACCGAGAGCGCGATCGGCTTGACGCCGCGCTTGTCCCATTCGGCCTGCAGCTGGGAGACGCGGCCGAGCTCAGTGGTGCACACAGGGGTGAAGTCGGCTGGGTGGGAGAAGAACACGACCCACTCGTCACCGGCCCAGTCGTGGAACGCGATGGGTCCCGTCGAGGTCTCGGTGGTGAAGTCAGGGGCGGTGTCTCCAAGGTGAAGGGGCATGTCGATGCCTTTCTGCAGCGAACCAACGGGGATATGTCTATACATTATCTCGGATCGGCGCGCAACAATAGTTGCCCCTGTCTTATATGACCGGCGCCACACACGGCTGCGGCACCGGATTCAGCTGCCGGTGGCGGCTTGTTCGCTGGCCTCCATCTCGGCAACGAACTCGCGCTTGGAGGACTGCCATTCGTCCTCGGTCATGCCCAGCCGCCAATAGCCGGAGATCGAGGCGGCGGACTTCTCCACTCCCCGTTCGACGAAGAGGAACCGGCGCAGATCCTTGATCATCTCAGCGACGCCGTGGATGAAATAGGCGACCTCGCCTGCAGGCGGGGTGAAGTCGCGCACGGCAGCGGCAAGCGCGGTGCCCGGTGTCGCGCCGTC
This sequence comes from Brevibacterium sp. UBA7493, assembly GCF_002479565.1. NCBI lineage: Bacteria > Bacillati > Actinomycetota > Actinomycetes > Micrococcales > Brevibacteriaceae > Brevibacterium > Brevibacterium sp. UBA7493. The sequence continues at coordinate 37,481 of NZ_DLOD01000019.1, read as the reverse complement.
GCGGGCGACCCACTGCAGTGTCGCGCCTTCGGGTTCGGGCATCTCGAAGCGGGCACGCTGGTGGGCGATCTCGATGAAGGCCGTCGCCGAGGTGCCGGCTGGCAGGGCATCGAAGGCGGCGGCGATCGCCGGGGCTGCCGACTCATCGCCGGCGAGCACGATGTGCACTCCGGCCGGTGGCGCCCAGGCACCGCCGGGACCGAAGAAGGCGAACCGGTCGCCGGGTTCAGCGTCGCGGGCCCAGGGGCCGGCGAGTCCCTCTTCACCGTGGATGACGAAGTCGATCTCCGCCTCCCCGGTCTCCGTGTCGACGCGGCGCAGCGTGTAGGTGCGGGTGACCGGCGCATCGGGCCGGGTGCGGTCTTCGAGCACCTCGGCGGCATCGTCGGGCCAGGCGTACTCGGCACCGGCGGGCGGGAAGAGCAGCTTGATGTAATGGTCGGTGTACGGCAGGTCGAGGCCGATGAGATCCGGGCTGGTGACGGTGAGGCGGATGAGCTCATCGGAGAGCCCCCGCCGGGAGGTGACGGTGCCGTGGCGCAGAGTGCGCTTCTTCGCTGGCGCCATTGCGGCAACCTGCCTTTCGCATGTAGGGATCTGGCCGGGTGCGGCCACGGCCCCACCCTACCCCACCGGTAGTTAGGACAACCTCATTCGCGCACTGGGCAGGTGCCCGGCGCCTCGGGAACGGCGAGAGTACGCCCAAAACTCCTCTGGAATTCAGCCACAGGCCACCTGTGGTGCCGACAATCCAGTGAAAGCAAGCGCTTATGTGTCTGGAGGAATCATGGCAGACGATACGATGACCCGCGGCGCACATGCTCCGGTGACGCGAGGTTTTCTCGGCCCCGACAAGTGGTGGCACATCTGGTTCGGACTGCTGCTGGCGGCAGCGTTCATCGGCTTCACGTTCTGGTCGTTCGGCTATGTCGGCCAGACCCAGTTCCGGCTCGTGCTCATCACCACGATCATCTTCGGCATGTTCATGGCCTTCAACATCGGCGGCAACGACGTCGCCAACTCCTTCGGCACGAGTGTGGGCGCTGGGACGCTGACGATGAAGCAGGCGCTCATGGTCGCCGCCGTCTTCGAGGTCTCCGGTGCGGTGCTCGCCGGGGGTGATGTCACCGATACGGTGCGCTCGGGCATCGTCGACCTCGGCGGGATGCAGGTCGACCCGATGGACTTCGTGTTCATCATGATGTCGGCACTGCTCGGCGCCGCCGTGTGGCTGCTGGTGGCCACCCGGATGGGCTGGCCGGTCTCGACAACGCACTCGATCATCGGCGGCATCGTCGGCGCGGCTGTCACCCTCGGCATCGTCACCGGCACCGGTGGACTGGAGATGGTGCAGTGGGGTCAGATCGGCCAGATCGCGATCTCCTGGGTGCTCTCCCCCGTGCTCGGCGGGCTCGTCGCCTACGTGCTGTTCGGCCGGATCAAGAAGCACATCCTCGTCTACAACGAGGAAGCCGATGAGAAGCTGCGCCAGCTGCGCGTGAGCCGGGCGGAGCTGCGCAACCGGCACAAGCAGTCGTTTGAGCGGCTGACAGAGCTGCAGCAGATCGCCTACACCAATGTCATGGCCCGCGATGCCGCGCAGGTGAACCTGCCGGACTTCAAGCGCGAGGAGCTCGAATCCGACTACTACCGGGAGCTGTACGACCTGCAGCAGGAGGCCGAGCAGGTCGATGCGCACCGCGCGCTGCAGGTGTGGGTGCCGCTGCTGGCTGCCGGCGGATCGATCATCATCGGCTCGATGCTGCTGTTCAAGGGGCTGAAGAACCTCGACCTGTCGATCGACGGTGTCGGCAACTACCTCATCCTCGGCATGATCGGTGCGTCGGTGTGGATGGCGGTGTTCATCTTCGCCAAGACGCTGCGCCACCACGACCTGTCACGCTCGACGTTCCTGCTCTTCAGCTGGATGCAGGTGTTCACCGCTTCGGCGTTCGCGTTCTCCCACGGCTCGAATGACATCGCCAACGCCGTCGGCCCGTTCGCAGCGATCATCGATGTGCTCAAAACGCAGTCGGTGGCTGAGGAGTCGGCGGTGCCGGCGGCGATCATGGTCACTGCTGGTGTCGCGCTCATCGCCGGGCTGTGGTTCGTCGGCCGCAAGGTCATCCAGACCGTCGGCACGGGCCTGACGAAGATGCACCCGGCCTCCGGGTTCGCCGCCGAGCTCGCCGCTGCCGGTGTCGTCATGGGTGCTTCGGTACTAGGCCTGCCGGTGTCCTCAACACACATCCTCATCGGCGCGGTGCTCGGTGTCGGCCTGGTCAACCGGGCGGCGAACTGGAACCTCATGAAGCCGATCGCTCTGGCCTGGGTCATCACCCTGCCGGCGGCAGCGCTCATCGGCTCGGTCGGCGTCGTCACCCTGCGCGCACTGCTCGGCTGAGACAGGCGCGGGCTCAGGCGCTTGCGCCGGCCTGCGGGCGGATGGCCCTCGGGTGGGCCCTGCGGGGTTCAGCCGAGGGCCTTCTCCTTGACCTGCCGCTGGATGCGGGCGAGCATCCCGGACATGCCGCGCAGCCGCAGCGGGCTGACGGAGTCGTTGAGCGAGAGCTTGAGCGCCAGGTCCGAGGGCACCTCGAGGATCTCCTTGGCCGTGAGCCCATTGAGACCCTCGTGCAGGATGCCGGCGAAGCCGCGGGTCGTCGGCGCCTCGGGCGGGGCGGAGAAGAACAGCCGCACCTCAGCGTCCTCGCCAGCCGGCGCCTCTGTGCTGGCCTGCTCGCCGTCGCCGACTTCGGTGACGAGGAAGATCGGCGACTGGCACTCTGGGACCGGTTCGAGCAGCTCGGGGTGGTCGGCGTAGCGCTCGGGCAGGCCGGGCAGCTCGTTGCTGAATTCGAGCAGCAGCTGCAGCTTGTCCGGTTCGGCCAGCGCTGCGAAGTCGTCGATGATCTCCTGCAGCGACTCAGGAAGGTTCTCGCTCATGCGCGGCCGGGCACCTCCCCGCGGTCTTCGCCCTTGACGATCGGCACGCGCACGGCGTTGCCCCATTCGGTCCAGGAGCCGTCGTAGTTGCGCACCGACTCGTAGCCGAGCAGGTAGCGCAGCACGAACCAGGTGTGGCTGGAGCGCTCACCGATCCGGCAGTAGGCGATGATGTCATCGTTGCGGTCGAGGCCGACCTCGTCGGTGTAGATCGCTTCGAGTTCGTCGCGGGAGCGGAAGGTCCCGTCGTCGTTGGCTGCCCGGGCCCACGGCACCGAGGCGGCGGACGGGATGTGCCCGCCGCGCAAGGCGCCCTCTTCGGGGTAGTCGGGCATGTGGGTGCGGGCACCGGTGTACTCCTCCGGCGAGCGCACGTCGATGAGCGGCTTGCCGAGGTGGTCGAGCACATCGGTCATGAAGGCGCGGCTGCCGGCGTCGACTCGCTCGACGACCGGGTATTCGGTGGCCTCGCGCTTGGGGGCGTCGGTCGTCATCTCACCGCCGGAGGCGATCCAGGCCGCGCGCCCGCCGTCCATGAGGCGCACATCCGGGTGGCCGAAGAGCTCGAAGACCCACAGCGCGTAGGCGGCCCACCAGTTGGACTTGTCGCCGTATATGACGACGGTGTCCTCGCGGCTGATGCCCTTCTTCGACATGAGGGCGGCAAAGCCCTCGCCGTCGAGGTAGTCGCGGGTGACCGGATCGTTGAGCTCGGTGTGCCAGTCGACCTTGACGGCTCCGGGAATGTGGCCGGTCTCGTAGAGCAGGACGTCCTCGTCGCTTTCGACGATGACAAGTCCGTCGTCGCCGAGGTGTTCGGCGACCCAGGCGGTGCTCACGAGCTTCTCGCCGTGGGTGTAGTCGCTGAACTTCTCATTCGGGTCGGCCGCGGGGCGCTGTGTCACTGAACCTCCATAGGGGTGTGGCTTCTTGAGTGCGTAACGGCACGCCTGCCCATCCTATTCCGCCCGGTCGCACAGTGCCGAGACGGCCGCCAGGGTGCGGACGTTGCGGGCGGTGACGGTGAAGCCCAGCCGGCGTTCGAGCAGGCTGTGGGAGACCTTCGAGCCGTGCACGCCGCGATCGTGCCAGACCCGCACGTGATCGTCTGCCCAGGCGGCCTGTTCGCCGCCGGTGAGCGGCAACGCGCAGCGGCCGGACTCGGCGACGGGCGCGGCGAAGAGGTAGACGAGTTCGGTGCTGGGATTGTCGGCGATCCCGGCGAAGGGATCGTCGGCGAGGATCGCTGCGAGTTCGGCTGCGGTGCGGGTGACGACCGGGACTGCGAATCCGTACGTCTCCTCGACTGCCGCGGTGAGGCGATCGGCGAAGGCGCCCGGCGCCTCGGGCGGGGTGCACACGAGGTTGCCGCTGGCCAGGTGGGTGGCGATGTCACCGGCGCCGAGGCGGTCGGCGAGTTGGCGCAGTTCGGCCATGGGCACGCGGTTGCGGCCGCCGAGGTTGATGCCGCGCAGGAAGAAGGCGCTGACCTGGCTCACGGTGTCGCTGCCGGCTGCCCGGAGGCTTCGAGGGCGTCGACGTAGACCCAGCGGCCGGCGCGCTTGGCGAAGGTGGAGACCTCGTGGATGATGTGCTTCTTCTTGTCTTCGATGCAGTGGGCGCGGAATTCGACGATGCCCTCGGTGTCGTCTTCTCCCCCAGCTTCGGTGCGCAGGATCTCCAGGCGCACCCAGTCGGCGACCGGCGGGGAGGTGTCGGCTGGGCGGGTGCGCGGATCCCAGGTGCGGAAGAGGTGGTCGCCGTTGCCGGTGGCGAAGGCGGAGTAGCGTGAGCGCATGAGCGCCTCGGCGGTGGCAGGCCAGGTCTGCAGGTTGAGGGCGGGCTGGCAGCAGTCGCGGAAGGCTGCACCTTTCGGCAGGCCGCCGCACGGGCAGGTCGCACCGCCGCTGCTGCGGGAGAACGCATGCGTTGTCATGGATCCGACGCTAGCAGGATCGGCGCAGGCACAGGAATGTCCAGTGCTGACACAATAGGGGCATGACGACTCTGTATCTGGCGACCGAGCCGGCCGCTGACAAGCTGCTGGCTGAGAATCCCTTCGCCCTGCTGACTGGAATGCTCCTCGATCAACAAGTGACCATGGAGTCCGCTTTCGCCGGACCGGCCAAACTGGCCGAGCGCCTCGGCGGCTACTCCCCCGAGCTGGTGGCCGAGGCCGATCCCGAGGAGTTCCTCGAGGCGTTCAAGGAAAAGCCGGCCGTCCACCGGTTCCCGAAGTCGATGGCTGAGCGGGTGCAGAAGCTCGCGGCCACGATCTGTGCCGACTACGACGGCAAAACCGAGGCGCTGTGGACTGCCGGCGACCCGGATGGGGCCGAGGTGCTCAAGCGGCTGAAGAAGCTGCCGGGCTTCGGCGATCAGAAGGCGAAGATCTTCTTATCGCTTTTGGGCAAGCAGTTCGATCTGCAGGCTGAGGGCTGGCGTGAGGCGGCCGGTGAGTACGGGGATGAGGACGCGCTCATCTCTGCTGCTGACATCGTCGATGATGAGACGCTGCAGCAGGTGCGGGAGAACAAGAAGGCCCGCAAGGCCGCGGCGAAGGCAGCCAAGCAGCAGAAGTGATTATCGACCGCTTAAAGCGGTTGAGAAATGCAGCGGCCGGGATCCGATCGGATCCCGGCCGCTGTCGCTGTCACCGCTGGTCCGGCCAGCCGGGCTGCTGCTGACCTGGCTGCTGGCCACGATGCTGACCTGTCTGCCCGGGGGCGGGCTGGCTGGGTCCGGGCTGGCCGGCGTTCCCGTCCTGCCAGCCGGTGCCGAAGTGCTGTGGCGGCGCCGCCTCGGGAGCGGGCGGCTGTCCGGCATCGGCCCGCGCGTAGTGATCGTACGGCAGCGGGGCTGGCGCCTCGGCACCCCACTGCTGCACCGGAGCTCCGGTGGTCGCGGCGCCGCGGCGCGGAATCTCCTCGGCCACCCCGTACATCTGGACGCTGCGCACTCGGGCGAGGATGATCGCTGCGGCGGAGACGACGAGGATCGCAGCGACCGGGATGAGCATGAACGGCCCGCCGGCACCGGCCGAGCGGTCGATCTCCTGGGCGATCTCACCGCTGAAGGTCGCGGTGACGAACAGGGCGACGTTGTTGATCGCGTGGATGACGATCGGCGCCTCCAGACCGCCGCTGTAGTGGGCGAGGAGGGAGAGGAAGACGCCGAAGAGCCAGTAGTACAGGATCAGCCACGGGTCGCCGGCCATGTGGGCTGCGGCGAAGAGCACAGAGCTGACGGCGGTGCCGAGGATGAGCGACGGGATGGGCCCGCGCACCCAGGAGCCGGTGATGCGCTGGATGACGCCGCGGAAGACGTACTCCTCAGCTGCAGCCTGGAACGGGGTGGTGAGCAGGACGACGACGAGGTAGAAGATCGTCATGCCGGCCGGCAGCGGGGCGTAGGCATCCCAGTCGCTGCTGACGACGAGCAGTGTGATGTAGATGGCGAAGCCGATGCCGATGGGGATGAGGCTCCACAGAAGCCACGTCCAGCGGAACCGTCCGACCACCGAATTGAGGAAGCCGATGCGCTGCCGGAACAGGAAGCGGTGGAAGATGAGCGCGACGACGGCGAGTGCGATGAGTGAGAGGTTGGTGGCCAGCAGCATGAGCGGCGACATGCCGATCCTGCCCTCCGCCGCCGCTTCGAAATCGAGCTGGCCGGTGGCCAGGTCGATGATGCCGGCGATGAGGGTGAACACGAACGAGGCGACCAGCATCGTGACGAGCAGCGCAATGATCGTGATGACGCCCTTCCACCAGCGGTTGCCCGGCAGGCGGTAGAACTCCGAATGCGTCTGACCGCGTTCGGCGGACGCAGCCGGATCACCGGCGACGTATGGGTTGGCTGCGGCGTACGGGTCCGCTCCGGCCGCGGCGTATGGCTCGCCAACTGGTGCGGGCTGGCCGGCAGGAGCTGCCGGTGGCATGGGCGCGGGGTCGTAGCCCGGGTTGTGGCCAGTCGCAGGGCCCGGTGCGGCACCTGGCTGGGGATGGGGAGAGCGGGCAGGGTCGGGGTATCCCGGCTGGTCATCATGCATGGCATCAAAACTACCAGCGCGAGACCACCTGCGGCGCGCGTTCGAGGCGGCTGCGGCGCTTATGAGATGAAGAAGCGCCGCAGCGCGGCGAGGAACTCCTGGGGCTTCTCCGAGTGGATCCAGTGCCCGGCTCCCTTGATGGTGATCTTGAGCATGCGCGGGAACAGGGCGCGCATCGCCGGGGTGTACTCGGGTTTGATGTAGTCGGACTTCTCCCCTGCCACCCAGAGAACGAGCCGGTCGTAGGTCTTGTCGTCTGCGTCCGGGAAGTCGCCGATGGTCGACAGGGATCGGCACAGCAGGTCGAGGTTCGGTTCCCAGTAGTAACCGTCGTCGCCGGGGCGCAGGTTCTGCAGCAGGAAGCCGCGCACACGGTCATCGGGGATGTCTGTGGCGAGTTTCTCATCAGCCTCACTGCGGGAGTCGACGGTGGAGAGGTCGAGGGCGCGCAGGGTGTTGAGCAGGTGGGAGAAGCTGCTGCCGGCATCGTGTGAGGAGTCTGCACTGCTGACCGGCGAGATGTCCTCGACGACGAGGCGGTCGACCAGCTGGGGGTGACGTAGGGCGAGCATCATCGCGACTTTGCCGCCCATCGAATGCCCGACCACACCGACAGGCGACTCCTCGGCACCGAAGGCGACGAGCTCCTCGGCGACGGCATCGGCCATCGCGACGTAGTCGAACTCTTCGGTCCACGGGGATTGCCCGTGGTTGGGCAGGTCGACGAGCAGGCTCGTGCATTCGGGCTCGAGGCCCTTGGCGATCGAGGTGAAGTTCTTGCCGCGGCCGAACAGGCCGTGGAGGAAGACGATCTTCTCGGTGTCACCGCTGCCGCTGCCGATCTGCGTGGTGTGCAGCTTCGTCTGCGCTCGGGTCTCACCGGTGCCGGTCGTCTGGGTCTGTGGACTCATGGCGAACAGTCTAGTGACGAGCCAGCCCCCACGCGCACACAGACGTTATTCAGAGAGAGCGGCGTCTCTGTGATTGACCTGACAGTGACATCTGTATAACGTGAACCATGTCTCGTATGAATATATACCTAACTGAGTGAGAGAACATGACGCCACCCACCCGTTCACGTGGCTTCCGCAGCCTCTTGGCCGCAACCGCGGCTGGATCCCTGGTCGCCGCCACGGCGTTCATCGGAGCTTCCCCTGCTGCTGCGCAGTCCATCGAACCAGCTCCGAACCCATCCCTGCCTGATCGCTGCGGCCTCAACCTCGGCATCGTGCTCGACCTGTCCAACTCCTTGACCGATGCCGATGTCGAAAAGTCCAAGGAAGCCGCCAAGGGCGTCGTCGACACCCTCACCGGCACTCCGAGCTCCGTGGGCGTGCAGACCTTCGCCACCTTCTCCCCGGCCGGCGACAACGCCGATATCCCGGTCACGAGCATCGCCGAATCCGGCAATGCCGCCAGCGTCAAGGACCGCATCGACGGACTCACACGCCCCGCCAGAAGCGACGGCGGCACCAACTGGGACCGCGGCATCGCCCAGGCCCAGGGCAAGAGCTACGACGCCGTGCTCTTCGTCACCGACGGCAAGCCGACCGCCTACGGCACCCCCGGTGTGGGCGACAACACCGACCGCGGAAGCCGGTTCGACCAGATCGACCTCGACACCGCCATCACCTCGGCCAACGGCGTTAAGGGCGAAGGCACGAAGATGGTCGGCATCGCCGTGGGCAGCGAGCCGACGATCGAGAACATCGTGCAGATCTCAGGCCCGAATGAGAACTCCGACTACTTCTCCGCCGATGACTACAACCAGCTCGGCGAGCGTCTGCGGCAGATCGCTGCCGCCACCTGCGAAGGCAGCGTGACGGTGCTGAAGAAGACGCAGATCGGCGAGGCTGAGCCGGAGCCGGCCGAAGGCTGGGACTTCACAGCCACCAACGCCGACCCCGCGCAGGCCACCACCGATGAGAACGGCGTGGCGAACTTCTCCTATGAGGATCTCGTCTCCAACCCGACAGTGGACACGACGATCACCGAAACGCTCAAGGACGACTTCACGCTGCTGCAGCAGGACGGCAAGAACGCTGTGTGCCGGGAGACCAGCGGTGAGGAGCCGGTCGATGTGCCGGTTGAGAACGCCGGTGAGACCGGCTTCAGCCTGACAGTCGAGCGCGAACAGGTCGTCACCTGCACCGTCGTCAACTGGAAGGCTGGTGACGATCCCGCCGAGGAGCCGACCGAGGATCCCACGGATGATCCGACGGAGACCCCGACCGATGACCCGACGGAGCAGCCGACGGACACGCCTTCGGATGATCCGACCGATCAGCCCAGCGACCAGCCCTCGGACGAGCCCTCGGACGAGCCGTCTGACAAGCCCTCTGACAAGCCCGGGGACGACGACGGCAAGGATGACGACGGCCGCGATGACGATGGCTCGGGCCGCGACGACGACCGCGACCTGCCGCGCACCGGCGCCGAGGTCGGTATGTCCGTCGGATTCGGACTCGCACTGCTCGCAACGGGTGCCGCAGCTGTCGCGCTTACCCGCCGCAATCGGGCCTGATGACACGCGTGATCACGTGCCGGTGAGCAGGTGATCCATTGGACCCGCTGAGAGGGCGGAGCAGCAGACGATGCTGCTCCGCCCTTGTGCTGCCCGGGTTCAGTCGACCGGAACCTGCTTCGGAGTTCTCCTGCGTAGACTGGGATGGTGGAGAACCGCACTGTCGCCGTCGTCCTGTTCGAGGGGTTCGAACTGCTCGATGTCTTCGGGCCCGTCGAGCTGCTCAGCGTGTTGCCCGATCACTTCACCATCGTCATGCTCGGGCCCACCGGTGAGCCGGTCGTCAGCCATCAGGGCACCCGGATCGTGCCCGACACCGCCTGCACCGCAGCCCCGGCAGCCGATATCGTACTTGTCCCCGGCGGCTTCGGCACGCGCCGGCTCGTCACCGAGGAGAGGTTCCTCACTTGGCTGCGGGAGTACTGTGCCGACGCCGAGGTGGTGGCTTCGGTGTGCACCGGATCGGCGCTGCTGGCAGCGGCCGGCCTGCTCGATGGGCACCGGGCGACGACGAACAAGCGCGCCTACCGGTGGGCGACGGGCTTCGGAAGCGATGTCGACTGGCAGCCGGTCGCCCGCTGGGTCGAAGACGGCAGCCGCTGGACATCCTCGGGTGTGGCTGCCGGGATGGACATGACCGCTGCCCTCATCGCATCGCTTACGAGCCCGGAGCAGGCCCGTGAGGCCTGCGACTTCGTCGAACTCGACGTCCATGCCGACCCGGGCTGGGACCCCTTCGCTGCACGCAACGGACTCGTCCCCGGCACCGGTGCCCACCGCCTCGGCGACGGCAGCTGACAGAACAGGGAGTGAGGACACCGACGTGGACATTGATCTCCTTCCCGCCGACCTGGGCACCCAGGCCGTGCTGCTGGTGGCCGCCTTCGTGCTCTCGGCGATCATCGGCGTCGAACGCGAGCTGCGTCACAAGAGCGCCGGAGCACGCACGCACATCCTCGTCGGCCTGGGCGCTGCCCTCTTCACGCTCGTGTCGGTCTACGGCTTCGCCTCAGCTGAGGACGTCACCCGCGATCCCGCCCGGATCGCCGCGCAGATCGTCACCGGCATCGGCTTCCTCGGTGCTGGTGTCATCTTCGTGCGCCAGAACATCGTCTCCGGGCTCACGACCGCAGCCAGCATCTGGGTGACCGCTTCGGTCGGGATGGCCTGCGGTGCCGGCATGCCGGCTGTTGCGGCGCTGACGGTCGGACTGTACCTGCTGACCGTGTTCGTCGTGACCTTCGCAGTCAAGCGGATGCGGGATCCGCGCCATTCGCGCTACATCACGATCCGCTACGCTGACGGCCACGGTGTGCTGCGCGACATCCTCGCCACCGCCTCGGAGCTGGGATACGAGGCGGCCCTGACCCACACGCAGCGCCTGCACGGCCGGAAGGGCACGATCATCCAGGCGTCGCTGCGCTTCACCCCCGGCCCGGATCTCAAGTCCGGCACGCTGGTCGAAGAGCTGACCGAACTGCCCGGCGTCTACCGGGTCATCGCCGCCACCGAGGAGAACGACTGAGGTTCAGCTGCCCTGGGCAGCCGGTGGCCTGCCGGTGCGCTCGCGGTGCTTGCAGCCGGGCCAGCAGCACGGCCGGCGCATCCCGTCCTCGAGCTCCTCGCGGGTGCGCCGGATGCGGCGCTCACGCGTTGCGGCCTGCTTGGCGTCTTCGACCCAGCAGATGAACTCGTTGCGCGCCAGAGTCGTGATGTCCAGCCACGCCTCACGCGCCTGGGCGTGCGCGGTGAGCTCTGCGCCCAGATCCTCAGGCAGCGGATGGACGGCACCGCCGGGCAGATCCTCACTCATGGCGCGATTGTACTCCCGACCGGGACCACCTGGGTGTCGGCGATCCTGTCGCCGAGGTGACGGCCGTCGGAGCGCAGCAGCCTCATGCCCGGAAAGACGAAAAGCAGCGCCCTGCCCGACCAAGTGAGATGTGCAGCGCTGGCCGGGGTACTCAGTGCAGGCGCCGTCGATGATGCCGAGGTGCGCCGTAGGGCCGGTGGTGGTCCAGAGCGGCGAAGGTCAGCACGATCGGCGCGGCTGAGGTGAACGCCGCGACGCGCTGGGCGGGGAGAGCCTGCGCTCCCGGCGTGCCAGGCGGTCCGCGCCCGAGGCGGTTCTCGCCGCAGGCTGGGATGCGCCCGTAGGCTAGCGGTATGGACACTGCGGCGATCATCCTCACCGGCGGGCGCTCAAGGCGCTTCGGCGGCCGCCACACCCCGGGCATCGAGATCGCCGGAACACCGGTCATCAGCTCCCTGCTGGCCGCCGTCGAGGCTACCGGGGTTGGTGAGATCGTCGTGTGCGGTTCGGCGGCTGGCATCGATGCCAGCGTGCGCGCCCGGGTGCAGGTGGTGGCCGAGGAGCCGGCCTTCGGCGGGCCGTTGCACGGCATCAGCTGCTCCCTTGCCGCACTGCCGGCCGGTGAGAGGGTCATCCTGGTGCTCGCCGGTGACATGCCGGCGATCACCGCGTCACTGCTCGACCGGCTGCGCGAGTCTGCCGCGGCCGCGTCTCCGGCTGCAGCCGTCGACCCGAGTGGGCGGGTGCAGTTTCTGTGTGCGGCCTGGCCCGAGGCGACCCTGCGGGATGCTCTCACGGGCGTGGGGCCGGCAGCCGGCCGTCCGGTCAGGGCACTGTACGGCAGCCACAATGTCACGCTCATCCCGGCCAGCGCGGCCGAGCTCATCGACATCGACACTCCTGCCGATCTCGCCCGTGCCGCACGCGCAGCCGACGCCGATTGACCCGGCGCGCCTACGGCAGCAGGGCGTCGAGCCCGAGGATCTCGATGCGCTCCCGGCACCGGGTGAGTGCCGCGTCGAGGAATCCGGGCCGCTGGCAGAACACGATCTGCTCGGCAGCGACCTGCTCTTCGCTGACCGGCGGATCCCAGTCACGGGACTGCCATGCATCCTCCCGGGCTCCTGGCCGCAGTTCGGCAGCCAATACCGCTGCCGCCTCCATCCGCACCGGTGCCTCCAGCCCTCCGAGCAGCTCGCGTCCCGGATGCACCGGGGTGACCACCGCCTCGGTGCCGGTGTCCTCGGCGGCACGCTGAAGTGTGCGCTCGGCCAGGGTCATGAGCGTGACGGTGTCAGGATGGTTGATCGTCGGCCAATGCGGGGCGGCTGCGAGCACATCGTCCATGACGACGGTGCCGTGGGCGTCCTGCCGGCGACGCAGCTGGGCGACCGACTCCGCAGCCGCGGCGGTGATGGCCTGCGGGCTCAGCGGTGGCGCGCCGGCCAGCCAGGCGGCGGCGTCAGCGGGATCGCGGCCGGCGGCAGCGGCGATGATGGTGCGCAGGTCCGAATACGGCACCACCGGCGGGTCGAGGCTCGAATCCTGCGGGTCGCGCACGATCGCGTGATAGGGGTGCAGACCGTTGTAGCGCAGGGAGGGGATCCGCACGCTGACCGCTTCGGGGCGCAGGAGGGCTTCGAGCTGTTCGGTGCCACACGGCATTCCGCGGTAGTCGGCGTGCACCGGCTGGATGACGAGCACATCGATGCCCTCGATGAGCGCCCGAGCCCGGGCGGTGTCCTCTTCGGTCCATTCGAAGATCGGCGGGATCCGCATGGTGGTGAGCCACCCGCTGGACTCCAGCAGGATGCGCATCGACTCCGCCTGGCAGTTGCCCACCACAATCGCTTTCGGCCGGTCGTCTGCCCACGGTGCGGGGGCGAGTTCGTAGAACGCTGCGTAGTGCTGTCGTCTGCCCATGGCATCTCCTCAGGTCAGCTCATCATCACCACGGCCGCAGTGCTGCCGGTGACGAAAATGAGCAGGTAGGATCACAGTACAAGGTTCCTTGACTCCCTGGGAATGGCCCGCCCGCTCCTGGGAGAACTGTGGCAGGAGGGATGGACAGGTGACGGATTCCGCACAGCTGCACGTCGTCATCCCCGCCCACAACGAGGAAGCCCTCCTGCCCCGCGCGCTCAATGCCCTCAACGCCTCGGCGGCGGCGGCCGGCTGCCGGCTCGGCGTCCTCGTCGTCGCCGACTCCTGCACCGATGCCACCGCGGCCACCGCCCGCGCCCACGGCGCCGACGTGCTGCCGGTCCGTCTCGGCCGGGTCGGTGCGGCCCGGCACGCCGGATTCGCCCACCTGCGCGCCACCGCACCACAGGCCGCCTGGCTGGCCACCACCGACGCCGACAGCGCCGTACCCACCTCGTGGTGCCGCCGCCTCCTCGAGCTCAGCGCCGAAGGCGCCGAGCTCATCGCCGGCACCGTCTGCCTCGAACCCCCGGCAGACCCGCACCTCCAGGACACGCTGGGCACCCGCTGGTCGGCCCTGTATGCCACCGGCATCACCCCGGCCGGCCACCGCCACATCCACGGCGCCAACCTGTCCTTCCACCCGCGCACTTACGACGTCCTCGGCGGATTCGCAGCCCTGGCCGTGCACGAGGACGTCGACCTCGTCACCCGCGCTGAGGCCGCCGGCCTTGACGTGCGCTGGCCGCTCGACATCCCCGTCACCACCTCCCGCCGCACCGATGGCCGCTCACCCGGCGGCCTGTCCGACGACCTCAAGGAGCTCATCTCATGACCCAGACCCGCGGCCGGCGAGCCGCCCAGCTCACCGGCCACGCACTCCCCCACCCCGCCAGCGGCGACACCCTCACCCGGTTCGCCACGCTGGCGCGCCTCGCCCGCGCGGACCTCGTCACCGCCCGGTTCATCGAAGCCCACGCCGATGCCCAGGCGATCACCACCGACCTCGGCGCACCCGACCTCGTCGAACCGGGCAGCCACTGGGGCGTATGGGCGGCTGAGCCGCCGCAGCCGCAGCTCACCGCCGCCGAGGCGGCAGGCGCCTGGTCGCTGACCGGCACCAAACCGTGGTGCTCAGGGGCCGGCATGTGCACCCATGCGCTAGTGACCGCCCGAGAGGAAACCGGGCAGGTGGGGTTCTTCGCCGTCGATCTGCGCCAGGACGGCGTGCGTGCGGTGCCCGAAACGTGGCCTGCTGTCGGAATGGCTGCCAGCGACTCCGGCTGGGTCGAGTTCGACACGGTGCCGGCCCGCCGGCTCGGCAGCCACCGCGACTATCTCGACCGGCCCGGCTTCTGGCACGGCGGTGCTGGTGTCGCAGCCTGCTGGTACGGCGGCGCCCGCGCCGTGGCCGAACCGCTGCTGGCCAAGGCACTGCGTGAGGGCGTCTCCCCGCTCATCGCCGCGCAGGCCGGTGCGGTCGCAGCCGAGCTTGCCGCCGGCTGGGCGCTGCTGGAGTCGACTGCCGCGTTCATCGACGCCGACCCCGGCAACTCCTCGGGGCTGATGATGGCTCGCGCGCTGGCGGTGCGCACCCGCATCGACCGGATGGCAGCTGATGTCATCGAACGCGTCGGCCGGGCACTCGGTGCCGGGCCGCTGTGCGGCGACGGCGAGCACGCGCAGCTGGTGGCCGACCTCAGCGTCTACATCCGCCAGACCCACGCCGAAGCCGACGAGGCTGCCATCGCCGCCCAGATCACCGAACACAACGATGACACTGCTCCGACTGCAGCCTGGGATCGGCTCCTCGGACTCACCGGCGCCCATGACTGAGCCCACCCCCGCAACCGGTCCCGCAGCCGACGCTGAGTCTGCCGGCGAGCGCACCTTCTCCGGCGCCCAGGTGCCTGCCGCCTCGGGCACGGAGATCGACACCTGTGCCGCCGCGCTGCCCGCCTGGCCGGGAGCCGAGGCGCTGCCGGGACTGCTCATCGTCGCTCCACACCCCGATGATGAGATCGCCGGCGCCGGCGGGCTGTTCGCTGCCGCCCTCGATGCCGGTATCCCAGTCCGCCTGGCTGCGGTCACCGACGGCGAGGGTTCACACCCGCCGGAGGCCATCGATCCGGCCGAGCTCGCCGCCATCCGCCGGGGTGAAACTGACGCGGCCCTGCAGGTTCTCGCTGATGCCGCCGGCTGTCCCGTCCCGCCGGTCACCCGGCTGTCGATCCCCGACGGCGCAGTTGCCGAGCATGAGGAGACGCTTGCCGGGCGGCTGGCTGAACTCCTCGATGAGCTGCCGACCGGCACGTGGATCGCTGCTCCCCTGCGCACCGACGGTCACCCCGATCACGACGCGGCTGGCCGGGCCGCCTTCGCCGCCGCTGCGACCCGTCCGACCTGCCCGGTCGTCGAATATCCGGTGTGGCTGTGGCAGCACACCGCGCCGGCAGACGTGCCCGATGAGCTCGCGGCAGATGCGGTGCGCCTCGATGTGCCCGAGCGGCTGCGGGCGTCGCTGCCTGCCGCGCTGGACTGCTTCCGCTCCCAGGTCAGTCTCGACTACGGGGTCGCCGTCGACCGGGATCCGGCCGCCGGGCCCGAGGCGGTGGTTCTGCCGGCGAGGGTGCGGGAGCGGATGTGCCGGGAGCGGCAGGTGGTCTTCGTCCACCGTTCGGCCGGCTTCGATGACCTCTACCGGCACGCTGATGACCCGTGGTCGGTCGGCCAGCGGTGGTACGAGCGCAGGCGCGCTGAGCTCATCATGGCGATGCTGCCCAAGCCGCGCTTCGACCGGGCGTTCGAACCCGGCTGCTCGATCGGGATGCTGAGCGAGCAGCTCGCTGACCGCTGTGAGGAGCTCATCTGCGCTGATGTCGTGCCTGCTGCCGTCCATGCCGCCCGGCAGCGGCTGCGCGCCAGCGGTGCCGGCGCCTCGGTCGAGGTGCGCTGTGCCGGGATCGAGGACTGGCCGACCGGCAGCTTCGACCTCATTGTCTTCAGCGAATTGGCCTACTACCTCAGCGACGAGTCATTCGCAGGGTTCCTCACCTCGGCGGCGGCGAGCCTGCGCTCAGGCGGGGTGGTGCTGGCCGCGCACTGGCGGCACCCGGTGCCCGGTGGCTACCGGCGCGCTGAAAGCGCCCATGCGGCGCTGGCCGGCATCGACGGGTGGACCCGGCACGCCTCCTACCGGGATGCCGATGTGCTCATCGACGTCATCGGCCCCGATGCCCCGAGCGTGGCGAGCCAGGAGTTCTTCGCCTGAACTGCGTGCTGCCCCGACTGCCGGCTGCCTGACGGCCGGCCCCGGCGATGCAGCCGCAGCTCAGCTCTTCGTGCTGCGTGAGGAGAGGATCTTCTTCATCACGCTCAGGTGGCTGTGCTCGGGGTCCTTCGACGCGGTCAGCAGCACGATGTTCTTCTGCTCGGCCAGCGTGGCGGCGAAGTCGTCGAATTCCTCGTTGTCCTTGAGCTCGGCGCGGTAGCGCTTTGCGAATTCGCTGTAGTCTCCGCCGTTGTGGAACCACGTGCGCAGATCATCACTCGGGGCAACGTCCTTGGCCCACCGATCCAAATCCGCGTCCTCCTTGCTGATGCCGCGCGGCCAGAGCCGGTCGAGCAGCACGCGATAGCCACCTGCGTTGTCGTCATAGATGCGTGCAATGGTGATCTCACTCATACATCCATGATGCCCCACACGGAGGCTGTCAGTCGGGCAGACCCTGGATGAGGCGGACAGCCCGGGGCATGACAGCGATCTCCACTTCGGCCCCGTCGTGGCTGCTGGGGAGGATCTCCTCGCCGTCTGTGTAGACCGGCACGCCGCTGGGGACTGTGACCCGGACGCGTTCGACCCGATGCTGCCGTAGCGGTGCCAACAGTCGGTGGGCGCGCAGATAGATGAGCGGGAAGAGGCCTGCCAGCACGTGGCGGGGAATCCTGTCGACTGTGCTCATGACGGCGGTCCCGGACCTGGGGTCGGCTGCGGGGGCCAGTGGGATGCCGCCGCCGATCCAGGGCCCGTTCTGCACGCAGATGAGCGTGGCCGTCAGATTCTGAGGCGGCTGGTCGTCGCGCGAGATGCGGAATCGTGCCGGGCGGAATGCTGGGAGTTCGCGCAGGAGCGCCACGAGGTAGCGTCCGGTGACAGGCAGCCGGCGGTAGGTGTTGGCGCGTGCGTTGACGAGCGCGTCGAAGCCGATGTTGGCGGAGTTCGCTACCCATACGTGCGACTGGCCTGAGTCCGGAGTCGTGACCGTCATGTGCAGCGCATCTACCGTGCAGCTGCGCAGCGCACCGTCCCGCAGCGCACCGTCCCGCAGCCCATCGAGCAGCCGGGACAGGCTGCCGACCGGGTCGCCGCGTTCGATCCGGGCGGCGCGGGCGAAATCATTGCCGGTGCCTGCCGGCACGATGCTCAGCGGGATGCCGGTGCCAGCAGTCAGGGCGAAACCGGCGGCCACTGTGACGTCACCGCCGCAGACGACCACCGCATCGACACCGGTCTCAACCGCCTCGGCCGCGGCGTTGAACTGGAGCTGGGCGTCAGCACCGGTCGGCACGAGCAGCTCAAGGTCCGCCGCTGCTGCGGCGAGCGCGGTCGCACACCCGGGGTGCCGGTCAGCGGCCAGAGGATTCAGGAGCACGAGGACGCGCCTTGGCGACCTGATGCGGCCCGCTTCTCGGGCATGTGTCCCAGTCTCCACAGAACAGTCTCCTCACCAGCCTGACCGTCATCGTCGACGGGCGCACATGTGCCCTCAGACTGCCTCCATGATGCCCCAGTGCTCGACAGCCTGCCGGGCAGACTGATCTCGTCGCACCCATCCGGCACGACGGCCGCCGAGCCTTCCACCGCCGACTGAGAGAGCTGTTCAGGCTTCCCACGGATTGATCGTGGAGACACCAGTTCCCTGGAAGTCCTTGACGTTGCGCGTTGCGCACGTTGCGAGATGAGTGCGGCAGATCGCCGCGATCTCCGCGTCAGCCATGCTGATGGGAGATCCCGAAGCTTTACGATTGGCGACGAGATCTGCGTAATGAGATGCAGCGGCGACGTCGAAGGGCAGCACAGCATTGAGCCGCCGGTATTGGTCCAGGACAGCTTCGACACCCTGTGCAAGCTGCGTCTGACGTCTGCCGCCGGGCAGACGGCGAACACCGACCAACAGCTCGGCAGCCGTGATCGCAGTGATCGCAACCTCACCAGACAGCGATTCGAGCCACGCCACCACACGCGGGTTCGGCAGCGGACGGAACAGCTCCGAGATGACGTTCGTGTCTAAGACGATCACGCGAAGTCCACCGAGCGTGCGCGCTCGTCCCTGCTGGGAACGGGAAGCTCATCAACGCCTCCAGCTTCCCGAGCGGCCTGCATCAGTGCCATTCCGATATTCGGTCTGCTGGCCGCCTGCGTCAGAATCTCGCGCACTTCAGCTTCCATGGAGCGCCCGTGCTTCCGCGCCCGCGCAGCCAGGGCGGATTTGACCGATTCCTCGAGTCCTCGCACCACTATCGCAGCCATCACGCATCACCTCCGTTTGATATCACTCATGATATCACCTGTCTGCAGCTGAGAACCAGAGTCAACCAGGCAAGAACCAGAGCCAACGCAGACTCCCGGCCCACGCAGAGAGAACCGCATGGTGTGCTCCTACCGGCCCCTGAAGCGATCGCCGCTGCTGCGCGCGCCTGCTGTGCTTGAATGACCTCATGAGCGACACGCAGGCCCTTGAAGCGATCCGCGCCGGATACACCTTCGACGAACCCGCCATCGACCTCGGCTCCGCCTTTGACGGCGACACCCCCGCCCCTGATGTGCGCGTGCGCATCCCGCTGGCGATGTTCAACCGCCACGGCCTCATCGCCGGTGCCACAGGCACCGGCAAGACGATCACCCTCCAGGTGCTTGCCGAGGCGCTCTCCACTGCCGGCGTTCCCGTGTTCGCAGCCGATCTCAAAGGCGACCTGTCCGGCATGGCGAGCCCCGGTGAGCCGTCCGAGAAGCTCACCGCCCGCACCCAGGCCAACGGCCAGGACTGGCAGCCCGAGGCCTCCCCGGTGACCTTCTACTCCCTCGGCGGAGAGGGCACCGGCATCCCGATGCGTGCGAGCGTCAGCTCCTTCGGACCACTCCTGCTGTCGAAAGTCCTGGGCCTCAACGACACCCAGGAGTCCGTCCTCGGCCTCATCTTCCACTACGCCGACTCCGCAGGCCTGGCGCTGCTCGACCTCTCCGACCTCAAGGCGGTGCTGTCCTTCCTCACCTCCCCGGAGGGCAAGGCGGACCTGAAGGACATCGGCGGAGTCTCCACCGCCTCGGCTGGGGTGATCCTGCGCGCGATCGCGAACCTGGAGATCCAGGGTGCCGACGCGTTCTTCGGCGAACCCGAATACGACATCTCCGACCTGCTGCGCACCCAGGGGGCTGCCGGCACGATCTCGATGCTCGAGCTGCCGGCCGTGCAGAACCGCCCGGCCCTGTTCTCGACCTTCCTCATGTGGCTCCTCGCCGAGCTGTTCGAAACCCTGCCCGAGGTGGGTGACGCCGACAAACCCACGCTCGTGTTCTTCTTCGACGAAGCCCACCTGCTGTTCGCCAACGCGTCGAAGGCGTTTCTCGACTCGGTCGCCCAGACGGTGCGCCTTATCCGTTCGAAGGGTGTGGGCGTCTTCTTCGTCACCCAGCAGCCCACCGACGTTCCCGAGGCGGTGCTCGCCCAGCTCGGCTCGCGCATCCAGCATCAGCTGCGCGCCCACACTCCCAAGGAGGCCAAAGCGCTCAAGGAGACGGTGTCGACCTTCCCGACGACTGATGTCGACCTCGGTGCGCTGCTCACCACGCTGGGCACCGGCGAGGCGATCGTAACCGTCATGGATCCCGATGGGGCACCGACACCGGTCGCTGCGACGAAGATCTTCGCCCCGCGCTCGAAGATGGGTCCCAGCGACCCGGCCCTGATGGAACAGCTCGTCGCCGATTCTGCCCATCAGGCGACCTACGGTGAGCGCATCGACCGGGAATCGGCCCGCGAGATCCTCACCCAGCGCCTGGAAGCCGGTGCTGCCGACGCCGAGGCGGAGGGCACCTCGGGCCCGGAGCCGGCGCCAGGCAGCGGGCCGGATGCCGAACACGATGAGGCTCGGATCCCGCTGCCGGACACCGCAGGGGCGGGCAGAACCAGCCGCAGCCGGTCGACGACGCCCGGCAGACAGGATCGGACGATGCTCGAGCAGGTGGTGAATTCCCGCGAGTTCCGGCAGTTCACCCGCACCGCTGCCCGCGAGATCGCCCGCGGGATCTTCGGCACCGGCCGGCGCCGTCGGCGCTGAGACGCAACAGCCGAGATCAATCGCGCAGCTCCAGCGAGGCCAAGGACGTCGAGTCGATGCACGTCCATGCCAAGAGTCTCGTCGAGCCTGATATCGCGTTCACCGGCAAGTTCCACGAACCGGCGGGCCACTGGCTGCTCATGCACGAGTCCGAAGGCAACGAGTTGTGCATCGTGTGAACCACCTCGGGAGCGGTGACCGACGTTGCGCGCCTGGCTGCACGCCGGATGGACCGGTGCGCTTCGGGGGTCGGGAGTGCTCTACGGTTGAGCTATGCTCCGACGACTCACCGCCCGCGCCTTCTGGCGCTTCAGCCGCTGGACGCTGCGCACCCAGCCGGCACCGACTCAGCCGACGATCCTCATCGGCGCACCCCACACCTCGAACTGGGACTTCATACTCATGCTCTGCATCGCCTGGGAGCTGGGCATCGATGTGCGCTGGATGGGAAAGAAGAGCCTGTTCCGCTCCTGGCGGGGGCCGTTCATGCGCGCCACCGGCGGCATCCCGGTCGACCGCGACAATCCCAGCCGCGTCGTCGCCGAGGTCGTCGAGGCCGCCCGCGCTGGGGAGATCTTCGGGCTCGTCATCACCCCGGACGGCACCCGCAGCGGGCACACCCACTGGAAATCCGGGTTCTACCGCATCGCTCGCGAGACCGGCATGCCGGTGACCCTGGGCTACGTCGATTCGACGACGCACACGACCGGGCTCGGCCCGACCCTGGAGATGACCGGTGATATCGCATCCGATATGGATCGGATCCGCGCCTTCTACGCTGATAAGACCGGCATCCGCCCGCACCGGCAGGTGACACCACGGCTGCGCGATGAGTCCGGCGGGCAGCTCGGTGGGCGCACGGTCGCCTGACCCCGGATCCGAGAAAGCTCTCGACACCGGCGCCGAGCTGGTCCACCCGCTGTGATCAGATGAGTGTGGCGTGCGCCGTTACTTCTGGCGTGACTCCTCGGGACGTGTCGTCAACGCCGGCACTCACATCTGAGGTTCGATGACGATCGCCCAGCGGACCGACGGCGTTCTCATGGGCAGTCGGGGCCGTCGGGGTTCTTGGTGCAGTCCTCGTCGACGAGGTAGCGCACGTATCGGTAGATCTCGACTGGCACCGGTCTCGATGCGATCTCAGCTGTGCCGGGAATGTCCTCCCATGCTCCGCCGTCGACACGGAACTGACCGACGTAACTGGTCGTCAGATTGATCGTGTAGTCACCGCTTTCCGTGTACGAATGGCTGATATCGGCGTCGTGTGCGTATCTGGGCTTGCGGCCGGCTGAGGTCGTGGTGATTGTGTTGCCGTCACCGAAGTTCCATTTGTACTGCGCTGGCGTCACCCGGATCTCGACGGTGTATCCGGCGAGCTCCATCGTCTCTGTCCGCGAGGAATTGTTGCCGGCCCATACGGCTACAGGCTTGTTCACCACACCCCACCCCTCGGGCATGACGAAGATGTCAGACGGCGGGATCGAGGTCTCCCCGACGTCTTCCCACGTCACATCCGGTGGAGGCTCCACATAGAAGTCTGTGTCAGGCGGGCTGTTGCCGTCACGATCCGGCGACGGCTGCGGCCGGCGCTCACACTGCCTGGCCCGGCTCCCCGGGTCGCCCTCAAGCAACTGGCAGGCCCGAGGCCCGGAATCAGCGTTGTTGTCCCGGCGATCACGATCGGAATTGTCGCCGTTGCGGTTGCCGCCGCCCCGGCCCGAACCGTCGCGGTCCTTCTTCGGTGGCGTCCGTTCGCGTTTTGGTCCCTCGTTCCTATTTTTACACTTTGTCCGGATGTTCTCGCGGAAAAGCTCCGACTCACAGGAGGCTGCGAGCCCCGGGGATGCTAAGAAGGGCATAGGGACCAGGCCTGTCAAGAGGAGCGAAACAACCGCCAGAACGTAGACAGGCACCGCACGCGCTATTAGCCGCATGATTCGTCCGTAAACTCGACCGAATCCAGCTTCCAAGCGGAACCAGAGTTCTGAAACTCATAAAAAACGACTATCGGCTCTAGGTCCGGCGCTGCTACTGACTTGCCGCTTGCATCTACGACATCGATCTGGCTGTAGTCCACACATGATTCGAATTGGATTGAGCCTGTCGCCTCCTCGGAAATTTCCACCCGATCGAGGTGGTGAGATCTGTGCACAATATCTCCGACCTGCTTCTCACCGTTCTCAGCCATCTCGGCGTATCCCGCCGAGTGTTTTTCGTAGAGTTCTCCATCCGTGAACTGAAGAGCTCGATCCGGATCGGATCCAGAGTCTGCCGCTACCCGGTTGTAGGCGTCGAGGAACTCCACCAGCACGTCGTAAGCCTCGTCCGCCGCCTTCTTCTCATCCGGCGTTAGGTTCAACTCGGTCTCGTATGGAGGCTCGGTGAGCTCAGGGCTCGGATCCGCATCGGCGGTGGATGAAGCAAACGAGGGGGTCGGCTCCGCTTCCTCGGCACCGGTGCACCCACTAGCGACCAGCACCAGCGCGCTCAGCGACGCACCCATCACCACGCCTCGTCCTCGGTACCGCATCCTGTCGACTCCTCTTCCGGTTACACCAAAACTAGGTCACTCATACCTGCGAAGGAACAGCCGAAACGAAACTGTGGACAAGGACCAGTCAGAGCCGCACCGTCCCGCAGACCCTGACTAGGACTTCAGAACAGAAGGCACGTATCACCATCCGCATGTGACGTTCATCACGGTAGCAAAATGTTCGGCGACGTGGAACCAGAGGCACGAGTACCCACCGGCACCACCGACCAACCCACCGGGCGTGAAACTCGCTCGCGACACTGCGGTGCCGAACATGCACCACTCACACGGCCACCGTGCCAAACGGAACGTGGATCCACCCCTCTATCAGGGCATCTGCGTGCTCCGCCGCTGCCGGCACACGCGTGTGCCCGTCTGCCGCCTCGACGGCAACCAAAGCAGAGATCACCGCGTCGAGAGCGTCATCCGATGCCACACAGACCGAATCGTATCCGTTCCAGTCAACTGCGCACCGCCCGTTCAGCCCCGCCACGATGTCCTCCCGCAGCCCTGGGTCCCGCTTGTAGCCGCGAAATGGAAGCTGCCACACCTTCAGCGCTGCCGCCGGGTACACCTCACACACCCGCCCGGCACCATCGCGTCGGCAGTTGATGCCGCGGTCGCGCAGGCGCGCCTCGACTGCGGCCCAGCGCAGCGCCGGGTACGCGATACGATCGGCGGCCGCACTCAAGGGCGTGAGACCGCACCACTGGTGCACGAGCTGATCCGTCCGGCGCAGCACCATCCCCCGGCGCCACCGCACATCTGCTGCCATAGGCGCCGCGTGCTGCTGCAGTGCATGATCTGCGAGGAATTCGATGAACCCCGCCGGCCAGCCGAAGGGCACATCGATGCCGGCCTTCGAGACCCCACTGAGCATCTCGATGAGCTCCTCATCAGCGAGCCCGCAACCGGCGTCTTCCACGACGACCCGGTTCTGCGGTGTGCGCTGCAGTCGGGCGAATCCGGTCCTGCCCGGTTCGGCAGCGAGATCGACACCGGCGAAGACTCCAGCTTCCCACGGCACCGTCACGATGTGTCACACCTCCCACCGCACCTCAGCAGGATCCTTGTCCTCACGCCAGCCGCGCCAGGCGGCCTGCCGGACCCGGCCCTGCCGCGTCCGCCCGGCAAGCGCCACCTCGGCGACGAGCGTCGGCCTCACCCACCATGCATCAGCCTGGTCTTCGGTCGGCACATCGTCGACCGGCGGGGTCTTGCGCTCAAGTTTCCGCAGCTTCGCCTCGATCTCAGCCAGCTGCCGGTCGGTGAATCCTGTGCCGACCCGGCCGGCGTAGCGCAGCTCGCTGGCATCATCAGGCACGGCGACAAGCAGCGAACCGATCCCACCAGCCCTGGCACCCTTCCCGTCGCGGGCGCCGATGACAATGACCTCCTGATGCAGCTGCGTTTTGAGTTTGACCCACGCTGAGCCGCGCTGACCGGTCAGGTAGACCGAATCGGCGCGCTTGGCGACGACCCCTTCGAGCCCGAGCGCCCGGCTGGCCTTGACCGCCGCCTCAAGCGACCCGTCGTGAGCAGGCGGCACGATGACGTACTCACCTTCATCAAGCACCTCGGCGAGAATCTTCCGGCGGGCCCGGTAGGTTTCGCGGATGAGCGAGCGACCGTTGTGGGCGAGGATGTCGAAGACCATGTAACGCAGCTCGGCGTCATCGGGCACGTCGTCCTCGCCGCTGAGCATCGCCTGCAGCAGACTGAAGTCCGGCCTCCCGTCCCCGTCGAGCGCTACGAGCTCCCCGTCGAGGATTCCAGTTCCGTCCAGCAGCTCAGTAAGCTCACCTGCCTGCGGGAACTGCGCGCTCATGTCCTTGCCGTTGCGGCTGGCGAGCACCACTCCCCCGGTGCCCACGCCTGCGAGCATCCGGTAACCGTCCCATTTCATCTCCGCGACCCACGTCTCGCCAGCACCCTTCCCGAGGCGGATGTCGGCCTCCGAGCCCGCGCGGGCGAGCATCGGGGCGGGGATGTCGCTGAGCGCAGGAACGTCGCCGGAGTCCTGGCCACCTGCAGAAGGAGCCGCCTTCTCGCCGCGCTCCCCCGCCTCGGGCGCGGGACCGTTCCCGTCGCCGGGCTGGTCCTTCATCAGCTGCAGCAGCCACGTGTTCTTCCCGTTCATTCCCTTCGTGCGGATGAGTGCGAACCGGCGTGGGATGCCTTTGAGCCCGCCGTCCTCGCGGCCGTGGAGGACGGCGATGATCTCCTTGTCATCGCGCCACTTCTCGCGCTCATAGGTGCCGGCGTCCCAGATGGTGACCTCGCCGGCGCCGTACTCGCCCTTGGCGATCGTGCCCTCGAAGCTGCCGTATTCGAGCGGGTGGTCCTCGGTCTGGACGGCCAGCCGGTTGACGTTGTGCTTCAGCGGCACGCCCTTGGGCACCGCCCAGCTGACGAGCACTCCGGAGTGCTCCAGCCGGAAGTCCCAGTGCAGGCTGCTGGCGTGGTGCTCCTGGATGACGAAGCTCGGGTCATCCGTTCCCGAGGTGTCGGCTGGCCTGTGTGCCGGAACCGGTTCGCTGGTCTTGGCGGCGTCGCGCATCGACCGGTAGGTCTCCAACCGGTCAGCACCGAGGTCCGCGATTGGGTCAAGCCCCTCTTCGATGCGGGCGATGACGTCGTCGAGCTCCAACTGAGCAAGCTCTGGGCTGGCCAGTTCCTCCCAGGTGCGCGGGGCGGCGACGGTGGGGCGCAGACGGCCGCGCAGCGAGTAGGGGCTGACGGTGGTCTTCGATGCGCTGTTCTGACTCCAGTCGAGGAAGACCTTGCCGGTGCGGTCGGTCTTCTTCATCGTCGAGACGACCTCATCGGGGTGGTCGGCTTCGAGTGCGCGGGCGAGTTCGTGGGCGACGTCGGAGATCTGCTCGGAGTTGTGCCGACCGTCGAGAGCGGCGTAGAGGTGGATGCCCTTCGATCCGGAGGTCACCGGGTAGGTCGGCATGCCCATGTCCTCGAGGATCTCCCGGCACCAGGTGGCGACGGTGGCGCAGTCGGTGAGGTCGGTTCCCGGGCCGGGGTCGAGGTCGAGGACGAGGCGGTCGGGGTTGCGCGGCTGGCCGTTGCGGCCGAAGCGCCACTGTGGGGTGTGCAGTTCGAGGGCTGCGACCTGGCCGAACCACGCGAGCACGGCCGGTTCCTCGGCGAGCGGATAGGTGTTGGTGCCGCTTTTGTGCTTGATGGTGCCGGTGGGGATCCAGTCCGGGGCCGAGTCCTCCAGGTCTTTGCGGAAGAAGGCATCCCCTGCCTCGGCGGCGGCGCCGACCCCGTTGACCCAGCGTTTGCGGGTGACCGGCCGGCCGGTCACCTGCGGGATGAGGACGTCAGCGACGGTGAGGTAGTAGCGGATGACGTCGGCCTTCGTGGTGCGGGTCTCCGGGTAGAGGACCTTGTCGAGGTTGGAGACGGTGAGCGTGCGGTCTCCGACCTGGAACTTCTTGCGAGCTGGCGCCATCGTGGTCCCTTTCTGCGTAGAATCCATGCTATGCGAGCAATATGGACCGGCGCCATCACCTTCGGGCTCGTGAACGTTCCCGTCAAGGCCTACAGCGCCACGGAGAATCACGACGTGTCCTTCCACCAGGTCCACGACGCAGATGGCGGGCGGATCCGCTATGAGCGACGCTGCGAGGTCTGCGGTGAGAAGGTCGAGTACAAGGACATCGACAAGGCCTACGAGTCCGGTGACGACACCGTCATCGTCACTGATGATGACTTCGAGGCGCTGCCGGAGAGCGACAACGACGAGATCGAGGTCGTGCAGTTCGTCCCGACTGAGCAGATCGATCCGATCATGCTCGACCGCACGTACTATCTGGAGCCTGCAGCGAAGTCGCCGAAGTCGTATCTGCTGCTGCGCCAGGCGCTGGAGGACAGCGACCGGACCGCCGTTGTGACGTATTCGCTGCGGCAGAAGACCCGGCTGGGTGTGCTGCGGGTGCGCGGGAAGGTGCTCGTGCTGCAGGGCATGCTATGGGCCGATGAGGTCCGCAGCGTCGACTTCAAGGGCGTGAAGTCGAAGGCGAAGATCAGCAGCAAGGAGAAGGAGCTCGCCGGCGCGCTGGTCGAGCAGTTCGCCTCGGACTTCACCCCCGAAGAGTTCGAGGATGATTACCAGGTCGAGCTGCGCAAGCTCATCGACGCCAAGCTCGAAGCCGGTGACACGCTCGACACCGAGGCGACCTTCGGTGAGACGCCTGACGAGGCCGACGGTGGTGATGACGCTGATGTCGTCGACCTGATGGAGGCGCTGAAGTCCTCACTGGATCGCAAGCGCGGCGGGTCGAAGCAGAAATCGGGCGGGTCCTCGAGCGGCAAGAAGTCCGGTGGCAACAAGTCCGATGGAAAGAAGTCTTCGACGAAGAAGTCTGACTCGTCGAAGAGCGCATAAGCATCTGATTCGGCGCGATCGCCCTTCCGCGCCGGCAGAGACCCCGATAATGGGATCATGTCGGACTTTGCACTGCAGCCACCGCAGCCTGCCCCTCTGCGAGGAGACGAACCATTCGACGGAATCGATGCGACAGTTCTCGACTTCTGGCGATTCGCGCTGTCGAACTTGAGGGTGAACAACGTGCGCGGATACATCGCCGAGTTCCTCGTCTCTCGCGCGGTCGGCGCTGTCGGATCTCGAATCGAGTGGGACGCCTACGATGTGGTCACACCTGAGGGAACCACAATCGAGGTCAAAACATCCGCCTATGTCCAGGCATGGGAACAGCGCACAGTCTCACGCATCAGCTTCAGCGGTCTGAAAGGACGCATATGGGACACCGCCTCCGGTCTGAGTGCCGAAAAGACGTACAACGCCGATATGTACGTGTTCGCAGTGCACACGGCACAGACGCACGAAGAGTACGACGCACTCGCCGTCTCGCAATGGAAGTTCTACGTACTTCCTCGCCGCATCCTGCAGCAGCTCGGTTATTCGGCTATCAGTCTGCCGACGCTCGAACGGCACGCTGGTCAGGCCGTACAGTATTCCGGCCTCGCCGAGGCGATCAGAACTATGGCGTGAGAGCAGGCCTGCCGACGCCGATTCCCTCGGGCGGCGCTGGCAGGAGCTTCGGGGGCAGCGAACGGGGAAGCTGGCGCGATCGCCAGACGGGGAGACCGCGAAACCGGATCGGTGTCGGTGAGGTCCATGTTCTCACCTCCACGCGGCAGGTCAGCGAAAGCCCGCCCCGCAACCGCTGTGATAGAGCTCTTAGGCGTTGAGCACGTAGCGCAGAGTCTCGACGACCTGATCAGTGGTCTTGCACCAGGCTTGGGCACCGGCGTCCACTTCCTTGAGCGCATGGACGGTGTCTTCGTCGTGCAGGGTGATGTACGGGGTGCCCAGCGCCGCACAGTACCCGGCATCGAAGGCGGCATTCCATTGCTTGTACTTGTCGCCGAAGCGCACAACGACCATATCGCTGTTCTCGATGAGGGTGCGGGTGCGGATGGCGTTGACCTTGGCTGACTGGTGATCGCGCCAGAACTGGCTGGGCGTCTCACCCAGATGGTCGCCGGCTGCATCGCTTGCAGGGTGGTCGGTCACCGGTGCGGTGAACACGACGTCCAGACCGGCGGCCTCGGCACCTCGTTCGATCTCGTCCCGCCAGTCAGTGTGGATCTCGCCGGAAAGATAGACATTGAAGCTCATCGCTGCCTCCTGTAGAGAAATGCAGTATCCGTCAGCATCTTCAACCCTATCTCAGCGATGCGGTGGCCGGGTGGCTGAGAGCACCGGTCACAGTGTTGCGCAGAAGGAGATCACTTCCTCGAATCTGCGAACCGGGCGAGGACGTGGCAAGCGGTAGCTGCTGGCACCAGGATCGCGATGCCTGCTGCTGTGTCTCGCACGCTGATGTCGAGGCCGCAGCGTGCCAACTCCCTGCGAGCGTTGACTGTTCCCGGCAACATCACCAACACGGCTGAGACCACACCTGCGGTGTATCCGCGCTGGAGGATTGATGCGAGCAGATGTGTTCCCACGTGGGCTTCGAGCCCAGCAGCGACCGCCCGGTAGAAGCGAGAATCACCCGATTCTGCAACTCCTCGTGCGCATGCCGCCGGTGCCAGCAGCCCCATGAGACCAACAGCGATCTAAGACTGGCGCGGGGTCATACGCAGCTGCTGGATTCCAGTCTGAGCGGCAAGGCGCTCACAGGTCGCCGGAAACGCGAGTGCTTCCTCGACATCGTGCAGGAGCCACGCGCTGAACAGCGCTGCTGGCCCTTTCCACTTCACACCGCACCTCCAGCTCACGGCTGGTCTTCCGTCTACTGTGCCAGTCCTTCGCCCTCGGGCTGGACTGCCGCGCTGCCGATCGGGTCACCGTCGGCATTGAGTGCTTCGACAACGATGTGTTCGAACGACTGCGGTGACTCCCCCGAGCCCTCATCAGCATCATCGTCGCCGTTTCCGTCCGCGCCCTCCGGCAGTTCGATCGCCGTCTCAAAGCCAGTGCGCTCACTGGTGGCGACCTCGGAAAGCGTGGACGAATCGGCACCGACCAGCACGCGCCATGACTCGACTTCTGTCGCACCGTTCCAGCTGACATAGACACTCGTGACGCCATCCTCTGTCCGCGCGACGGCTGCGGGCGGTGCCGTGGGTGTCGCCGTCCACTCGTGGAAGTACGCGCGATAGTTCGAGTCAGCTGCCACGGTCCAGTCGCCGAGAACCTCCCCGTCCTGGGCGTACAGCGTCCATGACGGTAGGGCACCCCAGCCCAGCACGACGCGTCCGTTGGCCAGCTCCTGGAACGAGCCCTGGTTGGCTGCGATCCGATCAACTGGCGGCAGATACTCGGTGATGATCTCGATGGTCATCTCGTCGGTGTCGACGTCGAGGCGCAGCCCGCGCGAAGAGTCACCGCGTGTGGGTGCTGACTGGTTGTCGAACATCGTGATCGAGCTGTCAGCCTGACGTTCGATGTCATGCTGCCATGCGAAGTAAACGCCGTCACCAAGCTCGAAGTCGGACTCAGGCCCGCCGGCTGTCCAGTTCACCTCGCCGGATTCCCTGTCGAGGTTGTAGAAGGCGTGTGTGTTGCGCGCATTCACCAGCAGCGAACCGTCGTCATCGACGGTGGCGGAATTGCCGTGGAAGTAGTCGAAGGGCTTCTCCTCGGTTCCCGCGTCGTCTTCGAACTCGCGCTGGGTTTCGGTGACGGGGATATGGTCGAGTGAGCTCCAGTCGAACAGGACCTCGCCGGTTTCGAGGTCGATCTCCTGAACGACGCCGTCCCAGACTCAGCCGTCCGTCTCACCTCCGAACGCGGTGAGATCAGTCTGCTTCGGAACATAGGCGAGCACCAGCAGCGTGCCCTCCTCCGTCACCGTCGTCTCATGGAGATCGACCATGCGATGCGGCAGGTCCCCGCCGGTGCCCACACGGGCGATCTGCTCATACGAGTCATCGAGATTGACAACCTCTCCTTCGGCCAGCGGGGTATCGACCGTTCCCTCCCACCACGTGAGGACTCCCTGGCCCTGGTAGTCCTGGACGCGCAGATCCCACCCTGCGGTGTCGCCGTCCGGGTCGGAATCTTCCTCGATCCATACGGGCTCCCCGGCGCCGTCGACGATGAGCCGGCCGGACCAGATGCCTGTCTCCTGTGACTTCGGGCCGAGGAAGACATACTGGTCGATACCATTGACGCTCAGATCGAGAGGCTCACCCTCGATAGGCGGGGCGGTGAGGTCCGGGCGGCTCACATATTCCCTCAGCTCCACTGATGCGCTGTCCTCGCCATCCGTGCAGCCTGTCAGCGCTAGGGCGATGATCGATGCGGCCCCGATGGTTATGCGCGACCGGTGACGTGACGACGGGGTCATGAGATGTGCTTAGCTCCTCAGCACGCGCAGGGGAGGCGCGGCGTTCAGTGTGGCCGGCCTCAGGCATCGTTCCCGGCAGCGTTAAGTCCCCTACGACAACGCGCGACTGGTGGCACGGCACTGTGATCATGGTCGTCTCAACAGGAGTATAGGTCGCATCCGTAAGGATCTGTGGGCAAAGACCTTTGACGTGCGTCGTTCTCGAACGAGCTCCATCAGATCGCCACCATGCAGATTCACGTGCCCCTGCAACGCCCTGGTCTGCAAAGTGCTGCCGGGATGTCCAGCAGGAATGGAACCGTGCCGATCCGCACTCGCAACCCACCGTCGAGACCTGCGTTCATTTTCAGAGCCTTGGTTCTGACCGGCTGATGAGGTCTATTTTGACCATGTGGAAAGAGACGGAAATCGCTCAGCCACGAACCCGATGTTGCTTGTGGCCAGTGAAATAGCCGCAGGCCCCATGAGCGGGTCCATGATGTTGCTGATCGCGTTGTATTCGGCGTCTCCCCGCAGGGCGGGAAATAGTAGCCATGGACAGTTGCCTCTGCGGCGCCGGCTCCCGTCGCTGCGATGCGTCGCGCCACGGCGGAGGCATAAAGGCCAATGAATAGGGCGATGCCGATAGAGCCGCCGATCTGCTGGACCATGTTGACGGTCGCTGAGGCGACGCCGACGTCGGCGAGGTCGACACCCGTCGTTGCCGTCGCGATTGCCGCTGTGAAGACTGTACCCATGCCGAAACCGACAAGGATCAGCGCGGGAAAGAGTACGGCGGTGTAAGACGAGTCCACTGCCAGCCCCTGGAGAAAGAGGAGGCCTGCGGTCGTGACCGCGGCACCGGAGATGATGACGACCTTCGCGCCCAACTTAGAGAGCAGTCAGCCACCGACCCAGCTGGAGGCAAGGGTCATCGTGAGTTTCAACCTCGACGCCGAGGGCGCGTTGGTACCACTCGGCAGTGGAACGGACGTCGGAGCAGTTTGAACACGAGGTGGTCTACCGCTGTGATCTCAACACCCACAGGACCTTCTGAGGGGTTTAGTCGAAGGGTGGGGTTCCCCGAGGACGTCATTGACCGCCCACTCGAGCGAGTCAAGAGCGTCTTCTCCCCCGCTGATGGCTTCGGCCTCGCAGTCATTCACTCGAATGAGCGCGGCCCCGCCGATGGGCACAACGCCCTCACCGTCAGAACCGTATTCTTCAACGATGCGCGCCCACGCAGTCCAGCGCGTTCGGCGTGATGACGCGCACTCGGACGCGGTAAGCAAGGTCTTGAGTCGTGTGCCGATCAAACCGGTCGTCGGACACTTTCCCGATCGTCATGGCTCAAGTATCAGACCGAGCAGCTGACACTGCAATGAGCATGATGACTCGCAGTTCTGGCAAAGCGACCACGACCATCGTCGAACGATCTCACTCGAACCTATCGTCAGGCAAGTTCAAGGGGTTTGGTCTCGGCAACCTGATCACGCAGCGCAAGACGCCCGCGCCTCAACTCGTAGTTCAACTGCAGGTTCATCCAGAATTCGTCGGAAGTCCTGAAGTATCGCGCCAAACGAATTGCAGTATCGGCAGTGATTCCACGCTTTCCGTGCACGATCTCATTGATTCGACGAGGCGGAACACCGATCGAGACGGCAAGCCTGTTCTGCGTGATTCCGAGCCCCTTGATGAAGTCCGCCATGAGGACCTCGCCCGGATGAATCGGCTCGATCACATCGGCTTCAGTGGTAGTCGCCAAGTTTGACATTCTCGGCACCTCCGTCAACTCCTCGATCTCGCCGAGTGGGATCGCCTGTTTCTTATTCAGGCAACTTCGATGGTTTGAATCTGCTCGATTTCGGGAAAGATCTTGTCTTCTGCCACATCAAGGTCGTACTGAGTCTGCAGCCCAAGCCAGAACTGCGGGCTTATACCAAAGAACTTCGCCAACCGAAGTGCAGTGTCAGCGGTGATCGCACGCTTACCATGGACGATCTCGTTGATCCTGCGAGGCGGAACTCCGATGGAGACGGCGAGCTTGTGCTGTGTAATACCCATGTCTTTAAGAAAGTCCTCCATGAGGACTTCTCCGGGATGAACCGGAGGGAGCTTGTCAGTGGTAGTCAACGATCTCAACCTCCTCTGGCCCAGCAACGGTCCACCGAAAGCAAATCCGCCACTGGTCGTTGATACGGATACTGTGCTGACCCGCGCGATCGCCCTTAAGTGTTTCGAGACGGTTACCTGGCGGAATCCGCAAATCTTCGAGACTCTGCGCGTAACCGAGCTGGCGCAGTTTCCTCAACGCCACTGAGTGGATTCGGGAATCGATTGAACGCGCCCGCTCTCGATTCCAAAGTCGCTCGGTGTCCTTGTCGGCGAATGACTGGATCACAACTTAACCATACCCACCAATAACGCACAGCGTCAATAACGCTACACGTTAAACCTGAACTCAACCGCGTCACCATTGATACTTTATCTGACAATGGCCAGTGGGAAGCGCTGTATCACCCGTTCCGCCAATTCTTCGGTGCGATTCTCGATGTCATTAGGGGTCCAAGACTCCCTCGTGGCCAGGTCAGCGTTCAGTGACAGGCCGTTTCGATAGCCGATACGCCTGCCCTTCGAGTCCTGGCGGTCGCGCTTCTCAAGGAAAGACTTGTTGCTGAGGTTGCTGTTATACGCGGTAATGGTGAGGTTGCCGAGCCTATGCTTGTGCTCCTCCTGAACCTGGGCAGCGACCTCCTCACCCCCGAGCATCTCCTGCCACTCAGCCGGAAGGTTCTCGCCCTGCGGGAGGATGTGCTCGATCGTCCAAACGAAACGGTTCTTTTCCTGGCGCCACAGGTCGATGCGCGTCTCCTTGGTCATGGCGTCCTCGGCCAGCGTCGCGAGGACGAACCGGGCGACGTCGCTGTTCTCCTCGTAGATTCGCCCCAGGAGGCGGGTGCGGAACTCCTCGTCGGACACTGAGGCCGCACTTAGCTTCTCCTCGACGATCACCACCACCTCGTCACCTCGGGCATCACCCACAGCGTCGATGGTCGTCATAAACAGCTTCGCCAGTGCATACGTCTGCGGGTATCCCGTTAGGTTGCGTCGGACAAAGAAGCTCGTGAGGCGGTCTACGACCGTCTCGATGTGTGCATCTGTCAGAGCCAGATCGGACTGCTTCGATATCAGCCACATGAGGAGCACGTAGGACGGCGCGCCCTGAGCGCGCATCAGGCGCTGGAACGACCTGTCAAGGGTTGTCGGCTGATCGAGTTCAACGACGCAGTTGATTCGCCCGTAGATCTTGCTCGCCGTCACCAGCGAATCGACGACGCGTTTGAGGCCCTGCTCGAGAATCTTCTCGTAGACCCTGATCAGGTTGGACTTCGTGGCGACCGAGGCGTTTGAGACTTCGGGCAGCTCTGACTTGAACGCGTTGTAGTACTGGCGGAGGAAGCGCTCCTGGGTGGAGTAGCTGTCACCTAGGCTGGTCAGCATGTCGTTCCAGTGTTTGAACGCCTCGTCGACGTCCATGATCTGCTTCTTCTCCGACTCGGCGAGAAGGTGGTTCTTGATCAGGTCCACCGGTGAGAGGGGCATCCCGCGGTTGTTCAGGGACTCGAACAGCACGAAGGCGTCGGCGTGGTTGGCCACCTCAATCTTCACGATCACCGCCTGTAGGGCCGCCTCATGCACCCGCAGGGCCGCCTCCGGCTGTGTGATCTCCTCAGTCTCGGCGAGCCTCTGGATCGCGGAGCGGAAGTAGCGGTAGCACTTGGCAATCCTGCGGCTGGGGAAGTACGGCTTCCATTCTCCCTCCACCGGCAAGCCGGCTTCCTCGAGCACCTTGCGGAAGTCGGAGAGGTTGTGGCCCTGTTTCTGCGGTGTCACCCTCGGCTGCTGGTCTGCTTTCCGCACCAACTGCCGACCGAGGTTGATGACGTCCGTTCGTGTGTCCTCGTCGAGATCGTCGAAGTGTTCCTTGAGTACCGAATAGACGGCGGCCAACAACAAGGTGAGCGTCGTCAGTCGCTGCTGCCCATCGATGACCTGCAGGATGTTGCCCTCGAGCGTGTCCGTGGTCTGGTCGAGCGTGATGATGGTGCCCAGGAAGTGCGCGCCCTCGGCCTCGATGAGATCTTCGAACAGGTCTTCCCAGTGGGACTTATACCAGGAGTACTCGCGCTGGTAGGGCGGGATCCGGTAAAGCACGTTGCCTTCGTGACTGAACAGCGTGTGCACCGGATACTGGTTGGCAGATTTGATCATCGAGGAGCCCCCAGCTCACACGCCCATATGTGGCTGACCTCTCCGTCGATGAAGTTGCGGACCCTGGCGTGCAGGTTGCGTGATTTTGTCACTTTTTACCTCCAGACGTTAGCCCAGTTCGGAACTCGACGACGTCGCCGTCGGCCATGACATAGTCCTTGCCCTCCATGCGCACCTTGCCGGCCGCGCGCGCTTCGGCCATCGAACCGAGCGCATCGAGGTCCTCGAAGGAGACGATCTCAGCCTTGATGAAGCCCTTCTGGAAATCAGTGTGGATGACGCCGGCGGCCTCGGGAGCGGTCCAGCCCTTGCGGATCGTCCAGGCCCGCGCCTCCTTCGGCCCGGCAGTCAGGTAGGTCTGCAGACCGA
The DNA here is from genome assembly GCF_002479565.1 of Brevibacterium sp. UBA7493. Lineage (NCBI taxonomy): Bacteria > Bacillati > Actinomycetota > Actinomycetes > Micrococcales > Brevibacteriaceae > Brevibacterium > Brevibacterium sp. UBA7493. Next base: position 1,892 of record NZ_DLOD01000019.1, on the reverse strand, counting down.
GGGTATCGAATCCGACGCGGGCCAGCTGATCGAGCCCGGCCTCGTCCTGGCCGCTCATCTCCAGCATTTCAGCGGCTTCCTCGTCGTCGAGCTCAGCGAGCTCGGACTCGAACTTGGCATCGAGGAAGATCGCCTCGACCGGGGCGACCAGTGCGCGCATCTCGTCTTTCTCCGCCTCATCAGCCAGCACATCGTCATCGACGTTGAAGACATAGAGGAACGGCTTAGTCGTCATCAGCTGCAGCTCGCGCAGGGGGGCTGCGTCGAAGCCGTCGGCCTGCATCGCCTGGTACAGGGTGCGCCCTTCCTCCAGGATCCCCTGCGCCTCCTGCATCGCAGCCAGCACCTCGGGCTCGGCGCGCTTCTGCTTGACCTCTTTCTCGATCCGGGGCAGCGCCCGTTCGAGGGTCTGCAGGTCCGCGAGGATGAGTTCGGTGTTGATCGTGTCGATGTCGTCGGCCGGGTTGACCTTGCCGTCGACGTGGACAACGTCGGAATCGCTGAACCCGCGGATCACCTGGCAGATCGCGTCGGCCTCGCGGATGTTGGCCAAAAACTGGTTGCCCAGCCCCTCCCCCTCCGAGGCGCCGCGGACGATGCCGGCGATGTCGACGAAGTTCACCGTTGCCGGCAGGATCTTCGCTGAGCCGAAGATCTCCGCCAGCCGGGTCAGCCGCTCGTCGGGCAGTTCGACGACGCCGATGTTCGGCTCGATCGTCGCGAACGGGTAGTTCGCTGCCAGCACCTGGTTCTTGGTCAATGCGTTGAACATGGTCGACTTGCCGACGTTGGGCAGTCCGACGATTCCGATAGTTAAAGCCACGATCCCCCAGTGTAGCCGCTGCCCTGGGTGCCAGCATGCCGGCCAGTCCCCCGTGCCCGAGGCGGTGGCCGGCAGCCGTGGATCGCCCCGAGTTCGGTGGAGAGCTCATAGCGGTACGCCAGCCACCTCTGGCCGACTGGTTTCAGTGTAGTAGTGTTCCTCGAACTGCGCTGGAGCGAGGTCTCCGCAGTACGAATGCGGGCGGGTGTGGTTATACCAATGAACCCATTCCAAAGTCGCGAATTCCACAGCATCACGACCGGTCCACGGGCCCTCGCGCCACACCACCTCTTTCTTATATAGTTTATTCAGCGCTTCTGCTGCGGCATTATCATAAGAATCTCCAGTCGAACCGACCGAGGCTTCTATTCCAGCTTCACGTAGACGCTCTGTATAAGCAATGGAAACATACTGGCTCCCCTTGTCCGAATGATGAATTAACTGGTCGATGCTCCTGTTCTTTCGTTTCCTTTCCCATAACGCGTGCTCCAGAGCATCCAGCGCCAAATCGGTTCGTAGAGTCGTGTCGACTCGCCACCCAACAATCATTCGGGAAAACAGATCCGTGACGAAAGCGACATAGGCGAAACCAGTCCATGTCGGCACATAGGTGATATCGGCGACCCAGCGAGTATCAGGAGTATCTGCGGTGAAATCCCGCTGGACGAGGTCACCCGGATACGAAGCGGTCTTGGTCTGCCGTGTCGTAGTCGTCGACCGGGCATTGGACACCCCGGCCAGCCCCAGGGCGCGCATACGGCGTTCGACCGTGCACCTGGCGATCGGCTCGTTCGGGTAGAGCCGGCGCAGCATCACCCACACTTTCCGTGCGCCGAACAATCCACGATTGTCAGAATGCACTTTCCGAATCCGATCATCCCATTTCGCGTCAGCTTGTTTCCGGGCTGAGACCGGTCTCGTCTTTCTCGCGTAATACGAGCTCGCAGCGACCTGTACACCTGTCTGAGACAGTGTTCGACAGATCGGCTCGACTCCGAACTCATGGCGATGATCATCGATGAAACCATCGATATCTGTCAGCGGCGGTCGAGCTCCGCCTGGGCAAAAT
>NZ_DLOD01000006.1:0-17463 GCF_002479565.1 Brevibacterium sp. UBA7493 | reverse complement strand
ACAACCTCACGGGGAACTACAGCTAGGCTGGGTGCTGGCAATGACGCCGATGAGAGGACAGATCAGGTGAAGGAATACACGCCCGCGGAGCTCGTCGACCGCGGATCGGTCAAGTGGACGACATTCCCCGGAACGCTCGGAGCGTTCATCGCCGAGGCCGACTTCGGCACGGCACCCTGTGTGCACGATGCGCTCGAGGAGCTGACAGCCAAGGAGCTCTTCACCTACGCTCCGCAGGCGATGCACGCTGAGGCGCGCCAGGCCACGGCCGAGTTCCACGCCCGCCGCTACGGCTGGGACATCTCCCCCAATGACATCGACTTCGCCCCTGACGTCCTCTCGGCGCTGCTGGCCACGCTCGATCTGTTCTCGCCTGCACAGGCACCGGTCGTGCTGCTGACGCCGGCGTACATGCCGTTCTTCGTCGCTCCGGCCACCCGCGGCCGCGCCGTGCGTGAGGTGCCGCTCATCCGCACTGCCGATGCCTGGGAGATCGACTTCGAGGCTCTCGATGCCGCGCTGGAACCGGGTGCGGTGTTCCTGCACTGCAATCCGCACAACCCGGTCGGCAAGGTCTACACACGCCACGAGCATGAGCGGATCGCTGAGCTCATCGAGAAGAACGACGCGCGGGTGTTCTCCGATGAGATCCATGCCCCGCTCATCTTCGACGGCGCACAGCACACTCCCTACGCCACCGTGACCGAGGCGGCGGGCCGGCACACGATCACCGCAACCTCGTGTTCGAAGGCTTTCAATATCCCCGGGCTCAAGTGCGCGCAGGTGCTCTTCACCAACCCCGAGGACCGGGATGTCTACCGGGATCAGGCGCGTTTCGTCTCCGGTGCCGCAGCGAATCCGGGGCTGGTCGCCACCACAGCGGCCTACCGCGACGGCGATGAGTGGCTGGCCCAGTTCATCAACTACCTCGACGGCAACCGCACGCTCATGGCCGAGCTGGTCGAGAAGCATCTGCCGAAGGCGTCGTATCTCGTCCCGCAGGGCACCTACATCGCATGGCTGGACCTGCGTGCCTACGACATCGGCGAGGATGCCGCGGCGTTTCTGCGCGAGCACGCGAAGGTGGCGCTCACCAACGGCCAGGAGTGCGGTCGCGTCGGTGCTGGCTGTGTGCGCGTGAACATGGCGACCACCGCCCCGATCCTCACCGAGATCGTGGAGCGGGTTGCGCAGGCGTGTCAGCCGCGCTGATCGGCTCACCCCTGGGCACATATTCGATGAGATCAGCGCCGGAGGCCTGTTCGGCTGTCGCCTGCACGTCCTGGCGGTAGCGCCTTTCGAAGACGGCGCTGAGCCTGCCCATGAGCGCGCCGAGCTCGTGTTCGGGTCTCGGCTCATCGACGAGTTCGGCTGGCAGGTGCGGCAGCTGCATGAGCTCGGTTGAGGTGCGGTAGAAGACGTCGAAGAAGCGGTTGACGGGCACCTCTTCGCTTCGGGTTACGGTAGCGATGTCGGCTCTCAGTTCTGCGATGCGCTGCCAGGTATCGGCCAGCTGGAAGGCGATGGCGGCCATCTGCCTGGCCTCTGCCAGGTCGGCCGGAGTCAACCGGCCGGTCAGCACCCAGCCGTCCGATCCGATCTCCCCGACGGTCTTGAGCATGAGCTCGGCGGTGTCGGTCAGCCCGATGAGCACTCCGGGCCGCAGCAGCTGGAATTCGTGGTACCGGGCGGCGTAGAGCAGCCGGTCGCTCAGCCCGCGATCGGTTTCGGGGATCGAGTAGAACACGGCTCAGAAGTGCCCGTCGAACGGCGGGGGCTCAGAACAGCCGCGGATGGTGTTGAACCGGCGCACGAACGCGGGGGCCAGACGGTAGACCGTGTGCCGGCCGCGGCGTTCGGCCTGCAGGATCTCGCGGTCGTGCAGGCGTGTGATCTGGTTGCGGACGTTCGATGCACTCCAGCCGCGCTCAGTAAGCACTGCGGTGATGACGGTGCCGGGCACTGCGGCAGCGCTGAGGCTGCCGAACACGGAGACGACGTCGAAGCCGGCCCGGGTCACGCAATAGCGGTCATTCGCCACAGTTCTCCTCCGATTCGGGAGGTCTTGGTCACTTGCCCTTTCCTCACCCTACGGTGCAATCAACCGGAAATCGGGTATCTGAGGAGAAGAACTGCCATGGTGAAAGTCAGGCCCCAAAGCACAGACCTCAATCTACCGAGGCCAGCACGCCGGGGCCGTCGCGCTCCTGGCTGCCTCAATTGCTGCGGTCGTCGCGTTCGCCGTCTTCATGATCGTCGGCTTCGGCATCGAGCGCACTGTGTTCTGGATGCTGGGCCTGGGAATCCTGACCTTCGGCGGCACCTATGTCGGTACGTTCCTCGGGTGTGGCGGAATCGTCGACAGGTCTGCTGCCGCTCAGGATCCGGCAGCCCACCGTCCGGCGGCCGGCTGACTAGCAGGACATCCGGGCACGGTGTTCCCGGTTGCTGGTCTCAGTCCTCCAGCGGCACCGGGGTGATGCCGTAGGGCGCCAGTCCCGCTGCTCCCCCGTCGGGTGCGGTGAGCACCCAGATGCCCTTCGAGTGCCGGGCGACGGCGTGCTCCCAGTGCGAGGCGTGCGAGCCGTCCTTCGTCACGACGGTCCAGTCGTCGTCCAGCACCTCGGTGGCAGCTGAACCGGCGGTGAGCATCGGCTCGATGCACAGCACGAGTCCGGGCTTGATCTTGGGGCCGAGCTGCTTGGCTGCGTAGTTGAGCACTTCGGGCTCCATGTGCATCTGGGATCCGATGCCGTGGCCGGTGTACTCCATGATGAGACCGAAGCCACGCGAGCGCTGTGTGCCGAGCGATTCGCTCAGGGCGGCTGCGCTGCCGAGATCGTCGACGGTCTCCTCGATCGCGGCACCGATATCCCCGACGCGGGCGGCAGTGGCAAAGGCGGCGATGCCTGCCCACATGGATGCCTCGGTGACCCGGGAGAGCTCCCGGTCCTCGGCACTGGCAGCCTCTTCGCCCCCGACGAAGACCGTCATCGCAGAGTCGCCGTGGAATCCGCCGACGATCGCGCCCCCATCGATCGAGACGATGTCGCCGGCTTCGAGCACCCGGCCGCCGGGGATGCCGTGGACGATCTCCTCATTGACCGACACGCACAGCGTGCCGGGGAAGCCGTGATAGCCCTTGAAGTTCGAGCGCGCGCCGGCCTCGGCGATCGCGCGGGCACCGGCGGCGTCGACATCGGCGGTGGTGGCACCGGGCACACACGCCGCACGGGCGGCCTCCAGGGCCGCCCGTGTGACGAGACCAGCCTTGCGCATGGTCTTGATCTGTGCCGGGGTCTTGAGCTCCAGGCGCGGTCCGAACATCAGGTGTCGATGGCCTTGATGATGCGGTCGGTGATGGCGTCGACTTCGCCGAGTCCGTCGACCTGGCGCAGCAGGCCGCGCTCAGCGTAGATGTCAGTCAGCGGCTGGGTCTGCTCGGCGTAGACATCGAGGCGATGGCGGATGACGTCTTCGGTGTCGTCACTGCGGCCCTGCAGCTGGGCGCGGGCGAGCAGACGCTCGACGACCTCGTCGGTGTCGGCGGTGAGCTCGACGACGTGGTCGAGCTTCTCCCCCATGCCCTCGAGCATGCGGTCGAGTTCGGCGACCTGCGCCTCGGTGCGCGGGTAGCCGTCGAGCAGGAAGCCTGCCTTCGCATCATCCTGTCCGAGGCGGTCCTGGACCATCGAGTTGGTGACCTCGTCGGGCACGTACTCGCCAGCGTCCATGTACCGCTTGGCGGTCTTGCCGAGCTCGGTCTCTCCGGCGACGTTGGCGCGGAAGATGTCACCGGTCGAGATCGCCGGGATACCGAGCTTCTCGCTCAGCTTGGCGGCCTGGGTGCCTTTGCCGGCACCGGGCGGGCCGATGAGGATGATGCGTACGCTCATGTGCTTCCTTTCATAGGAGTGTGCCCCCATTCTACGACCGGCCAGCCGGCCGGTCCGGCGGCGGGGCACCTGGGCGCCCACCGCCTCGGGCACGGCAGCCCGGGCGGGCGCCGCAGCCCCGGCGGTCAGCGCAGGAGGCCCTCGTAGTGGCGCTGCTGCATCTGCGAGTCGATCTGCTTGACCGTCTCGAGGCCGACGCCGACGACGATGAGGATCGAGGTGCCGCCGAACGGGAAGTCCTGGTTCGCGCCGATGAGGACAAGCGCGATGAGCGGGATCATCGCGATGACCGCAAGGTAGAGCGAACCGGGGAAGGTGATGCGGGTGAGCACGTAGCTGAGGTAGCGCTCAGTCGGCTTGCCGGCGCGGATGCCGGGGATGAAGCCGCCGTACTTCTTCATGTTGTCGGCGACCTCTTCGGGGTTGAAGGTGATCGCGACGTAGAAGTAGGCGAAGAAGATGGTGAGCAGGAAGTAGATCGCCATGTACAGCGGGTGGTCACCGGAGGTGAAGTACTTGTTGATCCACTGCACCCACGGCGACTCCGGGTCGCCGAACTGGGAGATGAGGCTCGGCAGGTACAGCACCGAGGAGGCGAAGATGACCGGGATGACGCCGGCCTGGTTGACCTTGATCGGGATGTAGGTGGAGGTGCCGCCGAACATGCGGCGGCCGACCATGCGCTTGGCGTACTGGACCGGGATGCGGCGCTGGGACTGCTCGACGAAGACGACGAGGGTGACGATCGCCAGGCCGACCAGCAGCACGATGGCGAAGATGTCGATGCCTTGGGTGCGCAGGATGCCGCCGAAGGAGGCCGGGAAGCCGGCGGCCACGGCAGTGAAGATCATGAGCGACATGCCGTTGCCGACACCGCGCTCGGTGATCTGCTCACCCATCCACATGATGAGGCCGGTGCCGGCGGTCAGAGTGAGCACGATGATGCCGATGCCCCACCAGGTGTCGTTGACGATGAGGTTCTGGCAGGCTGCGACGTCGCCGAAGAGTGCGCCGGAGCGCACGGTCGTCACGAGTGTCGTGGCGTTGAGCAGGCCGAGGCCGATCGTCATGTAGCGGGTGTACTGGGTCAGTTTGGCCTGGCCGGAGGCGCCTTCCTTGTGGAGGGCCTCGAAGCGTGGGATGACGACGCGCAGCAGCTGGGTGATGATGCTGGCGGTGATGTAGGGCATGATGCCCAGCGCGAAGATCGACAGCTGCAGCAGCGCGCCGCCGCTGAAGAGGTTGATGAGCCCGAAGGCGCCCTGCGTCATCTGCGGGGAGGCAACGCATTCCTGCACCTGCCCGTAGTCGATGCCGGGGGCCGGGATGAAGACGCCGATGCGGTAGAGCACAACGATGCCGAGAGTGAAGAGGAGTTTGTTCCTCAGATCGGGCGTTTTGAAAGCCCGCCCAATTGCGCCGAGCAAGCGTCCTCCTGGGGATCTTCACCTCGGGCAGGCAGGCAGCGGTGGCTGCTCACGGGCCCGAGAATACGTTCAAGTCATTTAGTACCTGACCGACCTTATCAGGACTCGCCTGCCAGAGAGCAATCGGAAAGCGAGAATTTCGGCGCGGAGACAGGGCTCGGCTGCCGTGGCCGGAGACGACAAGAGGGAGGCCCGCACGGGGCGGACCTCCCTCTTCATCTCAGAGCGTGGCTCTTCAGACGGTGAGGACGGATCCTCAGCGCGTCGTGGTCGAGCCGCCGGCCGCTGCGATCTTCTCGGCTGCAGAGCCGGAGAACTTGTCAGCGGTGATGTTCACGGCCACGGAGATCTCTCCGGTGCCGAGCACCTTGACCGGCTGGTTGGCGCGCACTGCGCCCTTGGCGACGAGGTCTTCAACCGTCACGTCTCCGCCGTTGGGGAAGAGCGACGACAGCTTGTCGAGATTGACAACCTGGTAGTGAACCTTGTTCGGGTTCTTGAAGCCGCGCAGCTTCGGCAGGCGCATGTGCAGCGGGGTCTGTCCACCTTCGAAGCCGTGCGGCACCTGGTAGCGGGCCTTGGTGCCCTTGGTGCCGCGACCGGCGGTCTTGCCCTTCGACGCCTCACCGCGACCCACGCGGGTCTTGGCGGTGTTGGAGCCGGGAGCAGGACGCAGATGGTGGAGCTTGAGTGCCTTCTCATCTGCCATTTCAGTCCACCTCTTCACATGTGACCAGGTGGCGCACGGTGTTGACCATGCCGCGGACTTCCGGGCTGTCCTCACGCGTGACAGAATCGTTGATCCGCTTGAGACCGAGGGTCCGCAGCGTATCGCGCTGGTTCTGCTTGCCACCGATTGTCGATTTGACCTGGGTAATCTTCAGCTGTGCCATTACGCGTTCGCCCCGCTTTCAGCAGCCCGCAGCATGGCGTGCGGTGCAACTTCGTCGACCGGGAGTCCGCGGCGTGCTGCCACTTCCTCAGGACGCTCGAGGCCCTTGAGGGCTGCGATGGCCGCGTGCACGATGTTGATCGCGTTGGCCGAGCCCAGGGACTTCGAGAGGATGTCGTGGATGCCTGCGCAGTCGAGGACGGCGCGGACCGGACCACCGGCGATCACACCGGTACCTGGTGCGGCCGGACGCAGGAGGACGACGCCGGCGGCGTCTTCGCCCTGCACCGGGTGCGGGATGGTCTTCTGGATGCGCGGGACGCGGAAGAAGTTCTTCTTCGCCTCCTCGACACCCTTGGCAATGGCCGCGGGAACTTCCTTCGCCTTGCCGTAGCCCATGCCGACCATGCCGTCACCGTCGCCGACGACGACGAGAGCGGTGAACGAGAAACGACGTCCGCCCTTGACGACCTTCGACACACGGTTGATGGTCACGACGTGCTCGATGAACTGGTTCTTGTCGTCACGGTCTCCACGACCGCCGCGACGTCCGCCGCCTTCACCGCGACCACGACCGCGGCCACGGCCGCGCTGATCGTCCTGCTTCGGGGCGTTCTCGGTGCTGGTGACCTGCTGGTCCTTGTTCTCTTCAGTGCTCACAGGGACAGTCCTCCTTCACGGGCACCCTCGGCGATCGCTGCCACGCGACCGTGGTAGGCGTTGCCGCCACGGTCGAACACGACAGCCTCGATACCGGCTGCTTTCGCACGCTCGGCGACGAGTTCGCCAACCTTGCGAGCCTTTGCGGTCTTGTCGTCGCTCGATGCGCGCAGATCGGCTTCCATGGTCGAGGCCGAGGCGAGCGTCTTGCCGACGGAGTCGTCGACGACCTGGACGAACATGTGCCGCGACGAACGGTTCACGACGAGGCGCGGACGTTCGGCGGTGCCGGAGATGTGCTTGCGCAGGCGAGCGTGGCGGCGGGCACGAGCGGCAGCCTTGCCCTTGCCGTAGCTCTTCTTCATTCCGAAGGCCATGATTACTTACCAGCCTTTCCAACCTTGCGGCGAATCTGTTCGCCGGCGTAGCGCACGCCCTTGCCCTTGTAGGGCTCCGGCTTGCGCAGCTTGCGGATGTTCGCTGCGGTCTCTCCGACGAGCTGCTTGTCGATGCCGGTGACGGTCACCTTGTTCGATCCCTCGACCTGGAAGGTGATGCCCTCCGGCGGTTCGACGGTGATCGTGTGGCTGTAGCCGAGGGAGAACTCGAGGTTCTGGCCCTTGGCCTGCACACGGTAACCGGTGCCGACGATCTCGAGCTGCTTGGAGTAGCCCTCGGTGACGCCGATGATCTGATTGTTGATCAGGGTGCGGGTCAGGCCGTGCAGGGCACGGGACTCGCGCTCATCGTTGGGGCGCTCGACGGTCAGCGTGCCGTCGTCGAGCTTCACCGAGATAGGCTCCGGGATGGTGACCGAGAGGTTGCCCTTCGGTCCCTTGACGTCGAGCTCGGGGCCGTTGATGTTGACCTCAACACCAGACGGAACGGAGATCGGCTGCTTGCCAATACGTGACATTGCTTGCTCTCCTTCCCTTACCAGACGTAGGCGAGGACTTCTCCGCCCACGCCCTTCTTTGCGGCTTGCTTGTCAGTGAGCAGACCCGAGGAGGTCGACAGGATCGCGATGCCCAGACCACCGAGGACCTTCGGGAGGTTGGTGGACTTGGCGTAGACCCGCAGACCCGGCTTCGAGATGCGGCGCAGACCGGCGATCGAACGCTCACGGTTCGGACCGAACTTCAGGTCGAGCATGAGCTTCTTGCCGACCTCGGCGTCTTCGACGCTCCAGTCTGCGATGAAGCCCTCTGCCTTGAGGATCTCGGCGATGCTGGACTTCAGCTTGCTGTACGGCATGCTGACATCCTCGTGATACGCCGAGTTGGCGTTGCGCAGACGCGTAAGCATGTCTGCGACGGGATCAGTCATTGTCATGTGGGCTTCTGCCCTTCCTCGTTGCGGTTTCCTGCCGGGTGTCCGGCCGGACCTGCAACGTAGTGCTTAGTTGGTCTTGAACGGGAAGCCGAGGTGGCGGAGCAGCGCACGGCCTTCGTCGTCGGTCTTGGCGGTGGTGACAACCGTGATGTCCATGCCGCGCACGCGGTCGATGGCATCCTGGTTGATCTCGTGGAACATCGACTGCTCGGTCAGGCCGAACGTGTAGTTGCCGTTGCCGTCGAACTGGCGGTCCGAGAGCCCGCGGAAGTCGCGGATACGCGGCAGAGCCAGCGAGACGACGCGGTCGAGGAACTCCCACATGCGGGCGCCGCGCATGGTGACGTGTGCGCCGATGGGCTGTCCTTCACGCAGCTTGAACTGGGCGATCGACTTCTTGGCCTTCGTCACGACCGGCTTCTGACCGGTGATGAGGGTCAGGTCGCGGACCGCGCCTTCGATGAGCTTCGAGTCACGGGCGGCGTCTCCGACACCCATGTTGACGACGACCTTGGTCAGCGTCGGAACCTGCATCGGGTTGGCGTAGCCGAACTCGTCCTGCAGCTTTGCCACGATCTCTTCGCGGTAGACCTGCTTGAGACGCGGCAGGGGACGGTTCTGCACAGTGGTGTCAGTCATCAGATGTCCTCCCCGGTCCGGCGCGAGATGCGGACCCGCACGGTGCGCTTGCGACCATCGCGGTCAACGACCTCTTCGCGGTATCCCACGCGAGTCGGCTTGTTGTCCGTCGGGTCGACGAGCATGACGTTGGAAATGTGGATCGGCGCTTCGTGGATCTCGATGCCGCCGGCGGTTGCGCCCGAGGCGGTCTGTCCGGCGCGCTTGTGCTTGCTCACGCGGTTGACGCCTTCGACGAGGACACGGTTGGTGTCCGGGAAGACAGCCAGAACCTTGCCCTGCTTGCCGCGGTCGCCCCCGCGCTCCTGACGAGCACCCGAGATGACCTGGACGAGGTCGCCCTTCTTGATCTTGAGCTTGTTCGCCATACTCACAGCACCTCCGGAGCGAGCGAGATGATCTTCATGAACTTCTTGTCGCGCAGCTCGCGACCGACCGGTCCGAAGATACGGGTTCCACGGGGCTCGCCGTCGGTCTTGAGGATGACAGCTGCGTTCTCGTCGAACGAAATGTACGAGCCGTCGTTGCGACGGCGTTCCTTGCGGGTGCGGACGATGACGGCCTTGACCACATCGCCCTTCTTGACGTTGCCACCGGGAATAGCGTCCTTGACGGTGGCGACGATGGTGTCGCCGATTCCGGCGTAACGTCGACCTGAACCGCCGAGAATCCGGATGGCCAGGATCTCCTTGGCACCGGTGTTGTCGGCGACTTTGAGTCGCGACTCCTGCTGGATCACTTGTTCTCTCCTGTCGTCGCGTCGGTTCTCACCGATCTGATGAGCCTGACGGAACGTCTGTTTACTTGATGTCCGCCCCAAGCCCGGTGGCCGCCGCGGATAAGGCGGGACCGGGAGGGTGATGGGGCTTCAGCTGAGCTGGACGCCCGCCGAGGCACCGGGTAAACCGGTGCCTCGACGAGCAAACCACACCATCTTACTTGGCGCGCTCGATGATTTCAACGAGACGCCAGCGCTTGGTGGCTGACAGCGGACGGGTCTCGGCAATGCGGACGAGGTCGCCGATGCCGGCGGTGTTGTCCTCGTCGTGTGCCTTGAGCTTGCTCGTCGTGCGCATGATCTTGCCGTAGAGGCGGTGCATCTTGCGGTCTTCGACCTCGACGACGATGGTCTTGTTCATCTTGTCCGAAACGACGTAGCCGCGAGCGGTCTTGCGCGACCCGCGTTCCGGAGCGGCTTCAGCCTGTGCCGGCTGAGTCTTCTGCTCGGCCATTACTTATCCTCTTCCTTGGCAGCTGCCGGGTTCGAGCGGATCTCGAGCTCGCGCTCACGCAACACGGTGTAGATCCGTGCGATGTCGCGCCGGACGGCCTTGAGGCGTCCGTGGCTTTCGAGCTGACCAGTGGCGGACTGGAACCGGAGGTTGAACAGTTCGGCCTTGGCCTTCTTCAGTTCTTCGACAAGACGGTCATTGTCGAAGCCGTCGAGGGCGTCCATGTTGAGTTCCTTGGAACCGATCGCCATTGTCATTCACCACCTTCACGCGACACGATGCGAGCCTTGAGCGGAAGCTTGTGGATGGCCAGGCGCAGGGCCTCGCGTGCCACTTCTTCCGAAACGCCGGCGATCTCAAACATGATGCGACCCGGCTTGACGTTTGCAACCCACCACTCCGGAGAGCCCTTACCGGAACCCATACGGGTTTCGGCCGGCTTCTTGGTCAGCGGGCGGTCCGGGTAGATGTTGATCCAGACCTTGCCGCCACGCTTGATGTGACGGGTCATGGCGATACGCGCAGCCTCGATCTGACGGTTGGTGACGTAGGCCGGCTCGAGAGCCTGGATGCCGTAGTCACCGAACGCCACGGTCGTGCCGCCGGTCGCCAGTCCACGCCGCTTGGGGTGGTGCTGCTTGCGGTATTTCACTCGGCGAGGGATCAGCATGATCAGCCCTCCGATCCGGCCTGTGCAGCCGGAGCTGCGTCGGCAGTGTTGTCGTTCTTCTTCTGCTGGGCGTCGTTGCGACGTTCGCCGCCGCGACCGCGACCGCCGCGTCCACCGCGACCGCCGCGTCCACCGCGTCCTCCGCGGGGGCTCGGCTGTGCAGCTTCCTGTGCGGCGAGCTCCTTGTCGGTCATGTCGCCCTTGTAGATCCAGACCTTCACGCCGATGCGGCCGAAGGTGGTGTGCGCTTCGTACAGGCCGAAGTCGATGTTCGCGCGCAGGGTGTGCAGCGGCACACGGCCTTCGCGGTAGAACTCCGAACGGCTCATCTCAGCACCGCCGAGGCGGCCCGAGCACTGCACGCGGATGCCCTTGGCGCCAGCGCGCTGTGCCGACTGGATCGCCTTGCGCATTGCGCGGCGGAAGGCCACGCGGCTGGCGAGCTGCTCGGCAACGCCCTGGGCGACGAGCTGTGCGTCGATCTCGGGGTTCTTGACCTCGAGGATGTTGAGCTGGATCTGCTTGCCGGTCAGCTTCTCGAGCTTGCCGCGGATGCGGTCGGCTTCCGCGCCGCGACGCCCGATGACGATGCCCGGGCGGGCGGTGTGGATGTCGACGCGCACACGGTCTCGGGTGCGCTCGATGTTGACCTTCGAGATGCCGGCGCGCTCGAGTCCATCGGAGAGCATCGCGCGGATCTTGACGTCTTCACCGACGTAGTCCTTGTAGCGCTGACCCGGTTTGGTCGAGTCGGCGAACCACTTGGACTTGTGGTCGGTGGTGATTCCGAGACGGAATCCATTGGGATTGATCTTCTGGCCCATCAGCGGTCTTCCTTCCGTCCGTCAGCGCTGGCGTCATCACCGGATGCGAGCACCACGGTGATGTGGCTGGTGCGCTTGTTGATGCGACCGGCGCGCCCCTGGGCACGCGGGCGGAACCGCTTCATGATCGGTCCTTCATCTACGAATGCTTCGGAGATGACCAGGTCGTCTTCGTTGAAGGCCTCACCGAGCTTGTCTGCCTTGACACGCGCATTGGCGATGCCGGAGGAGACCAGCTTGTAGATCGGTTCGGAGGCCGACTGCTCTGCAAACTTCAGCACCGCGAGGGCTTCGGTCGCCTGCTGACCACGAATGAGGTCAACGACGCGCCGAGCCTTCTGAGGCGTGACACGCAGGTAGCGTGCTTTCGCCGTGGCTTCCATCGTTTCCTTCTTTCTCTCTGCCGATCGTCAGGCAGCGCCTCAGCGGCGCTTGCCCTTCCGATCGTCCTTGTCGTGGCCGCGGAACGTCCGCGTCGGGGCGAATTCGCCGAGCTTGTGCCCGACCATGGATTCGGTGATGAACACCGGAACGTGCTTGCGTCCGTCGTGCACGGCGATCGTGTGTCCCAGGAAGTCCGGGATGATCATCGAGCGACGGGACCACGTCTTGATGACGTTCTTGGTGCCCTTTTCGTTCTGAGCATCAACCTTCTTGAAGAGGTGCTCGTCAACGAAGGGGCCCTTTTTCAGACTACGAGGCATGTTTCAGGCTCCCTATCAACGCTTCTTGCCGGTACGGCGGCGACGCACGATGAGCTTGTCGCTTTCCTTGTTGGGGCGGCGGGTACGGCCTTCCGGCTGACCCCACGGGCTGACCGGGTGACGGCCACCGGAGGTCTTGCCCTCGCCACCACCATGCGGGTGGTCCACCGGGTTCATGACGACACCGCGGACGGTCGGGCGCTTGCCCTTCCACCGCATACGGCCGGCCTTGCCCCAGCTGATGTTGGACTGCTCGGCGTTGCCGACCTCGCCGACCGTGGCACGGCAGCGGGCGTCGACGTTGCGGATTTCGCCCGACGGCATACGCAGCTGAGCGTAGGGGCCGTACTTGGCGACGAGCTGAACCGATGCGCCGGCGGAGCGGGCGATCTTCGCACCGCCGCCCGGACGCAGCTCGACTGCGTGGACCACGGTACCGACCGGGATGTTGCGCAGTGCGAGGTTGTTGCCCGGCTTGATGTCAGCCGACGGTCCGGCTTCGATGCGGTCGTTCTGCTTGAGCTTGTCCGGGGCGATGATGTAGCGCTTCTCCCCGTCTGCGTAGTGCAGCAGCGCGATGCGAGCCGTGCGGTTCGGATCGTATTCGATGTGCGCAACACGTGCCGGCACGCCGTCCTTGTCATGGCGACGGAAGTCGATGACACGGTACTGGCGCTTGTGGCCTCCGCCCTGGTGGCGGGTCGTGATGCGTCCCTGGCTGTTGCGTCCGCCCTTCTTGGGCAGCGGACGCAGAAGCGACTTCTCCGGCGTAGACCGGGTCACTTCTACAAAGTCGGCGACCGATGAGCCGCGGCGGCCCGGGGTCGTCGGCTTGTGCTTACGGATTCCCATGAGTCTCTATCCTTCTTCAGGTCTGACCGCTCTTAGAGCGATCCGCCGAAAATGTCGATCGAACCTTCCTTGAGGGCGACGATGGCACGCTTGGTGTCATTGCGCTTGCCCCAGCCGGTGCGGGTGCGGCGGCGCTTGCCCTCACGGTTGAGGGTGTTCACCGATGCCACCTTGACACCGAAGATCGATTCGATTGCGTACTTGATCTCAGTCTTGTTCGAACGCGGGTCCACCAGGAAGGTGTACTTGCCTTCGTCCATCAGCGCGTAGGTCTTCTCAGACACGACGGGCGCGATGATGATGTCGCGTGGGTCCTTGAACGTGACGCTCATTTGGCTTCCTCCTCACCGGACTCAGCCGTGGTCTTCTTAGCGGCCGACATGTCGAGGAAGCGCTGCAGAGCGGCTTCGGTGAAGACGATGTCGTCAGCCATGAGGACGTCGTAGGTGTTGAGCTGTTCGGCAGTGAGCACGTGAACCTTGGGCAGGTTGCGCACGCTGCGCTCGGTGAGGTCATCACCGCGCTCGATCACCACGAGCTTGTTCGGCCGTGTCGAGATGTTCTCCAGGGCTGCGCGTGCCTGCTTCGTCGAGGGCTTCTCACCGTCGACGAGAGCGCTGACCACGAAGATCTGGTCGAGGCGGGCGCGGTCGGACAGGGCGCCGCGCAGGGCAGCGGCCTTCATCTTCTTGGGGGTGCGCTGCGAGTAGTCACGCGGCACCGGGCCGTGGACGATGCCGCCGCCGGCGTACTGCGGTGCGCGGATCGAACCCTGGCGGGCGTTGCCGGTGCCCTTCTGGCGGTACGGCTTGCGGCCGCCGCCGCGCACTTCAGCACGGGTCTTGGTCTTGTGGGTGCCCTGACGTGCGGCAGCCATCTGAGCCACCACAACCTGGTGGATGAGCGGCACATTGGTCTGGATGCCGAAGACTGCTGCGGGCAGCTCAGCGGATCCGGACTTCTTGCCGGCGGCGTCGAGGACGTCGATGGTCTTGGTTTCAGTCATCTCTCTCAGGCCTCCTTCGCTGCGGAGCGAACGAGCACGACTGCTCCCTTGGGGCCGGGGACGGCGCCCTTGATGAGGAGCAGGTTGTTGTCGGTGTCGACAGCGTGGATCGTCAGGTTCTGGGTGGTGCGGCGCACATTGCCCATGCGTCCGGCCATCCGCATGCCCTTGAAGACGCGACCTGGGGTAGCAGCCCCGCCGATCGAGCCGGCCTTGCGGTGGTTGCGGTGCTGGCCGTGCGAGGCTCCGACACCGGCGAAGTTGTGGCGCTTCATGACACCAGCGGTGCCCTTGCCCTTGCTGGTGGCAGTCACGTCGACCTTGGCGCCGGCCTCGAACACGTCGATGCCCAGCTCCTGGCCGAGTTCATACTCAGCAGCATCGGAGGTGCGCAGTTCGACCAGGTGGCGACGCGGAGCGACACCGGCCTTCTCGAAGTGGCCGGAGGTCGGCTTGTCGACCTTGCGCGGGTCGATCTCACCGAAGCCGAGCTGGACGGCCGAGTAGCCGTCGACGTCTTCGCTGCGGATCTGGGTGACGACGTTGGCGTCAGCCTTGACCACAGTGACCGGAACAAGGTTGGCGTTTTCGTCCCACACCTGGGTCATGCCGAGCTTGGTGCCCATGAGGCCCTTGACGGCACGTGTGGTGGGGAGCGGCTGTGAACGGGTGTTGGCCATTACTCCCCCTTAGAGCTTGATCTCGATGTTGACGTCATCGGCAAGGTCGAGGCGCATGAGCGAATCGACGGCCTTCGGCGTCGGGTCAACGATGTCGATGAGGCGCTTGTGGGTGCGCATCTCGAAGTGCTCGCGGCTGTCCTTGTACTTATGCGGCGAACGGATGACGCAGTACACGTTCTTCTCCGTCGGCAGCGGCACTGGGCCCACAACCGTAGCTCCCGCGCGCGTCACAGTGTCCACGATCTTGCGTGCTGCACTGTCGATGACGGCGTGGTCGTACGACTTGAGCCGAATGCGGATCTTCTGTCCCGCCATGGCTTCGTCTCTTTCTGTTGGTCCTCCGGCCATCAACCATGGTCCGTACGGATCGCATGGTCTGCGCCGGCTTGCTGTGACCGACCCCCGAGGTCGGGCGTGTCGTCTTTGCCTTCCGGCTGAACGTACGCGCATTCATCAAATGGCTGCCCGGTGCAAGCGAACCCGGATCATCCAGATTCTTCCGGTCGATTCTGGGCTGTTCGCGGCACAGCGGCCGCAGTGCAGGGGTCATCTGCCCAAAACGCAACTTGTCTATACTGTCACAGCCGCTCACCGGGAGGCAAATCGGGCACCCTACCACACCGGGCAGCGCCGCGTGAGCTTCCGCACGCAGGCGCGTCACACCTCGGGCGCGGACAGCGAAGCGCACCCGGCACGATACCGGGTGCGCTCACGTGTTGGCAGCCGAGGCCGGCTGCAGGTCAGTTCGAGACGATCGAGCCCTCTTCGGACTGCGCGCGCTCGAGTGCGCGCTTGCGCTGCTCCTCGACGCGCTTGCTGATCTCGCGGGCGCGGTCCTCATCGCGGGTGAGGTTCTCGCCTGTCTCGGGGTTGAAGACCATGACATCAGCCGGGTCGAACCACAGCTCGACGTCATCGCCCTCACGGACCTGCGAGCTCGGTTCGAGCGCGGCGACGACCTGCGGGCGCATGCCCTCGCCGTCGAGGTCGCGGTCGAGTTCGTCGAGTGCCTCCTGCACCTCGGGCTTGGGCTCAAAGGGCAGGTAGGCGTAGATCTCGTTGCCCAGCCATTCGGTGACGTCGACCTTCGCGGTGATGACGGCACCGCGGTCGCGCTCATCGGCGTCCATGAGGGTGGCATCGCGGAAGGCCTCAGGCCGGATGCCGGCGATGAGCAGCTGCGGGGCATCCTTCAGGCCCTTGGCCCGCTTGCCCGGCAGCTCGAAGTCGCCGAACGGCGAGCTGAGGCGGCCGTCGACGTACTCGACGGGCAGGAAGTTCATCGACGGGGAGCCGATGAAGCCGGCGACGAAGAGATTGAGCGGCTCGCGGTAGAGCTCCTGCGGGCTGGCGTACTGCTGGAGTGCGCCGCGCTTGAGGACGGCGACCTTGTCGCCGAGCGTCATCGCCTCGGTCTGGTCGTGGGTGACGTAGACGGTGGTGACGCCGAGCTGGCGCTGCATGCGCGCGATCTCCGTGCGCATCTGGCCGCGCAGCTTCGCATCGAGGTTCGACAGCGGCTCATCGAACAGGAACGCCTTGGCATCGCGGACGATCGCCCGGCCCATCGCCACACGCTGGCGCTGGCCGCCGGAGAGGTTGGCCGGCTTGCGCTGCAGGTGCTCGCCGAGTTCGAGCATCTTCGCCGCGCGCTCGACGCGCGCGCTCACATCGTTCTCGTCGTAGTGCTCCTTGTTCAGCCGCAGCGGGAAGGCGATGTTCTCGTACACCGTCAGGTGCGGGTACAGGGCGTAGTTCTGGAACACCATCGACAGGTCGCGGTCGCGCGGCGGCAGGTCGTTGACCCGCTTGCCGTCGATGAACAGGTCGCCTTCGGTGATGTCCTCCAGGCCGACGATCATCCGCAGCAGGGTCGACTTGCCGGAGCCGGAGGGGCCGACGAGGATGACGAACTCGCCGTTGTCGATGCTCAGCGACACGTCGTTGACGGCCGGGAAGCCGTCGCCGTAGCGCTTGACGATGTTCTTGAGTTCGATTTCAGCCATCTTGATCTCCTGAATGGGGTGCCGAAGCTGTGTGTGCCGCGCGGTCGCCGGCCGCTGCCGAGGTGGTGGTGCGGGTCATCCCTTCACCGCACCCGAGGTCAGGCCTGAGACGATCTGGCGCTGGAAGACGAGGACGATGATGATGACCGGGATGGTCACGACGATCGCGGCCGCGGCGATCGCACCGGCCGGCTCCTCGAACTGGCTGGCGCCGGTGAAGAACGACAGCGCCGCCGGGACCGGGCGGGCCGCTGAGGTCGAGGTCAGCGAGATGCCGTAGAGGAAGTCGTTCCAGGCGATGAAGAAGGCGATGATCGCTGTGGTGAACACGCCGGGGGCAGCCAGTGGGACGATGACCTTGCGGAAGGCCTGGAAAGACTTCGCACCGTCGACCTGGGCGGCCTGCTCGAGTTCCCACGGGATCTGCTGGAAGAACGAGGTCAGCGTCCAGATCGAGATCGGCAGGGTCAGCGACAGGTACGGGATGATGAGGCCCAGCCAGGTGTCGTAGAGCCCGACGACCGACCACAGGTTGAACAGCGGTGTGACGAGCGAGATGACCGGGAAGACCGTGACGGCCAGTGACATGTAGAGGACGAACCGCTTGCCGGGGAACTCCAGCCGGGCGATCGCGTAGGCG
>NZ_DLOD01000001.1:0-76216 GCF_002479565.1 Brevibacterium sp. UBA7493 | reverse complement strand
GGGTACTTCCGTGGTGCGACCATGCCGCCCATCCTTCCGGGTTAACGATGTCTCCATTAAACCCAGGGCGATTCAACTCGAAACTCGAGCCGGTGCGCAACTCCCGCATCACCTTCGCTCTCGCCCCGGCTGGGCAGACGTGCATGAGCAGCGAACGGGAGCAGGTCTGGACAGCAAAGGAAGCCGGACAGGCTCCGCCAGCGAATGGGCTCTTCACTCCGCCGGCCGGTGATGCGACGTTCATGCTCGCAGCCGGTGAGACCCGCCACATGTGCATCGACGTCGCGCTCAACACCGCTTCGTCGACGGTGGACGAGCGTCGCACCCTGCTGCGCCGCTTCGCCGGCGCCGGCATGAAAGCCGTCACCGACATCGGCCCGGCTCAGACGCTGTCGACCGATGGCCGTGAATCTGGGTCGGTCACAAGCCTCTACCGCGTCAGCATGCCGCAGCCAGTACCGTCGCCCTCCATCACGTCAAACGGAGTTACCGGATGTCAGCCCGGACGCATGTCCAGTTTGCGCGGCTACATGCGGCTGCAGTGGGTGTGGCCAGATTCCAGCGGCTCCAGCGCCGTCGACACGTCTGTCATCGACCGGTGGGAAGTCTGGAGCAAGCCGACCGGCGGGTCCTGGTCCAAGATCACCAACGGCTACCACGTGCGTCCCAGTGATCGCATCTTGGCTCCGGAGTATCCCGGTGGCAACATCCCTGCGTCAGAGCGTCATGTGTACGTCGAACGCGCCATCATCCGCGACCCAGCTTTGGACGGCGACCGGAAGCACCGTGATTTCGCCATAGTCGGTGTTCTGAAGAACTCCGCGCAGACAAGATTCGTTGCGGCGCAGGGGTGGGACCTGTCGTGGAACGGCATCTCGGACCCGCTTAAGAACCAGTACCTCTGCCACAGCACCTTCACCACGCCTGGAAATCTCACCGGCGCCCCGAACGTCCCGGGGAGGCAGTGGTGATGCGCACGCTCCTCACGTGGCTCCTGTGGAGCGTTGCCGCTGCTCTGGCGCTGCTGCTGCTCGCGATGGTCGTCGTTCCCCGCCTCATGGGATGGGTGCCGCTGACAGTGCTGACTGGGTCGATGGAGCCTGCGATCCCGCCGGGTTCGCAGGTCTATGTCAAACCGGTTGACGGCGCGGCCGAGGTCTCCGTCGGCGATGTCATCACGTTCATGCCCAACCCTGATGACGACACGCTCGTCACTCACCGGGTCACCGGCATCGGTGTCAACGGAGCCGGCGAGAAGTCCTTCACCACCCAGGGCGATGCCAACAACGCGCCCGACCCGGAGGCGGTGCTTCCCAAGCAGATCCGCGGCGTCGTCGTCTACCACCTCCCCTACGTCGGACACATCGCACTCGGCATCGACGGACCGGCGAAGATCGCCGCGATCACCGTCATCGGCCTGGCACTCATCGGCTACGCGATCTGGCAGCTGCTGCTCGCCGGCCGCGACCGCGTACGGCACCGCCCAGATTCCGAGGATGAGACCGCACCCGGTGAGCATTGCACCGACGCCGAGGAGGCGCGCACCGATGCCTGAGACCTCCGCCTCACAGCACGCTCTCGCGCGCCGGGTCGCACGCGCCCTGCTGGCTGCCCTCGCAGCCTTCGCTCTTGCTCTGGACGTGTTGCCTGCCACGGCGACCACCGCCTCGGCATCAGCTCCCATCGACGTCTCCGTCGACGGTGAGAACTGGGCGCCAAAGCTGCCCCGGCAGCTGTTCGACAGCGTCGATCGCCTCTCCCCCGGTGACCGCGTCGACGACACGGTATGGCTGAGGAATGCCGCCGATGTGCCGATCGCCGTTCGCGTGCAGATGCGCTGGATCGGTCCGGCGGACACGGCAGCGATCGACGATGCGATCGCCGTGGGCATGAACGGGAGCTCTGCGACCGTCCGCCGGCTGCGCGCCGAGCCTCTGACCGCCGACCTCGGTAAGCTCGCCCCGCAGGCCACTGCCCGTCTCGACGCCGAGGCCGTGCTGCCGTTCTCGGCGCCGAACGCGACGCAGTCGCGGTACCTCGATCTCGATCTCGTCCTCCAGCTCAGCGGCGAAGACGATCCCGATCCGCAGCCGACGTCTGAGCCGAGCCCTGACCCGAGCACCGATCCGAGTGCGGACCCGAGCGATGAGCCCGGGCCGGATCCGTCCGCTTCGACCACCCCGCCGGGACCTGAGAGCGACTCCGAGGACGGCGAGCGCAGCCCGCCGCGCGATGACGAGGCCGACCGCTGGGCACCGCTGCCGCGCACCGGAGCGGAGACGCTGCTGCTCCTGGCGGCAGGGCTGGTGGCGATCGGTGCCGGCATCACCGCGCTGCTCGTGGCTCGCCGTCGGCGCCGCGTTGCGGAAGAGGACGCCACACAGCGCTGAGGCGCAGCCGATCAGATTCCCTCACCTCAACTACTTGCCATCCTGGAAAGTGGTTGATACTCTGACATCAGTTGCAGAAGACGACAGATGAGGAGACGAAGGAGTCACGATGACGAACAGCACCTCAGCACACGCCCACCAGCACCCCGACCCAGCCGAAGCCCGCACATCACTCGCCGCAGCAGAACAGGCGCACACCACCTCCGCGCATGCCAACACGCTGCCCTTGGCCGCCGGTCTTCTGGCCTCCGGGGCCGCGATGACCGCCGGATCACTCGTCGTCGCCGCTGACGCCGAGGCGGGAGGCTCACCGCTGTTCATCCTGCGGATCCTGCTGTCCCTCGCGCTGCTCATCCCCGGCGCGGTCATCTACTCCGCCGCCCGCTCGTGGGCGCGCCGGGACACTATCTTGCTCGTCACCGTGCTCGTGCTGCAGGTGGGCGCCTACATCGGCGCGGCGATGGCAGCGAACCTGCTCGCCGCCCCGCTGTACGCTGACCTCGCCGCCGGCTTCATCATCCTCGTCACCACCGTGGCGATGGCCGTGCTGCGCCGCCGTGCGTGAGCCGCCAGACAGGAGAACGATGATGAGCACCCACCAGAATGCGATTGCGCAGCTGTGCCCGCTGCTGACGAACCCCACGCGGCTGGCCCTCGTCGCCGGACTCCACGGCTGTGTGCGGGCGGACTTCCGCACGATCCGCGAGCAGCTCGGCGTCAGCGATTCGACACTGTCGAAGCACATCTCCGCCCTCGAAGACGAGGAGATCGTGGCAGTCCGCAAGGGCTTCGTCGGCAAGCGGGCGCGCACGTGGCTGAGCCTCACCCCGGCCGGCCGGAAGGTCTATGACGCGCATATGACCGGGTTGCGCCAGATCGCGGACCTGGCGTTCAGCGAGGCCGAGGCGGAGGACGAACCGAGCACCAGGTGAGCCGCAGCCGGCACCATCCTGCGAACCCGGCCGCACAGGCCCGGCGACGGCATAGTCCCGGCGACGGCGAAGGCCCGAGGCGAGAACGCCTCGGGCCTTGGCTGTGGCAGGTATAGGATTCGAACCTATGAAGGCAATGCCGGCTGATTTACAGTCAGCTCCCTTTGGCCGCTCGGGCAACCTGCCAGGTGTCTGCTTGACGCGCATGCGCGCTCAAGCACCTATGGAAGAATACTAGCTTCGCGGCCGAAACGCCAATCGCCTCAGCGCCTAGACTGGTGTGCGAACCGTCACCGTCTCCAGGAGGATCCATGGCCAGCGAATCGTCATTCGACATCGTCTCCGAAGTCGACCGGCAGGAAGCCGACAACGCCCTGAATCAGGCGGCGAAGGAGATCCGCTCCCGCTACGACTTCAAGGGCACCGACGCCTCGATCGAATGGTCCGGCGAGTCGATCATGATGAAGGCGGTGAGCGAGGACCGCGTCAAGGCCGTGCTCGATGTCTTCCAGTCCAAGCTCGTGCGCCGCGGCATCTCGCTCAAGTCCCTCGAGACCGGCGACCCGTACGCCTCGGGCAAGGAGTACCGCCTGGAGGGTCACCTCAAGGAGGGCATCGACAAGGAGAACGCGAAGAAGATCGCGAAGATCATCCGCGATGAGGGCCCCAAGGGCGTCAAAGCCCAGATCCAGGGCGAGGAGCTGCGGGTGAGCTCGAAGAAGCGCGATGACCTGCAGGCGGTCATCGCCCTGCTCAAGGGCAAGGACCTCGACGTCGACCTGCAGTTCACCAACTACCGCTGACCGGGTCGCTGACTGACCGGTCGCAGCCGGTCGGCCAGCAGGCTGGCGCGCAGCATCCCGCCGAGGCGGTGCGAGCCTGAACCGGAGCGCCGGCCGCTGGCCGCAGCCAGCTCATCTGCCCGCGGGCGCCGGCCGGCGGCATGCGCGGTCACGACGGCGAGGAACAGCCCAGCATGCGTGTCGAGAGCGCTGTGCCCGTGGTCGGCAACCGGGATGAGCGCACCGTCGGGTGCCTCAGCTGCGACGCGTGCGGCGATGCTGCGTGGAGTGCGCAGGTCGCGATTCCCGGAGATCACGGTCACCGGGGCCTGCAGCCGTTTGAGCGCTGCCGGCAGATCATAGGGCTCTCCGGCGAACGGGGTGAAGCGGCCGCCTGCGTCTCCGAAGTCCGCTGAGGAGTCGAAGAGGCTGCCGCGGCCCGGCAGCGCATAGCCGAGTTCGCGCACCGCGATCTCACCGACGAGGTCGAACTCCATGATGTGCGGTCTGCGCGATTCGAGCTCGGCGGTGGTGAGCTTCGTCAGCATCGCCTGCGTCCACCCGGCGCGGCCGAGCGCGATCTGGTTGAGCAGCCGGTCGAGTGCGCCGACCCCGGCGAACTCGAAGACAGTGCGCACCATGCGGCCGAGGTCCTGCTGCCCGATGAGCTGGGAGCCGGCGAGGTCGCGGATCTTCATCGCCACCCGCTCGGTCTCGGGCAGGTCAGCGGCAGGATCGACGGGCCCGGCGATGCCGGGCACCGGGCCGATCTCGCCCAGCTCTGCCGGCGGGTGCCCGTCGACGAGCAGCTGGAGGCTGTAGTCCTCGATGCGCTGCGGGAAGCTCGCGTCGATCATCGCCGAGTCGAGGACGAGGGCGGCGGTGCGCGCGGGATGGCCGGCGGCGAAGGCCTGGACCACATAGGTGCCGTACGAGCATCCGGCGAGCACCGCCTCGGGAACGGATTCCGCATCCAGGACAGCGGCGATGTCATCGGCCACCGCAGCCACGCGCATCGCCTCACGCGGCAGATCCGCACCGTCTGTGTCACAGCGGGACAGGCCGATGCCGCGGTGCTCGATCATGATGACGTCGAGACCGGCGCGGGCGGCACGGGCCCGCAGGCCGGCGAACGGCACGAGGGAGCCGAGACCCGGCCCGCCGGGGATGATGACGATCGGCAGGCCGGCTGGGCGGGCGCCGGTTGCCGGCCGGCGGACGTAGTGGAGGTCGAACTCCGGGCCCGAGGCCGGTACCCACGATCAGCTTTCGCCGACGGCGACGGGGTCGGCTGCCTCGACGGCGCGGCGGGCTTCGGCGAGCATGCCCTCACGCGTGGCGATCTTGATGCGCTCACGGCCGTGGGGCTCGCCGAGCTGCTTCTCGGCGGCTTCGAGTCGGTGGTAGCCCTCCCAGTCGACGTAGTCGACGCCCTTGGCGGCAAGGCGTTCGATGATCGCGTCCTCGTCCGGTGCCGAGGGGCTCGGCAGGCGGCCGGCGACGTGGTCTTCGATGAGGTGGGTGATCGTCTCGAGCGCATCGCCCTTCGTATGGCCGATGAGCCCGACGGGCCCGCGCTTGATCCAGCCGGTGGCGTACACGCCGGGCAGCCACGGGGCGTCAGCGGATTCGGCCTGCGAGAGCGCGTCGACGACGCGGCCCTCGTGGTTCGGGATGACGCCCTTGCGCTCATCGAAGGGCAGTTCGGTCAGCGGGGTGCCGAAGTAGCCGACGGCCCGGTAGATCGCGTCCATCGGCCAGTCGACGAAATTGCCGGTGCCGGTGACCCCGCCCTTGCCGTCGAGCTCCTGGCGCTCAGTGCGCAGGCCGGTCACGCCGGTCTCCTCGTCGCCGAGCACCGCGACCGGGGCGTGGAGGAAGTGCAGGTGCAGACGCCGCTTGGCGCCGGTGGGCTCACGCAGGGTGAAGTCGGTCAGCGTCTTGGTGACCTGCTTGGTCTGGTTGTTCGAGTGGATCTGGGCCATCGAGGCTTCGTCGAACTCGAAGTCCTCGGGGTAGACGATGATGTCGACGTCCTTGACGTGGCCGAGTTCGCGCAGCTCCAGCGGCGTGAACTTCGCCTGGGCCGGGCCGCGGCGGCCGAAGACGTGGACGTCGGTGACCTCGGAGCGCTTGAGTCCCTCGTAGACGTGGTCGGGGATCTCGGTGGTGAGCATGTCATCGGCCTGCTTGGCCAGCACGCGGGCGACGTCGAGGGCGACGTTGCCGTTGCCGATGACAGCGACCTCCTTCGTGTCCAGCGGCCATTCCTGCGACACGTCGGGATGGGCGTCGTACCAGTTGACGAAGTCAGCAGCCCCGTAGGAGCGCGGCAGGTCGATGCCCGGGATGTCGAGCTGGGCGTCGATGAAGCAGCCGGTGGAGAAGATGACGGCGTCGTAGTGCTCCTGCAGCTCCTCACGCGTGATGTCCGTGCCGTAGTCGACGTTGGCGAACAGCCTGATGTCCCCGCGGTCGAGCACCTTGATGAGGGCGTTGGTGATGCCCTTGATGCGCGGGTGGTCAGGGGCCACGCCGTAGCGCACCAGCCCGAAGGGGGCGGGGAGGCGTTCGAAGAGATCGATGCTGACGTCGAATTCCCGTTCAGCCTTGGTCAGCAGGTCTGCGGCGTAGATGCCGGCCGGGCCTGCGCCGATGATGGCCACCCGGAGAGGACGAGTCATAACACACCTTTCACCTAGTCAACTCTCGATTCTAACGTCCACGCGCGTGATGTCGACATCTCAGACGGTCAGTATGCGGGAAGTCACAGCAGCGATCCTGCTGTGGACTAGACTGCCGTTCGTGACTGAACGCCAGCTGACTGACGAGGAATCCGCCCGCCGCCGCTCGGGCCTCGTGCTCGGCCTCTCCGGCTACCTGTTCTGGGGTGGGATGCCGCTCGTCTTCGCCGCTGCGGCCCCGGCGACCCCGCTGGAGATCCTCGCCCACCGCATCCTGTGGTCGCTGGTGTTCTGCACGATCCTGCTGATCTTCGCCCGCGGGTTCCGGCGGGTGCTCACCGCACTGCGCGATCCGCGCGTGTTCGGCACCCTGGCCCTGGCCGCGATCGTCGTGTCGATCAACTGGTTCGGGTTCCTCCTCGGGGTCAGTCTCAACCGCGTCGTCGAGGTCTCGCTCGGCTACTTCTTCAATCCGCTCGTCACGGTGCTCATCGGGGTGATCTTCCTCGGTGAGCGGCTGCGCAAGCTGCAGTGGGCGGCGGTCATCGTCGGCTGCCTGGCTGTTGTCGTCATCGCGGTGGGCTACGGGCAGATGCCGTGGCTGGCGCTGCTCGTGGCGTTCTCCTTCGGCCTCTACGGCCTCATCAAGAACCGGGTCGGCGGCAGGGTTGGTGCGCTCGAAGGGCTCACAGTCGAGACCGCGGTGCTCACCCCGGTCTGCGGTGCCTACATCATCTACCTCACCGTCACCGGTGCCTCGCACTTCGGCACCGAGGGCACCGGGCATCTGCTTATCATGCTCGCACTCGGCCCGATCACCGCGATCCCGCTCATCCTCTTCGGTGCCGCCACCCGGCGGGTGCCGCTGTCGTGGGTGGGGCTCATGCAGTACGTCACCCCGACGATCCAGTTCATCCTCGGCATCACGGTGCTCGGCGAGCAGATGCCGCTGGCCCGCTGGATCGGGTTCATCATCATCTGGATCGCCGTCGTCATGCTCACCGTCGACATGCTGCGCGCTACCCAGGCGCAGCGGCGCCGCGAGATCCGCAAGGCCAATCGGCCCGAGCATCCCCCGCCGGAGGCGGAGGAGCCGCCGGCGGCCAGGTGAGTCTCAGGCGACGCGGGAGACGACGGTGTCGGCGAATTCGGCGAGGCTGTCCTTGATCCAGCCGGCCGGCAGCGCGTCGAGGGCGCTGACGGCGGCGTCGGACCAGCGGCGCGCCTCGGCCCGGGCCTCGGCGGTCACCGGGTGGGCGGCGAGTGCGGCACGCGCGGTCTCGAGCGCCTCATTGGAGGACAGGTCGGCGGCGAGCAGTTCGACGATGCGCTGCGCCTCAACGTCACCGGCAGCGGCGGCGCGGCGCAGGTAGAGCACCGGCAGGGTCGGCACGCCTTCACGCAGGTCCGTGCCGGGCGTCTTGCCGGAGGTCTCGGAATCCGAGGTCAGGTCGATGATGTCGTCGGCGAGCTGGAATGCCACGCCGACGCGTTCGCCGTAGTCGCGCAGCACCGGCACGAGCTCGGCCGGCGCGCCGGCGGCGAGCAGCCCGAACTCACAGGAGCCTGCGATGAGCGAACCTGTCTTGTCAGCCAGCACCTTGAGGTAGTGCTCGATCGGGTCGTCACCGGGCTGGGGGCCGACGAATTCGTTGAGCTGGCCGAGGACGAGGCGTTCGAAGGTGCGTGACTGGAGTTCGACGGCTTCGAGGCCGAGTTCGGCAGACAGCAGCGAGGCGCGGGCGAAGAGCAGGTCGCCGGTGAGGATCGCCACCGAGTTGCCCCACACTTCGTGTGCGGCCTGTGCGCCGCGGCGCACCGGGGCGTCGTCCATGACGTCGTCGTGGTAGAGGGTCGCGAGGTGGATGAGTTCGACGGCCGCGCTGGCCTTGACAACATCGCGGGTGGCCGAGTCGCCGTACTCGGCGGCGAGCAGCACGAGCATCGGCCGCACCCGCTTGCCGCCGGCGCGCAGCAGATGATGGGAGGTCTCGTTCGGCAGCTTGTCAGTCTGCGTGACGGCGATGTCGAGGAACTCCTCGACTTCGTCCAGGCGCGCTGTCAGGGCAGCGCTGAGCTCGGATCCGGCGCCGGTGAAGGAGACCGGCGACAGCGGACCCGTCATGGGTGTCGAATGCTTCGTCATGTCCGTCCCGTCAGCCCTCAGTCATTCGTCGTCGCCGGTGTCAGCCTCGTCAGTGCGGTGATGACATAGTCGTAGGCGTCCCGGTCGGTGGTGGATCCGTCGTCGTAGAGGTTCGCCAGCAGCTTGACCACGAAGGTCATCACCAGCCTGCTACTCATACCGTACTTGATGCCGAGGTTCATGAGCTCGGGGCGTCCGATGAGCTCGGCGAACACCCGCCCGAGGGTGAAGTAGGAGCCGAAGCTCTCCCGCACGGCGGCCGGGTATTCGGCCAGGCGGCGCCGGCGGGCGGCCTCGGGATAGCGGGCGTAGGTGGAGATGACCTCGGCGGCGATGCGGGCGGCTTCCATGCCGTAGTCGATGCCCTCGCCGTTGAAGGGGTTGACCATTCCGCCGGCGTCGCCGATGAGCAGCATGCCGCGGTCGAAGTGCGGGGTGCGGTTGAAAGCCATCGGCAGGGCCGCTGAGCGCACCGGGGTCAGTTCGGTCGACTCGTCGATGTCCCATTCGTGACCCATGGCTGCGATCCAGTCACGCAGCACCGCCCGGTAGTCGACCTGCCCGAAGGCCGGGGAGGTGTTGAGCATCCCGAGTCCGACGTTGACGGTGCCGTCGCCGAGCGGGAACAGCCAGCCGTAGCCGGGCATCACCTCGCCACCGGTCGCCTGGCCCGAGGCGATGGTCTGGGTGGGTGCGGTGAGTTCGACCCAGCTTTCGATGTAGTCATCGTCATGGCGCGGGGAGGAATGGTAGGTGCGCACAGCCACGCCCATCGGGCGGTCGTCGCGCTTCTCGATGCCCATGGCCACGGCCATGCGGGATGACACGCCGTCGGCGGCGATGACGACCGGGGCGCGGAAGGCCATTTCGGGGCCGGTCTTGCGGCCGCGCTCGTCAGTCGCCCGGGCCGCGACGCCGGTGACCCAGCCGTCGGCGCTGAGGATCGGATGGGTGGCCATCGTGTTCTCATGCAGGCGCGCGCCGCACGCGGCTGCGAAGCCGGCGAGGTCGGCGTCGAGCTTCATGCGCGGGCGGGTGAGTCCGTGATCGGGCATGCCGGGCACGTCGGGCCAGTCGATCTCCAGGCGGTGGCCGGCGCCGATGAGCCTAAGCCCGCGGTTGGGATGCCAGCCGTCCTCGCGACGGGTCGGGAGGCCGAGGCGCTGGGTTTCGCGCACGGCACGCGGGGTGAGCGCGTCGCCGCAGATCTTGTCGCGCGGAAAGGAGGCCTTCTCCAGAAGCGCAACGTCGAAGCCTGCCTGGGCGAGGTGAGCGGCTGCGGTCGAGCCGGCCGGTCCTGCACCGACGATGACGACGTCGGCGTCGATGTGGGTCATGCCGTCGCGTGGCCAGCCGGGTTGGGCCCGGCGGCGGGCTTGAGGGCGTGGTGGATGGCGACGATGCCGCCGGTGAGATTGCGGTACTTCACCTGGTCGAAGCCGGCTGAGAAGATCTGCCGGGCGAAGGTGTCCTGGTCCGGCCAGGCGCGGATCGACTCGGCGAGGTAGACGTAGGCCTCGGGGTTCGAGCTCACAGCCTTCGCCAGGGCCGGCAGCGCGGCCATGATGTACTCCTTGTACGCCACGGCGAACGGTCCGAATGTTGGGGTGGAGAACTCGGCGATGACGAGCCGGCCGCCGGGCTTGAGGACGCGCAGGATCTCGGTCAGTGCCGCGTCGACGTCCTGGAAGTTGCGGATGCCGTAGGTGATCGTCACCGCATCGAAGTGATCGTCATCGAACGGCAGGTCGAGTGCGTCGGCATAGACGAATTCGATGTCCGGGTAGCGCTTACGACCGACTGCCAGCATCCCCTCGGAGATGTCGCCAGCCACCACCTCGGCGCCGGCGCGCACATAGGGGACGGACGAGGCGCCGGTCCCGGCGGCCAGATCGAGGATCTTCTCACCTGGTTTCGGGTCCACCGCCTCAGTGTTGGCGATGCGCCACAGGCGCGAGATCCCGAAGGTCATGACGTCGTTGGTGAGGTCGTAGCGCTCGGCGACGTCGTCGAACATCGACGCGACGTCGGCGGCCTGTTTGTCCAGCTGGGCCCGGTTCATTGCCCTATCGTCTCAACTGAGCCGCCCGGGAGCCAATCGGGGCCCGGTGGTGTGACGCGGACTGCTTGCGGTGCCTGCCGCCGGGGCCGGTGAGCACGTAGGATGGCATGAATATGGACAGCATCGATGTGAGCGATGACGACCCTGGGCTGCCGCGGTTTGCGGTGCGTTCATGGTTCATCGACGGCCTCAGCCCCCATGCCCCGGTGCCCTTCACCCACGGACTGCCGACGACGCCGCAGGAGTTCATCTCCCAGCTGCCGGCCTCAGGGTTCTCCTGCTGGGTGCGGCACACCTCCGGACTCGTCGGCTTCGGCCGCGCCGCCCGGCTGACGGCCACCGGTGCCCGCCGGTTCGCCGATCTCGACCGGGCCTGGCAGCAGATCGTGGCGACCTCGGACATCGACGACCCGGTCGGCCTGCCGGGTTCGGGGCTCATGTGCTTCTCGGCGGTGACGTTCTCCTCCCAGTCGCAGGCCACCTCGGTCATCGACATCCCCCGCTATCTGCTCGGCCGTCGTGACGGGCGCGTGTGGCTCACCTCGATCGAACCGCTCGGCACGCGCAGCCCAGACGCCGGCGACAGCACAGACCCTGCCGGCGAGCCGGAGCTCGTCCTCGCCCCGACTCCGATCCGCCGGCCGGTCGGTGCGACCCGGAAACCCGGTCATACGACCGGGGCGGACTACCTCGACATCGTCGCCCGAGCGAGTGCGCTCATGCGGGAGCAGACCGGTGCGCAGGCGCTGAAGAAGGTCGTGCTCGCCCGCGATGAGCTCATCGAGACTCCTGATGAGATCGATGTGCGCGCCCTGCTGGCGGCACTGAATACCGCCTATCCGGGCTGCTGGACCTTCGATGTCGCAGGCCTCATCGGTGCGACCCCCGAGCTGCTCGTCGGCGTCGAGGACGGCCGGGTCACCACTCGGGTGCTCGCCGGCACCTACCGGGTCGAGGACGATCCGCGAACCGAACTCGCCGCGGCCCGCGAACTGCTGGGCAAGGCCAAGGACCAGGAGGAGCACCGGTATGCGATCGAGTCGATCGTCGCGCCGCTGACCCGCCTGACCGATCAGCTGCACGTCGACGAGGAGCCGCACCTGCTGCAGCTGGCCAATGTCATCCACCTGGCCTCTGACGCCCACGGCACGCTGACAGCCCGCGACGGGCGGGTGCCGACCGCGCTGGCCGTCGCCGAGGCGGTCCATCCGACTGCTGCGATCGGCGGGGTGCCGACGCCGCTGGCCGCCGCGACGATCGCGGAGTACGAGCGCACCGACCGGGGCCGGTTCTCCGGGCCGGTGGGCTGGATGGATGCGGCCGGCAACGGGCAGTTCGGCATCGCGCTGCGGTGCGGTCAGTTCGAGGCCCGCAACCGCATCCGGCTCTTCGCCGGGGCTGGGATCATGCCCGATTCCGATCCGCTGACCGAGCTGGTCGAGACCGGTGCGAAGTTCGCGCCGATGCGCACCGCGCTCGGCATCGACCCGCAGGCCGCAATCGCCGAGGATCGCGCGGCGGCCATGCCGACGGATGCAGCACCTACGGCTGCTGAGCGGGAGGGAAGTCATGCGTAGGTCCGGGTATCTGGCGATCTTCGCAGGTGCGGTCATCGTCGCGTTCAGTGCGCTCATCAGCTTCCTGCTCAGGTTCTTCGGCGACGGGCCGCCGGCTGGTCAGGAGTTCGTCCTCACCGTCGCCGCCGTGCTCATCGCCACCGGCTTCGGCCTGCAGCTGGCGAGCACGGTCGCCGGGTCCTTCGACGACGGCACCGGTGACCATGACGGTGATGCCGAGCACGACGTCACCTCCGGCGGCACCCGCCACGACGATTCGCGCCGCGAGTTCACCGACTCAGCCGAGAACCCGGCCACCGGACTCGGCAAGGTCGCCAACATCGTCGTCTACGCCGGGGCCGGGACGTTCCTCATCGGCTATGTCACCGACCTCTTCGCCCCATCCGACGGCGGGGCGACCACCGCCGCGGTCATCATGCTCGCAGCCGGCGTCATCCTCATCGCCGGAGTCGCGCTCACTCTCATCGCCGCTTCTCGCAGGCGGACCGAGCGCCGCCGCGGCAGCGCCTGAACCCAGCGGCTGACCGCAGAATCAGCGCACCGCGGGACTCACGACCGGTGGCAGCGGCACCTCGATAATGCCCGGCTCACCGGCCGCAAGCACCTCAGCGAGCTCAGCAGGACTGCCGGCCCGCGTGTACGGCCAGCCGTAGCCAGCAGCCAGGTCGGCGAAGTCCCGGCCGTGCGCGGTGGCGAAGAAGCGCTGGAAGTACGGCACGAGGTGATCCTGACCGTGTTCGAGTCCGGCGAAGATCTGCCCGCCGTCATCATTGAGCACGATGATCTGCAGTGCTGGCAGCTCTTCGCCGGCTTCGCGCAGCAGCCCGCCGATCTCATGCAGCATCGCCAGGTCCCCGATGATGAGCCGCACCGGCACGGTCGAGTCAAGAGCCCGGGAGAACCCGGTGGCTGTCGAGATGAGCCCATCGATGCCGGCCAGTCCGCGCGAGGCATGCACATGCGCGCGCTTCTCGACCGGTACAGCGTGGATGGTCTCGGCGATGACGCGGATGGCCGAGGAGCTGGCTGCATAGACGTGCGGGCGCACATCGCCCGCGGCGGTGAGCGCCGCCTGCACGATCTCCGCTCGCCTGCCGCCGGTTCCGGTGAGCTTCCGGCCAGCCTCGCTCCAGCGGCCCAACCAGCTGCCCACACCAGCAGGACGTTCGGCGTTGCACCCGGCCTCGCGTTCAGCATCCAGTGCTGCGGTGAGACCCACCTCGGCGCCGGCGGGAATGCGGATGATCTGCCGGTCGGAGGCCAGCAGTTTCGCATCGGGCCTGAACAGAGTCGGCTTGCCGATGACCACGACCCGCCGGCAGGCGTCGAGGAGCTCTGAGTGCGCCTCGAGGACCTGCGGGTGGGCCGGCACCGCGGCGCTGGAGTCGACGAGCGGACAGGAGGGTTCGGCCAGGATCGGCACACCGGTGGCTTCCAATGCTGCGGCGACACCTGCAAGCGGGAAGCCGTGGACATCCCCGCCGAGCACGATCGTCTCCCCGGCCGCGGCAGTCAGCGCTTCGGCAGCGGCGGTGATCTGCGCCGTCTCCACTGTCTCGGTCGCGGGGATCGGCGCGGGGACCGGCGGGCACGTGAGCTCTGCTGCCCAGTCGTCTGCCGCCTCGACGGCGGTGGGCACGAGCGGGACGTCGAACTGGACGTTGATCTGCACCGGTCCCGGCTGCCCACCCGGCCCGGCACCGCAGGCCGCTGCCAGGCAGCGCCCGGCGATCGCCTCGGCATCAGCGGCGCCGGCGGGGATATCGCAGCCGGTGAGCGCCTCCGGCAGCATCGTCGCCTGAGCATCGAGAGTCTGATTGGCGCCGGTACCGCGCAGCCGGGCCGGCCGGTCGGCGGTGAGCGCGATGAGCGGCAGGTGGGCGTAGGCGGCTTCGACGAACGCCGGGTGGAGGTTCGCGACCGCCGAACCCGAGGTGGTGACGACGGCGACCGGGCGGGGGTGCCCTGCGATCCGGCGGCCTTTGGCCAGACCGAGAGCGTGGAACGCTGCCGAGCGCTCGTCGATGCGCACGAACGTGTCGATCCGGCCGGCCGCGGCTGCCTGTGCGAGCGCATAGGTCAGGGGCGCTGACCGGGAGCCGGGGCAGATGACGACATCGCGCACCCCAGCGGCGGTCAGTGCGCGGACGACGGCGCGGGCCACCGCAGTCGAGGGCTGCAGCTGCTGATCAGGAGAGGTGTTCATCACCTCGATTCAACCACGCCCTCCCGAAAGCTGTTCCCGCTCCGGTCGCAGCGTGCCGGGCTCTCGGCGGGACCGCTTAGAATGTGCTCATGACCTACCCGCCGCATCCCTATCTGCTGCGCTCTGAGCCCGAGGAGCCCAAGACGCAGCGCACGGACCGGCGGCGGATCCTGCAGCTGCTCGCCGGGGTGGTCCTGTTCATCATCACCAGCGTCGTGCTGCTCACCGTCGACTGGGCGCTGCTGAACCTCTCCGGCCGCCCGATCGAGATCACCGACCCGGGCACCATCGCGCGTCCCGGCTGGATCGCCGTCATCAGCGCCTGCGCGGCCGCCGCCGTTGCGCTGCTGCTCTACCGGCTCATCGTCGGCTGGATCGGCGGTGATCCGGGTCAGGGGCTGCGCGGGGGCTCGAAGACCATCGAGTTCCTCTTCGGCATCACCGTCGGTGTCGCGGTCATCCTCGCAGCGATCGGCATCATCGCGCTGATCGGCGGCTACCGGATCACCGGCATCCAGCTCAGTGACGGAATCCTCATCGGCCTGGCCGGCGGGATAAGCGCCGGCGTCATCGAGGAGATCGTCTTCCGCGGGATCCTGCTGCGGATCCTCGATGCGTGGTTCGGCTCATGGGCAGCACTCATCATCTCCTCAGCGCTGTTCGGTGCCGCGCATCTGGGCAATCCCGGCTCCAGCTGGTGGGGTGCGACCACGATCGCGGTAGAGGCCGGTCTGCTGCTGGGCGGGGCCTATCTGCTCACCCGCCGGCTGTGGCTGCCGATCGGCATCCACGCCACGTGGAACTTCCTCTCCGGGGGCATCTTCAGCTCCCCGGTCTCCGGCGTCGGCTCTGGGGACGGTCTGTTCGCTGCGTCGTTCTCCGGGCCGGACTGGCTGACCGGCGGGGACCTCGGCATGGAGGGCTCGGTCGTCACCGTCGCGGTGTGCTCGCTGGCCGGTCTGGCGATGCTCTTCCTCGCCCACCGGCAGGGCCAGCTGCTGCCGGGTGTGCGCACCGAGCGCCGCCGGGCAGCCAATCCCCAGCGCTGAGTCGCACGCCCGTCTCCTCCCGTTCACCCACGCGTCCTATCGTGAGCGGTGAGACCCCGTGTCGCGCCCACCGCTGCCGAGCCCTGCGAGGACGCTTATGATCCAGCGACGTCACATCATGCTCTCCGTCGGCGCGCGCGCCGTGCGCGCCCTGACCGCTGCCCGCAACCGGGCCGGCGAGTTCCCCGGCCGCAACCAGACGCTCACCTTCCTCGGCCCTGAGCCCACCGGTGAGGACGCCGCCCGCTTCCATGTGCGGGAGAAGCGCAAGCTCTCCCGCCGGCTGCGCGAGTTCTTCGTCTACTCCCCCGCCCTGTCGCGCACTGTCGGGCTGCGGGTGCTGCTGCCGGGCACCCCGAGCGAGGTCGCCGACGTCATCTACCTCTTCCACGGCTCCGGCGATGACTTCCGCTCCTGGACCGACCTCGGGGCTGCTGAGCGGATCACCGCGGAGAGCCCGTATCTCGTCGTCATGCCCGATGCCGGGGCGGCCAGCTACTCCACGCATGCCTTCGGCGATACGCTGCTCGACTGGCCGAAGTTCCACACCGGGGAGCTCGTCGACTTCGTCACCGGCCGCTATTCCGTCAACGCCGAACGCGGCGGCCAGATCCTGGCCGGCCTGTCGATGGGCGGATATGCGGCGATGAAGTACGCCGCCTGGCATCCCGACCGCTACTGCGCGGCCGCCGCATTCTCCTCCCCGCTCGACCCGCTGGCCGCCGTGCCGCTCATGGACATCATCTCGCTGCGCGAGGGCGGCGAACCGCGTTCGCTGTTCGGCGATCCGCGCCGCGATAAGGCCGAATGGCTGGCCAACTCCCCGCTGCACCTGGCGGAGAACCTCGCCGCCACCGATCTGTTGTTCACCGCCGGCTCCGGCGACCCGGACCCCGAGGAGGCCGAGGAGCACGTCGACGTGCTGGAGGCCAGCGTCAGCCACCACGGTGAGTCCTTCCACCGGCGGCTGAGCGAGCTGGGCATCAGGCACATGTGGACGCCGCGCGCCACCGGGCTGCACAACTGGTTCGCCTGGCAGCGCGAACTCGGCGAGTGGCTCACTGCGCTGCCGCAGCGGCTGGCCGCTCAGGCTGCCGCCGGCCACCGTTCCCGAGGTGGTGGTCAGGTCTCCGACGGAGGTGCGTTCACCTTCATCACCGGTCTGCCCGTGTTCTCCGTGCACGGCTGGGAGGTCTCGATCTCCCGCAGGCGCGCACAGCTGGTGACCTTCGGGCAGGTGACGACAGCCGGGTTCACCCTCAATGGGGCCGGCACGTTCCGCATCCGCACGCCTGCGCTGTACCACCCGGGCGAGAAGTATGAGCTGCGGATCTCCTCGCCGCTGTCGGAGTCAGTCTCGACGCTGCGCGCCGATGCGCAGGGCCGGCTCGACTTCACCGGCCGGATGGCCGGTGCGCTGCACGACCCGATCGTCCCCGGCCGGCGCACCCGCCACTACCGCACCTGGGGCCAGGACGAGATCACCCATGTGACAATCGCACCCTGCGAACCGGTGCCGGCCGCATCCACGACCCGGAAGCGTCACCGCGGGGACGCCGCCGAGAAACTCTGACCTCCGCACCCGGGTGAGGGATCCCGGTGGCAGCCCTGGTGATGGTTACGGGTGCAGCAGCCAGTGCGCGCGGACCGGACGGTAGCCGCGCCGGATCCACACGGGACCGGAGAGCGGATTCTGTGCCGCGTAGCCGATGAGCAGCGTGTCGACGCCCTGTGCCCGTGCGTGGGCTTCTCCGGCGGCGAGCATCCGGCTGGCCAGCCCGGTGCCGCGCAGGTGCGGTTCGGTCCAGGCGAAGCCGACATAGGCGCTGGCACCCACGGTGAGGCCGGCGGCCGCCCAGGCGGACTCCTCGGGTGGGGTGATGGTGAGGTAGGCGTCGATGGTGCCCGGCTTTCGGCCGCGCACGATCGCCGACCAGCCCGGGCCGGCTGCGATCGCCTCCCGCGCATACTGGCGCATGGCCTCCTCGGTGCTCTCGCGCATGAGGTTGGACACGAACGCGGCATCGAATGCCTGCAGCTTCACCATCCCCGCCGTCAGCGCGTCCTCATCAGCCTCCTCCGGCGCAGCGAACGGCACATCCCCAGCCGGCACCTCGGGTGCGTCGCGGTCGAGAACCCGCAGTCCGTCCATGGAGTCGAGGCGGAAGCCGGTGGCCGCCAGCGCCTGGGCGATGACCGCCTCGCGCGCGGGAATCGACACGCGGATCGACCGGTCTTCCTCATCGATCGTCTCCCCGTCGCCGAACCTGCTGCCGGGTCCGCGGGCCGTCTCGGCATCCCGGGCCCGCGCCTCGGCGACGGCAGCGGCGAGCACCGCGGCGATCCCAGCGGCATCGGCATCGGTACCGACGCGCAGCTGGATCGTGTGCGCCACTCGGGTGCCCCACACGGCAGCCGGGGTGTCGAGCCCGGAGACATGGGTGCGCACGACGGCCAGAGCGGCCGGCGATTCGGGCACGGCAGCAGCCGGATCGGCACCGACGACCGCATCCCCAGGCTCAAGCTGCGGGACCTCCAGGGGCGCCCAGGCCGGATCGAGTGCGGCCAGCCTAGCGGTCTGCTCGGTGGTGAGCCGGGCGAGCGCGGCATGCGGTGCGGGATCGAAGACGGTGTCCATGCAGCGATCCTAGACGCGCAGAGCACGCTGCGCGATTTCCGGTGTGGTGCATGCCGGGGCCCGATAGGCTGAGGGCATGCGAACCCGTCATGCCACTGCCTGCGCTGCCGCGTCCCTGCTCCTGCTCGCCGGCTGCGGTGCCGGTGGAGGTGAGCAGCTGGAGTCGGCGGCGATCTCGGAGCGGATCGACCAGGTGAGCTTCGATGGTGAGGCGTTCACCGCGCACGGCAACGAGACGGTGCCCAGTGAGGAGGAGATCGGGTTCATCTCCGAGGAGATCGCCGACACTGCCTGTACCGAGGCGCTGACAGCGGTGCAGCGTGAGCAGGTGCAGATGCATGAGCACTTCTCCCACGGTGAGCATCCGCGCGCCGACCTCGATGCGACCAGCTACCCCGATGCCGGCGCCGCCGAGGCGGGCCTCGAGCAGGTGCGCGCGTATGTCGAGTCGTGTGCCAGCTATGAGCGCACCAGCGGTGGAGAGACCTATGCGTCCTCGACGCTCACGCCCTTCGATGTCGAGGTCGACGGTGCTGATGCGGCGCTGGGCTATGCGGAGAAGCAGGCCGACGGGTTCGTGTTCCTCTACGTCTACGCCCAGGCCGGCAACACACTCGTCTCCGCGTATGGGGCTCCGGATTCGCCAGCGCCGATCGATGATGAGGCCTACCGCGCCGACCTGCAGGCGATCGCCGGTGAGGCGCTCGGCGTCTTCGGCTGAGAGCTCAGATCTGCCGGCGCAGCTCGGACAGGCAGTCGCGCACCCGGGCGTCCCACCAGGCGCAGGTCTCGGCGTCTGCGGTGTGGGCGGCGAGCAGGCCTGGGTCAGGGTGCGTGCGGGCCGCGGGCAGGACTGCGGCAGTGCCCGGATCGTCAGGGCCGTGTGTGCCGGAGTCGCTGATGATGTCTTCGGTGAACAGCGCCCCAGTGCCCAGCCCGCAGGCCGGCGGGCCGGCGAAGATCGCCTCTGCAGCGGAGTCGACCGGCAGGCTGGCGGCCAGCAGCGCGCCTGCCCGCAGCCCGATGCCGGTCTCCAGGGCTGATGACACGACAGCGGGCAGCCCGCATCCGGTGACGACCTCGGCAGCGTGCTGGGCGCCGCCGAGCGGCTGGGCTTTGACGATGATGACATCAGCCGCCCCGAGAGCTGCGACCCGGTAGGGGTCATCGGCCTTGCGGATCGACTCATCGGCAGCGATGCGGATAGGCAGCCCGCGGGCGGCGATCCACTCCCGCAGCCGGGCGAGATCCTCGACCGCGGCGACGGGCTGTTCGATGTACTCCAGCCAGTCGCCCACCTCAGGCAGCTCGGCGATGGCGGCACACAGCTGCTGGGCGTCTGCGAGCGGGTAGCCGGCGTTGGCGTCGAAGCGCAGCCGGGCTGCCGGAGCGTGGGCGCGCACGGCCCGGATGCGCGCAAGATCAGTGTCCAGGCTCGTGATCCCGCGGGCGGCGATCTTGATCTTGAAGGTTCCGGCACCCGGGTAGCGGGCGATGAGACCCGGCACCGCCTCGGGCGGGCAGTCGGGGATGGTGCCGTTGAGCGGGACGGCATCGCGCAGGGGTTCTGGAGCCGGCCGGTGGCCGAACTCTAGCGCACCTGCCAGCCAGCGTGCCGCCTCGGGCGCGGCGTATTCGACGAACGGTGAGAACTCCGACCATCCGGCAGGCCCCCGGAAGACGAGTGCCTGCCGGGAGGTGATGCCGCGGAAGCGGGTGATCATCGGCAGCTCGACGACGCGGCGCTCAGGCAGCAGCTCATCGAGGTCGTCGGTGCCGGTGACGAGGTCGGCCAGCCAGTCTGGGATCATGCCTCCACACTACGCCGCGCACCGGCACCTGCGACGGTCCCAAGCGCTAAGGTAAGGGCATGTCTGTCTCTGAGATCTTCGACCCCAGCCGTTGGCGCGCGGTCTCCGGCTTCGACTTCACCGACATCACCTACCACCGGGCCATCGACGCCGAGGGCGCCGACATCGGCTGTGTGCGCATCGCCTTCGACCGGCCCGAGGTGCGCAACGCGTTCCGCCCGCACACCGTCGATGAGCTCTACCGCGCCCTCGACCACGCCCGGCAGACCCCCGACGTCGGCTGTGTGCTGCTGACCGGCAACGGACCGAGCGAGAAGGACGGCGGCTGGGCGTTCTGCTCCGGTGGCGACCAGCGCATCCGCGGACGCTCCGGCTACCAGTACGCCGCTGGCGAGACCGCCGAGACCGTCGACCCGGCGCGCGCCGGGCGCCTGCACATCCTCGAAGTCCAGCGGCTCATCCGCACGATGCCCAAGATCGTCATCGCCGTCGTTCCCGGCTGGGCGGCAGGCGGCGGCCACAGCCTGCACGTCGTGTGCGATATGACGATCGCCTCGCGTGAGCATGCGAAGTTCAAGCAGACCGACGCCGACGTCGGCTCCTATGATGCCGGCTACGGTTCGGCGTATCTGGCGAAGATGGTCGGGCAGAAGCGGGCCCGGGAGATCTTCTTCCTCGGCCGCACCTACTCCGCCCAGGAGATGGCCGAGATGGGCGCGGTCAACGAGGTCGTCGACCATGCCGAGCTCGAAACCGCGGCCCTGACGATGGCCAGCGAGATCCTCGGCAAGTCCCCGAACGCCCAGCGGATGCTGAAGTTCGCCTTCAACCTCGTCGACGACGGTCTCGTCGGCCAGCAGGTCTTCGCCGGTGAGGCCACCCGCCTCGGCTATATGACCGATGAGGCCGTCGAGGGCCGGGATGCGTTCTTGGAGAAGCGCGACCCGGACTGGTCGCCGTTCCCCTGGTACTACTGAGCCGGTGAGGGCCCGCTCGATGGACCACACCGAACTCGCCGAACTGCTGCGCCGGGCACTCGCCGGCGCACACACCGTCGTGCTGCCGCCCACCCGCGACGGGCAGGTCACCGTCGTCGACCCGCACCACTACGACGACGCCGGCACCGGCCGCCGGCCCCCGGCCCTCGTCGTCCACACCTCGGGCACCACTGGACCGGCCAAGGGAGTGGCGCTTTCTGCTCAGGCACTCACCGCCTCGGCGCGGGCGACCGAGGGAATCCTCGGCGGGCCCGGCCGCTGGTACCTGGCGCTGCCGGTCAACCACATCGCCGGCACGCAGGTGGTGCTGCGCTCGCTGCAGGCCCAGACGGTGCCCTTCGCCGTGCGCGGGCCGTTCACCGCGCAGTCCTTCAGCGCCGATGTCATGGCGCTGCAGGAGGCGGCCCTGCACATGATCGCCTCATCCGGCCCGCCCGGACCGCTCTACACCGCGCTCGTGCCCACCCAGCTCACCCGCATCATGGCCGATCCGGTCGCCGCTGAGCTCGCGCGCTCCTTCGACGCGATCCTGCTCGGCGGGGCGGCGATCTCCCCCAGCCTGCTCGCCCGCGCCGCATCAGCCGGCCTGAACATCGTGCGCACCTACGGGATGAGCGAGACCTGCGGGGGCTGCGTCTACGACGGGGTCCCCTTCGCAGACGTCGACATCAGCATCGACGACACCGGCCGGGTGGTGCTGGCCGGCGATGTGCTCGCCGACGGCTATGTCGATGTCACCGGCGGTCGGCTGCGCGCACTCCCCGATCCCGAGGAGGTGGCCGGCAGCGGGTTCACCACCGGTGACGACGGGGCCCGCCGGTTCGTCACCAGCGATCTGGGGACGATGACCGACGGGGTGCTGAGCGTCCTCGGCAGGGCCGATGACGTCGTCATCTCCGGTGGGGAGAACATCAGCCCGCTGGCCGTCGAGAACACGCTGCTTGCCGCCCTCGAAGCCGCTGGCGTCCGCGAGGTGCTCATCACCGGCGTGCCGGATGCCGAATGGGGTGAGGTGCTCGCCTGCGCGATCGTCACCGACCGTCCCGGCACGACTGACGGCGGCCCTGTCGCCACCGCACGCGCGCTCGCCGAGCGGCTCACCGCCTCGGTGCCGGACCTGCCGAGCCTGCACCGGCCGGTCTATGCGGTCGAACTCGATGCGCTGCCGGCGACCGGTCTGGGCAAACCGGACAGGCGCGCCCTGCGCCGCCAGCTGGTTGAGCGTCTCGGGCTGGCCGAGCGCACCTGACTGCAACCGAGTTGTGATGCGCCGCGCTGGGAAACGGCCTGTCGCAGTGGCAGACTAGACTGGTCTGCATGCTGGCGAAACTGCTGGCCAGCGCACTGACCATGGCTCGATCTGAATGACATTGAGGACTTCGATGGCAACCTTCCCGCAGTGGGTCGAGGGAGCTCGGCTGCGCACCCTGCCGCTGGCCGTCGCCCCCGTGCTGCTGGGGACCGGAGCCGCGCTCGGTGTGCTCGGCGGTCTGTCGGCCCTCGTCATCGGCAGCATGCTCGACGACCCTGACCCTGATGTATCACTGTCGTTCCTGCTGCTCAAGGCAGCGCTCGCACTCATCGTGTCCCTGGCACTGCAGATCGGGTCGAACTACGCCAATGACTACTCCGACGGCGTGCGCGGCACCGACGACGTACGAGTCGGACCGCTGCGGCTGACAGCCTCCGGTGCGGCCGAGCCCGAGGCGGTGAAGCGGGCGGCATTCATCAGCTTCGGTGTCGCTGTGGCCGCCGGTGCGATCCTCGTCATCATCTCCCAGGCGTGGTGGCTCATCCCGGTCGGTGCCGCCGCGATCTGGGCGGCCTGGTTCTACACCGGCGGTTCGAAGCCGTACGGCTACCGGGCGATGGG
Organism: Brevibacterium sp. UBA7493; assembly: GCF_002479565.1. Lineage (NCBI taxonomy): Bacteria > Bacillati > Actinomycetota > Actinomycetes > Micrococcales > Brevibacteriaceae > Brevibacterium > Brevibacterium sp. UBA7493. The sequence continues at coordinate 53,068 of NZ_DLOD01000001.1, read as the reverse complement.
CGAGCTGTTCGTCTTCGTCTTCTTCGGCCTCGTCGCCACGCTCGGGACGACCTATGCGCTCGTCTCGGCGATCTCAGCGGCCGCGATCGCCGGTGCGGTCGCGATCGGGCTGTTCGCCTGCGCAGTGCTCATGGTCAACAACCTGCGCGACATCCCCACAGATCGGCAGGCAGACAAACTGACTTTGGCGGTGCTGCTGGGTGAGAAGCGGGCGAGGCTTGCCTACACGCTGCTCGTGTTCCTCCCGTATGCGCTGCTGCTCGTGCCGATCCTCACCGGGCATCCGGCTGCGGTGCTGGCGGCGCTGTCGCTGGTGCTCACGATCTCACCGCTGCAGGTGGTGCTCTCCGGTTCGGAGGGCACAGCACTCATCCCGCCGATCAAGCACACGGGGCTGGCGGCACTGGCCTATGCGGCGCTGCTGGCGCTCGGCCTGGCACTGTAGGTCTGCAGACGGCTGTTGGGCCCGCAGACGTCAGCGGTCAGGATCTCTGCGGTCGAGTTCCTTGTCCTCCAGGTCCTCGTCGCTGCCCTTCTTCACGGTGCGCGCCTTGACCTTCCCGCTGCTGTCCCGGCGGCGCTCCTGCCAGGCGATGAGCGAACCCGTCGCCGAATCGCGCAGCGGCCTGAGCGCCAGGTAGCTGATGAGAGCGGAGATGATGATCGCCGCGATCGTCGAGATGAGTCCGGGGCCTGCGATCCACCAGACGACGACGATCGTGCCCATAAGCACAGCGAGGCGGGCAAGCAGGTACATCAGATAGTCACGCATGATGCCCACCAGTGTAGCGGTGTCGGCGGTCCGTCCCGAACGTGGGAGGCGCACCTGAGTCTGCGCTGAGAAGCCGCATCTGAGACGCTGGATCGTTTCCGTCGGCCTGGGCCGATCGACTATCCTGATAGGCAATATGACAAGGATTCTGGTAGCCGCCGCACTGATTCTCGTCGCTGTCACGCTGTACAGCTTCTTCGACTGCGTCGTCCGGGACCGCGCCCACATTCGAGTCCTGCCCAAATGGGGCTGGCTGCTCGTCATCCCCTTCGTGCCGGTCTTCGGGTTGCTGCTGTGGTTCCTGTTCGGCCGTTCCAGTTCCGGCCAGCGTCGCTCTGCTGGCCCGGTCGCCCCGGATGACGATCCGGACTATCTGCAGAAGATCGCCGATGAGGTCGAGCAGGCTGAGCGCCGCAAGCGCCGTGAGGAGCTTGAGCGCCGCCGCAAGTCCACCGGCAGCACTGCTGCAGCGCACGGCACCCGGGCCCAGTCGCAGGAGGACATGGACGCATCGGCCACACCCGAGCCCGCTGAAAATCCGGCCACACGGCCGGCGTCCGAACCGGCAGCCGAGCCGGAGGCCCCGGAAGAGGAGCTGAGCCCGCACGAGCAGTTCGAGCGCTGGCTGGCCGAACGCGAACGCGAGGAGCGCGCCGTCGGCGAAACCCCGGACGATCACCCGGAGAGCGGCGAGAACGGCGCCAACTCCGCCAAAGGCCGCTCATAAGCAGACAGAAGAATGATCCGCAGGACCGTGGGGTCCTGCGGATCATTGCATTCAGCTCACGCCACGGCCGATCACAGCCCGGAGTAGGAGTGCAGGCCGTCGAAGTAGACGTTGACGATGGCGAAGTTGAAGATGAGGCTGGAGAAGCCGACGATGTTGAGCACGGCCACCTGGGTGGCTGACCAGCCGCGGGTCGCGCGTGCGTGGAGGTAGGCGGCGTAGACGACCCAGACGACGAATGACCAGATCTCCTTGGCGTCCCAGCCCCACGGGCGGCCCCAAGCGACCTCAGCCCAGATCGCGCCGGCGATGACGGTGAACGTCCAGGTGACGAACCCGACCGCGGCGATCCGGTAGGACAGCTGCTCGACGGCCTCGCTGGCCGGCACCCGGTTGAACATGCGCGCAAGCCCGGTGACGGTGTCCTTCTTCTCGGTGCGGGCCTTGAGGATCTGGAAGATCGCGAGGATCGCCGAGACGCTCAGCAGTGCGGTCGAGAGGATCGCGATCGGCACGTGGATCCAGATCCAGTACGACTGCAGCGCCGGCACGAGCTGCGCGGCCGGGGTGTAGAAGACGGTGATGCACAGGCCCAGGGTGACGAGCGCGCCGCCGGCGACGAAGGTGCCGAGGTAGCGGATGTCGGCGAAGTACAGCACAACGATGTAGACGAGCACAGCGAGTGCGGAGGCGGTGAGCGCGTACTCCATCATGTTGCCCCACGGCACGCGGGTGACCGAGAGCGCGCGGGTGAGCACGGCGGCCACGTGCAGGCCGGTCGCGAGCACCGTCAGTGCGGTCGCCATGCGGGCGGCGGTGCGGCGTCCGGCCGTTCCCGAGGCGCCGGTCGCCTTCTCCTCGGGCCCGCCGGTCTCAGCGTCTGCTGCCCCTGCATCAGCAGTCTCGGCGTCGTCCTCGCGGTCGAGGACGGCGACGGAGGAGTTGCGTGTGGTGCGCACCGGTGCTGAGGCCTTCGCGCTCGTCTTCGCACCGGCCCTGCGGGCGGTGGCCTTCTTCCCGCTGCTGGCCAGGGTGCGGCCGGCGAACAGGTCGCTGGAGTAGAGGAGGAAGGCGATCGCGTACACGGCCATCGCCGAGTAGATCAGGAGATTCGACCACGTCGCAAGCGTGACGTTGACGTCCATGGGGGTCATGCCTTTCGACTGGGTGAGTTGTTCAATTCTACTGCAAGGCTCTCGGCCGCCTGCACCACGCGCGGGTCCTCTCCGCGGGCAAGCGAGGCGACCTCGGTGGCCACCCCGTCGCCGGTGTCGGCGGCGCGGACCCACATGCGCCGGCGCGGCACGAACAGGGAGAGCCCGAGGCCGGCGAGCAGGAAGATCGTGAAACCGAGCATGATCCCCTGCGTGGGGTCATGCCGGATGTCGAGAGCGACGTAGCGTTTGATCTCTTCGAGTTCGACGCTGCCGAGCCCATCGGGCAGCTCGGCGGTCTCCCCGGGCTTGAGATACAGCTGCAGCGGCTGCCCGTCGGGCCCGGCGAGCTGGTCGAGGTTGTCGGTGTCGAGTTCGTAGACCGACTGGGCGATGCCGGCATCGAGGCCGAGGTCGCCGGCGAAGACGTTCATCACGAGGTAGGGGTTGCGCAGTTCGGCGAACTGGGAGACGAGTTCGCCCTTTTCGTTCTGTGAGGCGGTCGGCAGCAGGATGCCGACGAAGCCGAGCTGATCGGGGCTGGCATCGGGGACCTTGACGACGCCGCGGGAGGTGTAGACGCCGTCCTGCGGCAGGAACACGACCGGCCCGGAGTAGGTGACATTGCCGTCGCCGTCGCGCACGGTGATGACCGGGGCGTAGCCGTTGCCGGTGAGGTAGACCCGGGAGCCGTCGATCCGGATCGGTTCGTTGACCCGCAGGCTGTGGTCGGTGTCCTGGCCGTGCTGGATGGTGGTGACGTCGGCGTTGAACGCGCGCGGCTGGCCGAACTGGTTGCCGGCTGCGGTGTCGTCGAAGCTGGCATCGAAGCTGTTGAGCCGCAGCCGGTAGTCGTCGAGCCGGTCGGCGGAGAAGTACGAGCCGGGTTCGAAGGAGTCGTAGGCGACGAGCGAGTTGGTGAAGGTCTCGCCTTCGACGAGGATGCGCTGGCCGGAATACCCGATGAGCGCGCCGACCGCCATCGTGACGGTGACGCCGAGCAGGCAGATGTGGAAGAGCAGGTTGCCGGTCTCGCGGAGGTAGCCGCGCTCAGCTGAGACTGCGTCGCCGCGCCGGATGGTGCGGTAGCCGAGCTTCTTCAGCCTCGCCTCGGCGGCGGTGAGCATGTCCTCGGCCGTGCCCGAGGCGGTGAAGGCCTGGTAGCCGGGCATCCGGGACAGCCGACGCGGCGCCGGTGGCGGGGCTTGGCGCATCGCCTTGTAGTGCTGCTTGCTGCGCGGCAGCACACAGCCGACGAGCGAGACCATGAGCAGGATGTAGATCGCGGCAAACCACACGGAGGCGTAGACGTCGAAGAGCTGCACGGCGTCGAGGAACGGGCCGATCCGCGGGTTGTCCTCGATGTACTGGGTGACCTGGGCAGGGTCCTGGATGCGCTGGGGCAGCAGGGATCCGGGGATCGAGGCCAGGGCGAGGACGAGCAGCAGGATGAGTGCGGTGCGCATCGTCGTCAGCTGCCGCCAGGCCCAGCGCAGCATGCCGAGTGCGCCGATGTCGGGCGGGGCGGGTTTCGCGGTCTTCGTACTCATATCCTCGTCAAGTGTGGCAGATGGTCGGGGCCGTCAGATCAGCAGGTCGAAGTCGCCGATGGTGCCCTGCAGCTGCTGGATCCAGGCGTTCCACACACCGGTGACGAGCAGCAGGCCGAGCAGGATGAGCATGATCCCCCCGGTCCGCACGATCGTCTGCTGGTGTTCGCGCACCCAGGCCAGCCGGCCGGCGCCGCGGTGGAGCAGGAAGGCGACGATGAGGAACGGGATGCCGAGGCCGAGGCAGTAGACGAAGGTCAGCAGCGTGCCGCGCCACACCTGCCCTTCAGCGCCGAATCCGGTGGACAGGGCGAGCACAGCGGCCAGGGTCGGGCCGATGCACGGCGCCCAGCCGAGCGCGAAGGTCGCCCCGAGCACGGGTGCGCCCCACAGCCCGGCCTTGGGCTTCCTCTGCAGCCGGCGGTCCCGCTGCAGCCAGCCGAAGCCGCCCATGAACACGATGCCGGCGATGATGACGACAGCACCCATGATTCGGGTGAGCAGGCCGATCCACTCCCCTGCTGCCGCGCCGAGCCCGGAGAAGGCGGTGCCGAGGGCGACGAAGACGACGGCGAAGCCGAGGACGAAAAGCGCGACTCCTCCGAGCACCGTCGAGGTGCGCTTCTCCTCGATCGTCGTACCGGTCAGACCGGTGACATACCCGATGTAACCGGGCACAAGAGGCAGCACGCACGGGGAGGCGAAGGACACCGCACCGGCGAGCGCGGCGACGAACATCGCGATGAGCAGCGGCCCGTCGAGGATCGTCTGGGCGAAGGTGTGGCCGATATCGGTCATTCGCCGAGCACGTCTTCGATCATCCCGGTGAGCGTCGAGGCGTCGACGGCACCGACGGCGCGGGCAGCGGCCCGGCCCTCGGTGTCGAGGATGACGGTCGACGGGGTGGCCTGCGGCGGCAGGATGTCCGAGAGCAGGGCGACCATCGCACCGTCGGTGTCGAGCATGTTCGGGTACGGCACCTCGAAATTCCTGATGAACGCCTCGGCCGCCCCTGCCTGGTCGCGGACGTTGACGCCGAGGAACACAGTGTCGTCAGCGAACTTCTCGGAGGCCTCGATGAGGTCGGGGGCCTCCTTGCGGCATGGCGGGCAGGCGGCGTACCAGAGGTTGATGACGACGAGTTTCGGGCGCAGCCCGGCCAGGGACTGCTTCTCCCCGTCGAGGGTCTCGAAGTCGAGGTCGAGCGGTTCGCCTCGGTCGGCTGGGGCGACCTGGGTGATGACTCCGGAGCCGGAGACGTATCCCTGTTCGCTGCCGGCTTGCTGGGCGAGTTCGTCGTTCTCGCTCGCGCAGCCGGCGAGCACGATCGTCCCGGCGGCCGAGGCGGCCAGCGTCAGCAGTCCGCGCCGGCTGAGCGGCCGGCGGCCGAAGGGCTGGTCCCTCATGCGCCGGGCACCGCCTTGACCGGCTGGAGGTCAGCGCACACATCGGTGTACTCGATGCCGGTGAGCTCTCCTGCCTCATAGGTGAAGGTGGTGACGGAGGCGAGCGCGCATTCGCGTTCGCGCGGATCGTGCCACAGCCGCTGGCCCTCAGCGGCCCGGCGGGTCACCCAGATCGGCAGCTGGTGGGAGACGATGACCCCGTCGACGGTGCCGTTGCCGCCGGCCACGCCGTCGCCTGCGGCGAGCGGTTCGAGCTGGCGGCGCAGGCTGGCGATCGCGGCGCGCATGCGCATCACCTGCTGCTGGTACGGCTCGCCCCAGGAGGGGCGCAGCGGGTTGTACAGGCGCACGAGGTTGGCCGGCTGCGTCAGATGCGAGCGGTCGACGACCATGCCCTCGAAGCTGTTGGCGGCCTCGATGACCCGCTCATCGATCCGCGGGGTCATCTCCAGGGCGCCGGCGAGCGGGGCGATGGTCTCCTGGGCGCGCTGCAACGGCGAGCTCACAAGTGCCGAAACGGCGAAGTCCGGGCTGGTGAAGTGCTCGGCGAGCCGGCCGGCCATCTCGTGGCCGCGCGATGAGAGCCCGTAACCGGGCAGCCGGCCGTAGAGCAGCCCGTCGGGGTTGTGGACCTCGCCGTGGCGGGTGAGGTGGATGCGCACCTGACTCATGCCTTCTCTCCTGCGCTGTGGGCGGCCGCGGCCGAGGCGGCGGCTGGCAGGGCGGCGATGATCCGCTCGAGCACCTCGTCGGTGTGGGCCAGGGACAGGAACCAGGCTTCGAAGGCGCTCGGGGGCAGGTGGATGCCGGATTCGAGCATGCTGGTGAAGAACGCCCCGTAGGCGGCGGAGTCCTGGGCGCGGGCGTCGTCGTAGCTGCGCACCTCGCGGTCGGTGAAGAACACCGAGAACATCGAGTTCGCGCTCTGGATCCGGTGCGGCACACCGGCGGCGGTCAGCGCCTCGCTCACGGCTGGGCGGAGGATGTCGGCGGCGCGCTCGAGGTGGGAGTAGACGTCGAGTTCGGTGGTGAGCTTAAGGGTGGTGATTCCGGCGGCTGTGGCGACCGGGTTCCCCGACAGCGTGCCGGCCTGGTAGACCGGGCCTGCCGGGGCGAGGTGCTGCATGACCTCGGCGCGGCCGCCGAAGGCTGCGGCCGGGAAGCCGCCGCCCATGACCTTGCCGAAGGTGAACAGGTCGGCGGGGCCTTCGGGGTAGCCGGCGGTTGCGGATTCGTAGCCGTACCAGCCGGCTGCGGAGACGCGGAAGCCGGTCATGACCTCATCGGAGATCATGAGTGCCCCGTGCTGGCGGGTGAGCGACCGGATCGTCTGGGTGAAGCCGTCACGCGGCGGCACGACACCCATGTTGCCGGGGCTGGCTTCGGTGATGACGCAGGCGATGTCGGCGCCGTGTTCGGCGAAGGCGGCAGCCAGGGCGTCGGGGTCGTTGTAGGGCAGCACGATCGTGTCGGCCGCGCTTGCGCCGGTGACGCCGGGGGTGTCGGGCAGGGAGAAGGTCGCCAGTCCGGAGCCGGCGGCGGCCAGCAGCGCGTCGACGTGCCCGTGGTAGCAGCCGGCGAACTTCACGACCTTCGCCCGGCCGGTGTAACCGCGGGCCAGGCGGATCGCCGACATCGTCGCCTCGGTGCCCGAGGACACGAGGCGGACCTCGTCGACCGGTTCGACGCGCGCGACGATCTCCTCAGCCAGTGCCACCTCGTTGGCCGACGGGGTGCCGAAGGAGAATCCCTTCTGCGCGGCCTCGGTGACGGCGGCGAGCACCTGGGGGTGGGCGTGGCCGAGGATCATCGGCCCCCAGGAGCCGATCAGGTCGATGTAGTCGTTGCCGTCGACATCGCGCAGCGTCGCACCCTGTGCCGAGTCGATGAAGCGCGGGGTGCCGCCGACAGCTCCGAAGGCCCTGACCGGCGAGTTGACGCCACCGGGGGTGACGGCCAGTGCCCGGTCGAAGAGCTGCTGGGAGGCTGTCAGGTTCTGCGAGGTCATGGAGCTCCTTTTCGGCAGTTCGTCACGGTCAGGTGCCCGGCCGCTGGCCAGGGCGCACGCGGCACTTACGGTACGTCACGCATATGGGAATTCACTTTGAGGAAGATCGAGCGCATCGTCTCGACCTCACTGTCGTCGAGCAGGTCGATGAGGTGCTGGCGCACGCCTTCGACGTGCAACGGGGCGGAGCGCTCGAGCAGCGTCCAGCCGTCGTCGGTGAGCGAGCAGTTGATGCCGCGGCCGTCCTCGGCGATCGCAGTGCGCTCGACGAGTCCACGCTTCTCCATCCGGGAGACGATATGGGTCAGCCGGGACCGGCTCATGCCCATATCGTCGGCGAGCAGCGCCATGCGCATGCAGCGGCCGGCCTGTTCGGAGAGATGGACGAGGACTTCGTATTCGGGCATCCCGATGCGGTGGGTCGCGCGCAGCTCCTTGTCGAGCTGGCTCATGAGCAGCTGGTGGGCGATGAGGAAGCTGCGCCAGGCGACCTGCTGGTCCTCGCTCAGCCAGCGCGGCTCATCCGGCGCCTCGGTCACGGGTGAGACGTGCGGGACCCGCTCGCCGTCGCGCACGCGGTCACGATCCATCATCATCGCCGGCCCCGCCTTCCAGCGGCCTCGGCGTTGAGGTGCTCGGCGACCTCGGTCGCCCAGTAGGTGAGCACCGCATCGGCGCCGGCGCGCACGAAACAGGTAAGGCTCTCAAGGATCGCCGGCATCCGGTCGATGGCTCCTGCCCGCGCAGCGAATTCGACCATCGCGTACTCGCCGGAGATCTGGTAGGCCCACACCGGCACCGGGGAGGCCTCGGCGACCTGGGCGAGGACGTCGAGGTAGGGCAGACCAGGCTTGACCATGACGATGTCAGCGCCTTCGGCGAGGTCGAGTTCGAGTTCGCGCATCGCCTCGCGGCCGTTGGCCGGATCCTGCTGGTAGGTGCGGCGGTCGCCTTCGAGCTGGGATTCGACGGCTTCCCGGAAGGGCCCGTAGAAGGCCGAAGAGTACTTGGCGGTGTAGCCGAGCACCACAACGTCGGTGAATCCGGCGGCGTCGAGGGTGGCGCGCACGGCGGCGACCTGGCCGTCCATCATGCCCGACAGCCCGAGCACGTGGGCGCCGGCGCGGGCCTGAGCGAGCGCCATCTGGGCATACAGGTCGAGGGTGGCGTCGTTGTCGACGCTGCCATCCTCGGCGAGCACTCCGCAGTGGCCGTGGGAGGTGAACTCGTCGAGGCACAGATCGGCCATGACGACGGTGTCCTCGCCGACCGCCTCGGCCACAGCCGTGATGGCGCGGTTGAGGATCCCATCAGCGGCGCACGCCTGGCTGCCCTCGGGGTCGCGTTCGGCGGGGATGCCGAAGAGCATGATTCCCCCGACTCCAGCGGCTGCGGCCTGCCGGGCCGCGGTGACGAGCGAGTCGAGGGTGTGCTGGAAGACCCCGGGCATGCCCTGCAGCTCGACGGGAGCGTCGAGGGTCTCCTTGACGAACATCGGCAGGATGAGCTGCGCGGGGTCGAGGCGGTGTTCGGCCACGAGCCGGCGCAGGGCCGGGGTGGTGCGCAGGCGGCGCGGGCGGATCGCGCCCGGGGCCAGGCCGATGGTGCGGTCAGCGGTGTGTGCGGAGGGGGTGGGCGTCATGTGCATCCTCACTTCTTGCGGCGTGAGCTGCGTCGGCGGGTCTGCGACGGGCGCAGCGGGGTGCGGCCTGCGGCGAGCATCTCCTCGCGGCGGGCGCGGGCGTGCTCGACGAGTCCGGCGACGACGGAGCCGAGGTTGGCTTCGTCTGCCATGACGTCGACGCGCAGGCCGTGGTCTTCGGCGGTCTGTGCCGTCGCCGGGCCGATGCAGGCGACGACGGTGGTGTGGAAGGGCTTGCCGGCGATGCCGACGAGGTTGCGAACGGTCGATGACGAGGTGAAGAGCACTGCGTCGAAGTCGCCGCGCTTGATCGCCTCGCGCACGGGGGCCGGTGGTGGGGCGGCGCGCACGGTGCGGTAGGCGGTGACGTCGTCGACCTCCCAGCCCTCTTCGCGCAGCCCGGTGACGAGCACCTCGCCGGCGATGTCGGCGCGCGGCAGCAGCACCCGGTTCATCGCGTGGTATCCGTCGTCGAAGGGCGGCCAGTCTTCGAGCATGCCGCGGGCGGACTGCTCACCGGAGGGCACGAGGTCGGGGATGACGCCCCATTGCTGCAGGCTGGCAGCGGTCTGGTCGCCGACGGCGGCGACCTTGACTCCGGCCAGGCAGCGGGCGTCGAGGCCGAGGTCCTCGAGCCAGTTGCGCACGACGGTCACAGCGTTGACAGACGTGAAGCCGACCCACTGGTAGTCGCCTTCGACGAGCGCGCGGATCGCCTTCTCCATCTGATTCGGGGTGCGCGGCGGCTGGATCGCGATCGTCGGCACGATCGTGCCCTCGGCACCGTACTCGGCCAGCAGGTCCTGGGTGGCTGAGGCCTGTTCGCGGGTGCGCGGGATGAGCACCTTCCAGCCGAACAGCGGTTTCGTCTCGAACCAGGACAGCTCCTTGCGCATGTCGATGCCCTGGCCCATGAGCATGACGACCCGCTGGTCGGGGCGCGCTTTGGCCAGGTGCGGGCCGGAATCCCCGAGCGTCGTCTCCACGGAGACCTGCTGGAGGGTCGAGACCTCGATCGTAAGCAGGATCGGGGTGTCAGCATCCCAGTCGTCGCCGAGCAGGCTGTCGATGGCCACCGAGACCTCGTCGACGCTGCCGGTGATGACGTGGCCGGTGTTGCGGTGGCGGGCGACGTCGACGTAGGTCTGCGGGCTCGCCTCGATGAAGCGCACCGAGCGCACCCGGCTCGTGGTGATCGGGGTGCCGGTGTAGGCCGACATCGACGAGGTCAGGCCCACGCCGGGCACGATCTCGAAGTCGACACCGTTGCGCTTGCAGCCGGCGGCTTCATCGGTGGTGGTGGAGAACAGCACGCCGTCGTGCGGGACGATGCGCACGACCCGGGTGTGCTCGCGGGCCAGCTGGGCGAGCTTGCGTCCGCGGGTGGTCGCTGCTGCGCCGAGTTCGGCTGAGTCGAGCCGGGTGGCGGTGGCGGGCACGTAGGCGTCGACGATGTCGTCGAGTTCGCCTGCGTCGTAGACGACGAGGGTGGCGCGTTCGAGCAGCTCAGCGCCCTTGTACGTCATGAGGCCCGGGTCGCCGGGTCCGGCGCCGAGGAAGTGGACGATCGGGCGGACGGCGGCCTGCGCCTCGGGACGGGAGTCCTTGCTCATCGGCTCACCTCGCTCACGGACTGCCGGTCGGCTGCCGCGGCGTGCTCGCTGCGCGGGTCGATGTGCTCGCTGGGAGCGTTGGCGCCGGTGACGGTGTCGGGGACGACCCCGAGGATGGTGAGCAGCTCGTCGGCGATCGCACTGCCGAGCTCCTTGGCGATGACCGGGTGGTCCTCCGCGCCCGAGGCGGTGGTGAGGTCGGCGGTGCGGGTCGCCCGCTGCAGGCGGCCGGTGTCGTCTGCCATCACGCCGGTGAGGGTGAGGGCATTGCCGTCGATCTCGGCGAGCGCGCCGATCGGGGCTGAGCAGCCGGCTTCGGCGTGGGCGAGGATCGCGCGTTCGGCCTGCACGGCCAGGGCGGTGTCGGCATCGTGGATGCCTGACAGGGCTGTGCGCAGCTCGGTGTCGAATTCGCCGACATCGGCGTTGGCGGCCCGGCATTCGACGGCCAGGGCGCCCTGTCCGGGGGCTGGGAGCATGACGGCGGCGTCGAGGACGTCGGTGACTTCGGCCAGCCGGCCGATGCGGCGCACGCCGGCTGCGGCGAGGACGACGCCGTCGAGGCGGCCGTCGGTGACGTGCTTGATGCGGGTGTCGACGTTGCCGCGCACGCCGCGGACTTCGATGTCGGGCCGGGCGGCGCGCAGCTGGGCGGCGCGTCTGGGCGATCCGGTGCCGAGCACAGCACCGGCCGGCAGTTCGGCTAAGGTCATGCCGTCGCGGGCGATGAGCACATCGGAGGGGTCGACGCGCGGGGGCACGGCGACGAGGTCGATGCCGGCGGCCGGGGCGGTCGGCAGGTCCTTGAGCGAGTGGACGGCGATGTCGATCTTGCCGGTCAGCAGTGCGGTGCGCACGGCGGAGACGAAGACGCCGGAGCCGCCCATGGCGGCCAGCGGGCTCATATTCACGTCGCCTTCGGTGACGACTTCGACGATCTCAACACGCCAGCCGGTCTGGGCGGCGATCTGCTGGGCGACGGCGGTCGACTGGGAGCGGGCCAGCCGTGAGCGGCGGGTGCCGAGCTTGACGGTGCGGCCGGTGTAGTGGGCCGGTTCGACGACGTCGAGGGTGTGGTCGGCGACCGGGCGCAGCCCGTCGGCTTCGACGTGGTGGTCATCGCGTGCGCTGACCGGTGCGACACCGGGAGCGGTGACCGAGACCTTCGACCGGTCGATGCGCTGGGGCTCTCCTCGGCGGCCGGAGGTGGCACTGAGGTCGAAGAGCTGGGTCAGGGCTGCGGCGTAGTCGACGTCGGAGTCCTGCACGGACAGCTGCTTGACCCGCACGGTCGGGGTGTGGACGAGCTTGTCGGCGGTGCGCTTGAGCGCGGTGCGGATCTCGTCGAGCACCTCGCTGTCGACCTTCGCGCCGATCTTGCGGCTCAGTCGCTCGAACTCGCCGGCCACGGTGGTCTCGGCATGCGAGCGCAGCGCGGTGACGGTCGGGGCGATCGAGCGGGCCTTGTGCTCAGCGCGGTAGGCGGCGAGCTCTGAGCGGATGATGCTGCGGACTTCGGCGACGATCTCGACAACGCCAGACGGGCTGCGCAGATCGGATTCGGCGAACATCTCGGACAGCTCCCCGAGGCCGATGAGCCGGATGTGGGGCAGTTCGCACACGCTCGGGTCGATGTCGTGCGGGAGTGCCAGGTCGACGATGAACTTGTTGGGCTGCTGGTCGAAGTCGGCCTGCATGCCGGCGATGATGTCCTCCCGGCTCAGCACGGTGCCGCGCGAACCGGTGACGGAGACGATGAGGTCGGCATCGGCGATCTCGGCGGTGAGCGTCTCGGCGGTGAGCTCGACAGCACGGCCGCCGACGGGGGCGACGAGCCGTTCGGCCTTCTCCAGGGTCCGGTTCATCACGGTGATGCGGGCAACACCCGCCCGCTGCAGGGTCGCGACGGTCAGTCCGGACATCGCGCCGGCGCCGACGACGAGTGCGCGGGAGCGCTCGAGGCTGCCGATGTGGGCTTCGGCGGAGGTCAGCGCCTTGTCGAGCAGGGACTGGGAGACGGAGTCGAGTTCGGTTTCGGCGTGCGCGCGTTTGCCGACGCGCAGCGCCTGCTGCAGCACGATGCCAAGCTCCTTCGTCAGCTCCCCTGCCTGCTGGGCGTGCACGTAGGCGCTGCGCAGCTGGCCGAGGATCTGGGCTTCGCCGACGGCCATCGAGTCAAGCCCGCAGGCCAGGGTCAGGAGGTGTTCGACGGCCTTGGTGTCGTAGTAGACGTAGACGTGCTCGGACAGGCTCGTCCAGTCCAGGCCGGTGGCGTCGACGAGGGCGGAGCCGATGTCGGCCAGGCCGCCGTGGAAGGCCGAGGCGTCGGCGATGACCTCGAGCCGGTTGCAGGTCGAGAGCACGCAGGCGCCGTCGACGTAGTCACCGGCGCGCACCCCGGAGGCCAATGCCTCGACTCCATCTGAGTCGAGGGCGATGGCATCGAGGACGGACATCGGTGCGGACCGATGTGAGATCCCGAGCACGAGGAATGTCACAGTGCATGCTCCCTAGGACGTGTGTTGCGGAGGTCGGTCGAGTCGATTCCGGCCGGCTGGGCCGGGGCGGTGTAGTGGGCGAGGACCCGCAGCTCGGTGGCGAGGTCAACATGGCGCACGTGCACGTCCTCGGGCACTGTGACCATGGTGGGGGCGAAGTTGAGCAGCCCGGTGATGCCGGCGGCCACAGCGGCGTCGGCCACAGCCTGGGCGGCCGGTGCGGGCACGGCGATGATGAGCATCTCGATGCCGGTCTCGGTGGTGACGGACGCGAGCTGCTCGACCGGCAGGACGGGTGCGCCGCCGACGGTGGTGCCCACCACCTCGGGCGCGGTGTCGAAGACTGCGGTGAGTTCGAAGCCGCTGAAGCGCACGGCGGCGTAGTCGGCGATCGCCGAGCCGAGGCGGCCGGCACCGGCGATGGCGATGCGGCGGGTGCGGTCGAGGCCGAGGAAGCGGCGCACCGCGGCGCCGAGGGCGGCGGTGTCGTAGCCGACGCCGCGGCGGCCGGCGAAGTCGAGGTGGGACAGGTCGCGGCGCAGGATCGCCGAGCCGACGGTGCAGCGTCCGGCGAGCTCTTCGCTGGAGACGGTCTGCTGGCCGGCGGCGGCGAGTTCGTCAAGGGCCTGCAGGTAGCCGGGCATGCGGGCGACGACCGGGGCGGGCACGGAGGACAGTCCGGTGCCGCCGGATTGCGAAGCGGTGCTCACCAACGACCTCACCCCCTGTCTGTGTCACGATGCCGTATGGTGTGTGGCCCGCCGGCGGTCTCAGCCGTGGGCGAGCAGTGTCTCGACGGTGCGCTTGAGCCGGGTCCCGTCGATGCGGTGCTTGGCGTGCTTGCGGCCGTTGAGCAGCACGACGGGGATGTCCCATTCGTGCTGGGCGATAAGGTCGGCGTCGGTTTCGATGTCGACGGTGGTGACCGTGACGTCGCCTGCGGCGATGTGCTCGCCAAGGGTGTCCTCGATGACGTCCATGGCGGTGACGCACAGCCCGCATCCGGGGCGGGTGAGGAACGTCAGCTCGACGCTCATCCGGTCATCCTCCTCGCTGTCGGCCTGCGTGCCGGGGCCTTATCAGCACGAAACCCCGCCGCACGAAACGACGGGGACGCACGCAGCCGCTTACTTCTTGTTGCGGCGCTGGTGGCGGGTCTTGCGCAGAAGCTTCCGGTGCTTCTTCTTCGACATCCGCTTGCGGCGCTTCTTGATGACTGAGCCCATAGATAAATCCTCACGGGTAGGCGATCGGGGCGAACACTGATCGTTCGCCTGTCAGACGTAACCGCTTAATTCTATCGTTGCCTGGAGCTATTCCAAAACTGCGCACTCGAGTCAAGGAGGCCGCCTGCGCGGCGGGTCGGATGTCAGTCGAAGTGGGCGTCGAGGCCGTAGAAGGGGAAGATGTTCTTCCGTGTCGACATGACTGTGCGGTCGAGGTCGGATTCGGGATCGTAGCCGTTGGCCCACGGGTCGAAGGTGCCGTCGTGGCCGTCGGTCATCATATGCGGGGCGGTGATGCGGGTGACGTCCTCGACGTAGGTCCGCCAGCGCTCCGGCAGCGCGGTGGCGGGGTCGATGTCGGCTCCAGCCGCGATCGCGACGAGGTTCGTCCAGGCGCGCGGCACCACTTCGACGAGCGCATATCCGCCGCCGCCGGTGGCCAGCCACTTGCCGTTGGCGTAATCGTCGGCAAGGTCGCGCACCCACTGAGTGGCCACCCGCATCGCGTCGACGCTGAGCCGCAGGTGGGTGAGCGGGTCGGCGGAGTGACCGTCGCAGCCGTGCTGGCTGACGATGACCTGCGGGTCGAATTCGCGGATGACGGCCGGGACGACGGCGTCGAGGGCGCGCAGCCAGTCGTGGTCGTCGGTGCGCGGGGGCAGGGCGATGTTGACCGCTGAGGCGGCGGCGTCGAGTCCGCCGATGTCGTTGGCGAAGCCGGTGCCGGGGAACAGGAAGCGGCCGTTCTCGTGCACGGAGATCGTCATAACCCGCGGGTCGTCCCAGTAGAAGTGCTCGGTGCCGTCACCGTGGTGGGCGTCGAGGTCGATGTAGCAGACCCGCTCATAGCCGTGGTCGAGGAAATGCTGGATGGCGGCGGCGAGGTCGTTGTAGATGCAGAATCCGGCGGCCCTGCCCGGCATCGCATGGTGCATCCCGCCGCAGAAGTTCACCGCCCGCTCATAGCGTCCCGAGGTGATGGCGCGGGCGGCTTCGAGACTGCCTTGGAAGATCCGTCCGGAGGCTTCGTGGATCCTGTCGAAGCGGGGCACGTCATCGGTGCCGACTCCGAAGGTTTGCGCAACATCAGGGGCGATGTCCGTGGTCGTTTCGGCGCGTTTGACTGCGTCGATGAAGTCCTGGGTGTGCAGGGCTGCGAGCGCGTCCTCGTCGACGCCGCCGACGCCGGAGATGTGGATGCGAGGGTGGTCGAAGAGACCGAATTCGGTCGCGAGCTTCGCGGTCAGGTCGAGGCGCAGCGGGTTCATCGGATGGGTCGGTCCGAAGTTGTACTGCGTGAAGGATTCGTCCCAGATGACGAAGACTTCTGTCTCTCGCTTGGCCATGGCCACACTCTACTGGTTCGGTGTGAGCTGCGGAACAGCGCCCCGCCACAGCCGCCATGCGCCTGCCCGCCAGCGCCGCGGCAGCCGCACCGTCCCCGGCTACACTGACGCTGTGGCTCATCAGCGACCGAAGACGACCTTCACCGACCGGGTGTTCCACCCGGGGCGGCGGCTGCGCGACGTCCTCGACGAGGTCGCCGAGGCCTCGCCGGCACGGCTGGCGATCGCCTCGTTCGTCATCGCGATCGCGATCTTCACGGTGCTGCTGTCGCTGCCAGTCGCCCACGCCGACACGTCCGACTACTCGTTCGCCAACAGCCTGTTCGTCGCCGTCTCCACCGTCTGCGTCACCGGCCTGACCCCGGTCGTGACCGAGGAGTACTGGTCGACGTTCGGCCACTGGGTGATGGTCGCGGCGATGCAGGTCGGCGGCCTCGGCATCCTGACACTGGCGTCGCTGCTCGGGATGGCGGTGTCGAAACGGCTGGGCGTGCGTCAGCGGCTCATCGCCGCACAGGCGACGAACACCTTCCAGATCGGCCAGGTCGGCACGCTGCTGCGCGCAGTGCTCATCACGATCTTCACCGTCGAAGCTGTCATCATGGCCCTGCTCACCCCCCGCTTGCTCATCCGCGGCGAGACGCTGGGCGAAGCGCTGTGGCACGGCCTGTTCTATGCCGTGACCTCCTTCAACAACGCCGGGTTCACGCTGCACACCGGGGGCATCGAGTACTTCGCCGACGATCCGTGGATCCTCATGGTGCTCATGGTCTCGATGCTCATCGGCTCGCTCGGCTTCCCGGTGGTGCTCATGGTCGCGATCACGTGGAATCGCCCGCGCGGCTGGGACCTGCACACGAAGCTGACGCTGGCGACCACCGGACTGCTGCTGCTCGTGTCCTTCGTGCTGCTGTACATCTTCGAATCCGGCAACGAGAAGACGATCGGCGGGTTGAGCCTGGGCGACTCGATCACCAACACCCTGTTCATGGCTGCGATGCCGCGGTCTGGGGGCATGGCCTCGATCGACGTCACCGAGATGTACGGCACCAGCCTTCTGCTCATCGACGTCCTCATGTTCATCGGCGGCGGCTCGTCCTCGACCGCCGGCGGCATCAAGGTCACGACGATCGCGGTGCTCGTCCTCGCCGCGCTCGCCGAGGCGCGCGGGCTCAGGGACGTCACCGTCTTCCACCGGCGCATCGACCCGGCAGCGGTGCGCGTGGCGATCTCGATCACGCTCGCCGGCGCCGCTCTCGTCTTCGTCGGCACTCTGCTCATGCTGCACATCACGCGGCTGCCGCTCGACGATGTCATCTTCGATGTCATCTCCGCCTTCGCCACCTGCGGGCTGTCCTCCGGTGTGACGGAGAAGTCCCCTGATGCCGGTCTGTACGTCCTCAGTGCTCTCATGTTCCTCGGCCGGCTCGGTACGATTACCTTGGCGGCCTCGCTGTCCGCCAGACACCAGCAACGTCTGTTCCGCTATCCGGAGGAGAGGCCGATCATTGGCTAAGCAGTCGGGAAAGCCCGCGAACGATGCGATCCTCGTCATCGGCCTCGGCCGCTTCGGCGCTTCGACGGCTGAGAACCTCATCAGGCTCGGCCGCGAGGTGATGGCTGTCGAGCGAAATGCGGAGGTGGTCCAGGAGTGGTCCGGCCGGCTCACCCACGTCGTCGAGGCGGATGCGACGAACATCGAAGCGCTGCGCCAGCTGGGTGTCCAGGACTTCTCGACCGCGGTCGTCGGCATCGGCACCTCAATCGAGGCAAGTGTGCTCTCGACGGCCAATCTCGTCGACCTCGGCATCGACCAGGTGTGGGCGAAGGCGATCTCGAACTCCCACGGCAAGATCCTGCGCCGCATCGGCGCTGAGCATGTGCTGTTCCCCGAATCCGAGGCCGGAGCGCGCGTAGCCCACCTCGTGTCCTCGCAGATGCTCGACTACATCGAGTTCGACGACGGCCACTTCGCCGTCGTCAAGATGCGCCCACCGAAGGAGGTGCAGGGCTTCACGCTCGCCGAATCCGGCATCCGCGACACCTACGGCGTCACCGTCGTCGGCATCAAGAGCCCCGGGCGGGACTTCACCTATGCGGAGCCGTCGTCCCGTGTCGGCAGCCAGGATGTCCTCATCGTCGCCGGTCACGTCGAGCTGCTCGGCCGCTTCGCCGGCCGCCCCTGAACCCCACGCGCCGAGCCCGGCGGTCTCAGCTTTCTGACACTGCCCCCGCCGCGACCGCAGGCATGCTTGGATGAAGATGCTCGGTCCCCAGCGGGCCGCCGCCCCCAGCGGGCTGCTGCCCCAGTAGATCGCTGTGGGTGCCTGTGTCGACTGCCGGAGGTGAAATGGTGCCTGGGCCGCCTGAGCCCAGCCGCTTGCGCGCGCTGCTGCCGCGCGCCTCACTGCTGCCCAATGCCGCCGACTACCGGCGGCTGCCGCAGACGTGGCGGCGGGACCTGCTCGCCGGTCTCACCGTCGGCATCGTCGCGCTGCCGCTGGCGCTGGCATTCGCGATCTCCTCGGGTCTCAGCGCCGAGGCCGGACTCGTCACGGCGATCGTCGCCGGCCTCATCGCCGCGGTCTTCGGTGGTTCGCATGTGCAGGTGTCGGGGCCGACCGGCGCGATGGTCGTCGTGCTCGCCCCGATCGCCGCCGCCCACGGTCCTGCCGCGATCCCGGTCGTCGCCCTCATGGCCGGTGCCCTCGTCGTCCTCGCCGGGCTGCTGCGGCTGGGCCGCAGCGTCGCGTTCATCCCGTTTCCCGTCATCGAGGGCTTCACGCTCGGGATTGCGACGATCATCTTCTTCCAGCAGATCCCGGCTGCCCTCGGCAGTGACACCGGGCAGTCGCGCAACGCCGTCGTCCACGCCGTGCAGGCCGCCGCCGGGGCCAGCTGGCCGCAGCTCGGCTGGACGCTGGGCACCGTGGTCCTCGTCATCGGCATCATGCTGCTGGCCCCGCTCATCCACCCGCAGCTGCCCGGCTCGATCATCGCGATCATCGTTGCCGCGCTGCTCGCCGCCTGGCTCGACGCTCCGCTTGAGCGCATCGGCACCCTGCCCGAGACGCTGCCGCTGCCGCATCTGCCGGCCTTCGATCTGCACCTCATCGCCGCCCTGTCCGGTCCCGCGCTCACGGTCGCAGCACTGGCGGCGATCGAGTCGCTGCTCTCGGCCCGCGTCGCGTCGACACTCAGCCCGGTCGGGCACTACAACGGAGACCGGGAGCTCGTCGGCCAGGGGCTGGCGTCGATCGGCGCCGGGTTCTTCGGCGGCATGCCGGCCACCGGTGCGATCGCGCGCACGGCCGTCAACATCCGCTCCGGTGCGCAGACGCGTCTGGCGGCCGTCGTCCACGCTCTCGTGCTCATCGGTGTGGTGCTCTTCGCCGCCCGCTTCGTCTCCCAGATCCCGCTCGCCGCGCTGGCTGGGGTGCTGCTGCTGACGGCGGTGCGGATGGTGAATGTGCCTGTGGCCGCCGAGGTGTGCCGCGCCTCGCGTGCCGATGCGCTCGTCTTCTGGCTCACCGCGCTCATCACCGTGTCCTTCGATCTCATCATCGCGGTCGGGATCGGCATCGTCGTCACCGCGTTCTTCGCGCTGCGCACCCTGTCGGCGCAGTCGACGACGACGCGGGAGGAGCTGCCGGGCGCGGCGCAGCCCGGCGATGAGCGCATCGCCCTGTTCCGGCTCGACGGGGCGCTGTTCTTCGGTGTCGGCGACCGGCTGCTGACCGAGCTGGCCGATATCGAAGACGTCTCGGTCGTCATCCTCAGGATGTCGCAGATCCGGATGCTCGACTCGACCGGCGCCCGGGTCATCACCGAACTCGTCACCACACTCGAGCGCCGCGGCATCACGGTGCTCGTCAAGGGCATCCAGGCCCGCCATGAGCGGCTTGCCCGCACCGGCGGGCTGTCAGCGGCTCTGCGGCACCCCAATCACCTCTTCGACGACCTCGACGCCGCAGTCGCGCACGCGCGCAGCCACATCGAGCGGGAGGGTCGCGCCGGCTGACCGGCTCGCCGGCTCGGTACTCCTCGGTTCAGTACTCCTCGGCCATCTCGATGGCCCGCTGCCCGGCGGCCTGGGCCGCGCGTGCGACCAGGTCTGCGAATCCGGCGTCGTCGAATGTCGTGATCGCCGCGTGGGTCGTCCCGCCGGTGCTCGTCACCGCCGTGCGCAGCGCCGCAGGGTCCGGGTGCTTGGCCAGCAGCCGTCCAGCGCCCTCGGCGGTGCGCACGACCATGCCGGCGGCGGTCTGCTCATCGAGGCCCATCGCCACACCGGCCTTGACCATCTCCTCAGCGAGCAGGAAGAAGTAGGCGACTCCCGAACCGGAGATTCCGGTCATCGCCGGGATGAGATCTTCGTCTAGGGGCACGACATCACCGGCACCGGACAGCAGCTGACGCAGGGTCTCGACCCTGTCCGGGCTGACCGCGTCAGCTGGGGACAGCGAGATGACCCCGCAGCCGATCTGGCAGGGCGTGTTCGGCATGATCCGCACGACCGCCTCGCGCCCGGAGGCGGCTGCCAGCTGATCGAGGGTGACGCCTGCGGCCATCGACACGAGGATCGCGTCGGCTGCCATCGCAGCACCCACCTCGGCGGCGGTGTCCTTGACCATCCACGGCTTGACGCCGAGGAGAACGCAGTCCGCCTCGGCGGCAGCGCTGCGATTGGCGCCGGGATCGTCGTCAAGGGCCAGGGCGCGGACCCCGTGCTCGCGTTCGAGGCTGCGGGCGCTGTCGGCGGACTTCGTCGTCGCGATGATCTCAGCCGGGTCGCAACCACCGGCGATGACTCCTGCCAGCAGGGCGGTGCCCATGGATCCGGTGCCGATGAATGCCAGTGTCATGAGGTCCTCCTGTCGGTTCGGTTCAATCGCGCAGGCCGAGGTGGCGCTTGGCGAACTCGAGCGATTCGATGAGCATCTCCTCGCGCTTGCGGGAGCTGGTGGTGAAGCGGGTGTTGACCTCGACGATGACATCGCCGGACCAGTTCTCCTTGGCCAAGTACTGCAGCGCCTCGGCGACGGGCATATGGCCGCGACCGGGCACCAGGTGCTCGTCCTTGAGAGATCCGGCGCCGTCGGTCAGGTGGATGTGGCGCAGCTTGGGAAACAGCTCCTTCACCGCTTCGAGTGCGTTCATCCCGGCGGTCGCAGCGTGTGAGAAGTCGAAGGTGACCGCGTCGTAGTCGTAGCCGATCGGGTTCCAGTCGGGCAGGTAGACCTGGACCTCGCGGATGCCGGCCCGCCACGGGTACATGTTCTCCACGGCCAGGGTGATGCCGGTCTCCTCGCTGATCTCACGCACCCCAGTGACGAAGTTGCGGGCGTAGTCGCCCTGCCAGCGGAACGGCGGGTGGAGGACGACTGAGCGGGCGCCGACTTGGGCTGCGATGCGACAGGTGATGCGCAGCTTCTCCCAGTGATCGCTCGTCATCACCCGCGGCATGAACAGCAGGGTCGGGGCGTGCAGCGAGAGAACGGGCAGACCGGTGCGCTGGACTTCAGAGCGGATGAAATCGACGTCCTGGGTCTCGGCTCTGTTGGTGATCATGATCTCGACGCCCTCGTAGCCCAGACGTGCGGCGGTGTCGAAGCAGGTGGTGACCGTCATCGGATAGACCGAGGACGTCGACAGGCCCAGCCGGATCGGGTGGTCGGAGACGTGTCTGACGCCGAACTCGTAGACCGGGACACGTTCGAAGAACTCGCGGTGGCGGCGGGAGTTCGCGCGCGCGGAGTTCGGCGTCGTCAGCGCCTTGCGGAACGTCCGTCGGGGTCGCGATGCTCTCGGTGTCACACCGACCAGTCTAGTACGCGGCCTACAGGTCGAGGGCGAGCGGACGGCCGCGCGGGATGGACACGGACTCCGAGGAGTCGAGCAGGTCGAGCTTGCGCATGATGACGCCCTCGCGCAGCGCCCAGGGGCTGATCTTCATCGATTCGATGCCGAAGATCGTGAAGGCGACATCGGCGACGATCGCGCCGGCGAGCACCTGGCCGGAGCGGGCGACGGAGACGCCGGGCAGCTCGGCGCGTTGCGCTGGGGTGCGTGAGAGGAGCGTGTCGATGATGCCGGGCATGTCCTTGCGCTGCAGCTTGCGCGGCACGTAGATGCCGTCGCCGCTCGGCGCGGCACCGGCGATGCGGGCCAGGGACCGGAAGGTCTTCGACGAGCCGACGATCTTCTCCGGCTTGCCGACGCGGTTGACGTCACCGGCGATCCGGCCGATCTCCTTGCGGGCCAGGTGGCGCAGGGCTGCGATGTCGTCCTCACTGGGCTGGTCGGCTGAGAGGAACCGGCTGTGCATGCGCCCAGCCCCCAGCGGCAGGGAGAGTGCGATGTCGGGGTATTCGTCGGTGCCGGCGGCGATCTCCAGGGAGCCGCCGCCGATGTCGAGGAGCAGGATGTTGCCGGCTGACCAGCCGAACCAGCGGCGGGCGGCGAGGAAGGTGATGCGGGCTTCCTCCTCCCCGCTCATGACGTTGAGGGTGAGCCCGGATTCCCGGTGGATCCGCTCGATCGTCTCATCGCCGTTGGGTGCGCTGCGGATCGCCGAGGTGGCAAACGCGAGGATCTGCTCGGAGCCCTGCTCTTCGGCGATCGTGATCGACTCCTTGCAGAAGTCAACGAGGCGCTGCTGGCCGTACGAGGTGATCGATCCGTCGTCTTTGAGGTGCTCGGCTAGGCGCAGCACCTCTTTGTGCGAGGTGGCCGGCATCGGCGGGGCACCGACGTGGGCATCCACGACGAGGAGGTGGATGCTGTTGGATCCGATATCGAGAACTGCAAGGCGCACGGGTTCATCCTACCGTCACATGGCTCTCCGCTCATCCGGTGCCCGTCGCACAAGGCGACCTGCCCATCTGCGCAGGCGGGTTCCGCCTCGGGCACGGGGCACTGGAGCAGGAACCGGTGCCGCCGGCCGCCCGCTGGCCCGGATGTGAGCGGCGCGGGCGGCCGAGTCGATGCGCATGCTCAGGGCACCGCGCGGCGCAGCGTGAGGTAGGACAAGCCGGCGAGGACGGCGGTCAGCAGCGCAAGCCAGCCGGTCAGCTGCAGGGAGCCGGCGGTGGCGAACCAGGCGATGACCTCACCCCAGGCTTCGCGGCGGGAGATGACGAGCAGCACAGCAGCGAGAGCGAGACCAAGGCTGCCGAGGACGGCGACGAGCACCGTCATCCCCCACCGCTTGAACACGGTCGCACCCCATAAGCCGAGGACGAAGGCCATGAGCGTGAAGACGAAGAAGGTCAGCCTTGCGCTCCACCAGCCCGATTCCCACACCCACGGCAGGTAGGCGACGAAGCCGCCCATGCCGTAGCCGTCGGTGACCTGTTCGATGACGCCCTGGATGACGAGCGCCGTGGCCAGCACGGCGGAGGTGACAGCCGCCGCTGCCAGGCTGCCGAGGTAGAACTCCCAGCGGGCCAGGCCCACCGATTGGGAGAACGGGAAGGTCAGGGTCATCGCCGACACGCCGACGAAGAGGAACGACCACATCGGCGCTTGGCTCGCCCCGCCGTACTTGGGCCCGGATTCGGGGATGATCGCGTAGATGACGAGGGCAGCGCAATGGCGAAGCCGAAGACCATGAGCGGCACCCACAGGAACGGCTGCCGGTTGACGAACTGCAGGCGGATGACATTGACGATGCGCTCGGTCTGGCTCATGACAGTGCTCCTTCCATGCTGGAGGGGGTCAGCTCGGGGCCGGTCGCCGCGGCGGCGGCCGCAGTGCGGTGGACGATCGACTCCTGCAGCCCGACTGGTTCGAGGCGCACGCCGGACTGGGCGGTCAGGTCCGACTCGGACTCGTTGGGGATGCCGTGGAAGACGAGCGCGCCGGCGCTGCCCATGGTCCTGCGCTCGAGTACCCGGGGGCCGCGGGCGAGCCGGTCGAGTGCGGCAGTGGGTCCCGAGGCGCGCGTGACGGCCGAGGTCGCCTCCTCGACGGTCTCGTCCATGATGATGCGGCCGGCATCGATGACGAGGACGCGCTCAATAAGGCTGGCGATCTCATCGATGAGGTGCGAGGACATGAGGATGGTGCGCGGGTGCTCAGCGTAGTCGGCGATAAGGCGGTCGTAGAAGATCTGCCGTGCCACGGCGTCGAGTCCGAGGTAGGGCTCGTCGAAGAAGGTGATCTCGGCGCGTGAGCACAGCCCGATGATGACGCCGACAGCCGAGAGCTGGCCGCGCGAGAGCTTCTTGACCTTCGTTTTGAGAGGCAGCCGGAAGTCGGCGACGAGGCGCTCGGCGAAGTCGTGGTCCCAGCCGGGGTAGAAGAGGCTGGCTGCGCGCAGCGCCTGGGCGGCGGTCATCGATTCGGGGTACTTCTGGTTCTCGCGCACGAAGCACATCCGGCCGAGCACGCGCGGGTTCTCATAGGGGTCCTCGCCGAAGACGCGCACTGTGCCCGAGGTGGCGAAGAGCTGGCTGGTGAGGATCGCCATGGTCGTCGACTCGCCGGCGCCGTTGCGGCCGAGGAAGCCGTAGATGGTGTTCGCCTCCAGATCGAAGCTCACGCCGTCGAGCGCATTGCCTGACGGGTAGGTCTTGACGAGGTCGCGGACGCTGACGACGGGGTTCATGACTGCGCTCCGACTGCTGCGGCGCGGTCCTTGACCATGGCGATGACCTCTCCGGCGTTGAGCCCGATGGTGGCGGCCTCGACCATGAGCGGCTCGACGAAGCGAGCGGCGAAGACTGCGCGGCGCTGAGCGCGCAGCTTCTCGCGGGCGCCGGCGGTGACGAACATGCCGATCCCCCGCCTCTTGGTCAGCAGGCCCTTGTCGGCGAGCATCGTCAGCCCCTTGGCGGCGGTGGCCGGGTTGACGCGGTGGAACGCGGCGAGCTCGTTCGTCGACGGCGCTCGGGACTCCTCTGCCAGTGAGCCGTCGACGATGCTGTTCTCGATGCTCTCGGCGATCTGCAGGAACAGCGCGCGGCCTTCTTCGATCATGGATCTCCTCCTCCTTGGTTACTTACTCAACTAGCAAACCATTCAACGCAGGGAGATGCAAGAACGCCCCCGCACGGATGCGGGGGCGTCAGTGCGCTGGGACGGAAGCACCGCCTCGGGAGCGGGTCAGTCCTGCCAGTCCTGGCGGGTGAAGGAGAAGTCGGGCCGGCGCTTGGCGAAGAACGCCTCCTGCCCCTCGACGATCTCGGTGGCATACGCCTCAGCCAGCCAGGACCCGGCGGAGACATCGGGCACCGCGCCTGAGAGGATCTGCTTGGCTCCGGTCTGCGACAGCGGCGAGCGGCTGGCGATCGTCGCGGCGATCTCGTGCGCTGTGGCGAGCGGATCCTCGCTGACGGTGTGGATGAAGCCGAGGTTGAGCGCCTGGTCGAAGTCGATGATCTCAGCGGTGAGCAGGAAGTACTTCGCCCACGCATCGCCGATGATCGCCGCCAGCCGCTTCGTCGGCCCCGGCGGGTAGACGAGGCCGAGCTTGGCAGCCGTCACCCCGTAGATGGTCCCGGGAGCCGCCACCCGCACATCGCAGGCCGCAGCCAGCTCGGTGCCCCCGCCCACGCAGTTGCCCTCGATCGCGGCGATGGTGGGAATCGAGACCGAGGCCAGTGCCGCCTCGGCGGTGGAGTTCGTCTCCCAGAAGTCCGCCAGCGGCACATCGAGGTCGTGGATGTCGGAGCCTGCTGAGAAGTGCCCGCCGGCGCCGGTGAGGATGAGCACCGAGAGCTCATCGCTGGCGTCGATGGTCGCGAGGATGTCCGGCAGGGCCTGCCACATCTGACGGGACAGGGCGTTGCGCTTCTCGGGCCGATCGAGGACAAGGGTCCCGACTCCACCGGTGATGGTGAAGCCGAAACCCTCGATGCTCTCGATGGACCGGCGCAGCTGGTCCAGCGTGCTCATGTCAGCCGCGGTCAGCCGGGACTTCGCGCTGCTCTTCGCCGTCGTAGGCCGAGAGCGGGCGGATGAGTGCGTTGGACGCCTGCTGCTCCATGATGTGGGCGGTCCAGCCGGTGATGCGGCTCATCACGAAGATCGGCGTGAACTGCTCGGTGTCGAAGCCCATGAGGTGGTAGGCCGGACCTGAGGGGTAGTCGAGGTTCGGGTAGATGCCCTTGCGGCCGACGAAGTCCTCTTCGAAGGCGTTGTAGAGGGCGAGCAGCTCGTCTGCTCCCTTGACCTGGACCATGTCCTCGAAGGCGGCGCGCATGGTGGGCACGCGCGAGTCGCCGTTCTTGTACACGCGGTGGCCGAAGCCCATGATCTTCTGCTTGTTCGCCAGCGCGTTGTCGATCCAGGCCTCCGCCTTGTCAGCGGTGCCGACCTCTTCGAGCATCGCCATGACGGCCTCGTTGGCACCGCCGTGCAGCGGTCCCTTGAGCGCGCCGACGGCACCGGCGACGGCCGAGTACAGGTCCGAGGTCGTCGAGGTGATGACGCGGGCGGTGAACGTCGAGGCGTTGAAGGAGTGCTCGGCGTAGAGAATCATCGAGATGTCGAAGCAGCGCACGACCTCGTCGGCCGGGACCTCGTCGAAGACCATCTTGAAGAAGTTCGCGGCATACGGCAGATCGGTCGTCGGGGCGACCGGGTCGAGGCCGTGCCGGCGACGGTGGTCGATCGCGACGATCGTCGGCAGCTGCGCGTACAGCCGCTCGGCCTTCGCCCGGTTGGCCTCCTCGCCCTCGACGTCTGCCTCCGGGTCGACGGAGCCGAGGTAGGCGACGGCGGTCTGCACGACGTGCATCGGGTGGCAGTCCTTCGGCAGGCCGAGGATGAGGTCGACGAGCTTGTCGTCGACGGCGCGCTGGGAGCGCTCACGGGCGGTGAACTCCTCCAGCTGGGCGGCGCTCGGCAATTCGCCGTTCCAGATGAGGTAGGCGACCTCCTCGAAGGTGCAGTTCGCGGCGAGCTCCTGGACGGGGTAGCCGCGGTAGGTCAGCGAGTTGGTCTCCTGGACGACCTTGGAGACAGCCGTGGTGTCGACGACGACGCCTGCCAGGCCCTTCTTGATGTCGGTCTCGGTCACTGGTGACCCTCCTGTGAGAAGTTGAAGATGTCTGCATCGAAGTCGTTGTACGCACCGTAGTCGATGGTCTCGTACAGGTCGGCACGCGTCTGCATGCCCTCGACGATGCTTTCCTGGGTGCCTTCGGCGCGGATCGTCTCGAGCCCGCGCTTGATGGCTCCCATCGCGATGCGCAGCGTCGTCACCGGGTAGATGACGAGCCGCACGCCGGCGCCGGCGAGCTGCTCGGTGGTGAACAGCTCGCTCTTGCCGAATTCGGTCATGTTCGCCAGGATCGGCACGTCGAGCGCCGAGGCGAAGGTCTCGAATTCCGACAGGTCCCGCATGGCCTCGGGGAAGATGAGATCCGCCCCGGCGTCGGCGTAGGCCTTCGCGCGGTCGATCGCGGCGTCGAGTCCCTCACCGGCGCGGGCGTCGGTGCGGGCGCAGATGACGAAGTTCTCATCCCGGCGGCCCTTGACGGCTGCGGAGATCCGCTTGACCATCTCGGAGGTGCTCACGACCTCCTTGCCGTCGAGGTGGCCGCAGCGCTTGGGGTTGACCTGGTCCTCCAGGTGCATGCCCGCCAGGCCTGCGTCCTCGAACTCCTGGACGGTGCGGGCGACATTCATCGCCTCGCCCCAGCCGGTGTCGGCGTCGATGAAGGTCGGCAGGTTCGTCACCCGGGAGATGTTCCGGCCGTGGGCGACGACCTCGGTCAGCGTCGTGAGCCCGATGTCAGGCAGCCCCTGCGCTGCGGAGAACGCACCGCCGGAGATGTAGACGCCTTCGAAGCCGAGCTGTTCGATGATCTGGGCGTTGATCGGGTTGATCGCGCCCGGGAACTGCACGATCTCGCTGCCGGCGAGCAGTTCGCGGAACCGCTTGCGCCGCTGGGCTGCTGGTGTGGTGGCGCCGAGCATCAGAAGATCCCCTTCGACCCGGTGTGCTCCAGGCCCTCGACGACGAAGGACAGCTCGCGGACCTCATCGGCGGAAAGCTCCGGCAGGCGCTGGACGAGGTCGAGGAAGCGGTCCTGCTCCTCCTCGGCGATGATGCCCTTGGCCAGGGTGCGGAACTTCTCGACGTAGTTCTCGCGCACGAACGGGCGTGCGCCGTTCGGGTGGGCGTCGGCGACGGCGATCTCGTCGACCATCGTCGAGCCGTCCTCGAACTCGATCTCGACGCGGCCGCCGAAGGCCATCTCCTCCGGGTCGGTCGAGTGGTAGCGGCGGGTCCACTCAGGATCCTCGGTGGTCTCGATCTTGTGCCACAGGGCGACGGTCTCCGGGCGGGCGGCGCGCTCGGGAGCGTAGGAGTCCTCGTGGTGCCAGCCCTGGTCCTCCATGGCGACGGCGAAGATGTACATGATCGAGTGGTCCAGCGTCTCGCGGGTGGCCTTCGGGTCCATCTTCTGCGGGTCGTTGGCGCCGGTGCCGATGACGTTGTGGGTGTGGTGCGAGGTGTGGATGACGATCTTCTTGATCTTGGTCAGATCGTCGATCTCCTTGCCCATCTTGCGGGCGAGGTCGATGAGCGCCTGGGCCTGGTACTCAGCCGAGTGCTCCTTGGTGTAGGTGTCGAGGATCGCGCGCTTGGCTTCGCCCTTCTCAGGCAGCGGCACGGTGTAGCGGGCCTCGGGGCCGGAGAGGATCCAGGCGATGAAGCCGTCCTCGCCTTCGTAGATCGGGCTCGGGGCGCCTTCGCCGCGCATCGCGCGGTCGACGGCCTCGACGGCCATCTTGGCGGCGAATGCCGGTGCGTGGGCCTTCCACGAGGAGATCTCGCCCTTGCGGGACTGGCGGGTGGCGGTGGTGACGTGCAGTGCCTGCTGCACGGCCTGGAAGGTCACCTCGGTCGGCAGGTGCAGCATCGCACCGATGCCGGCTGCGGCAGAGGGGCCGAGGTGGGCGACGTGGTCGATCTTGTGCTCGTGCAGGCAGATGCCCTTGACGAGGTCGACCTGGATCTCGTAGCCGGTGGCGATGCCGTTGACGAGGTCCTTGCCGTCGACGCCGAGGTGCTGGGCGACAGCGAGGATGGCCGGGATGTTGTCACCGGGGTGCGAGTAGTCCTTGGCGAGGAAGGTGTCGTGGAAGTCGAGCTCGCGCACGGCCACGCCGTTGGCCCAGGCGGCCCATTCCGGGGAGACGGTGTCATCGAGCGGCTGGCCGAACACGGTGGCGCCGGGCTTGGACTTGTGCGGCAGCGCCTGCTCGCGGGCGTGGGTCGGTGCGTCACGGCGGACCGAGGCGGCGGCGACGGCGGCGTTGTCGATGATGCGGTTGATGACCATGTCGGTCACGTCGGCTTCGACGGCGACGGGATCGGATGCGACTTCTGCGATCTTCCAGGCCAGCTGATCTTCGCGGGGGAGGTTTTCCGAGCTCTTATACGTGCGGACTTCATGGTTGATCATGGAGATTCTCCTTATCTCGACGTCGGCAGCCGAGGTGTCGGCGACGCTGACCGTCAGGGCCCGAGGTGTTCGCGGGCTGCATTCAACTGTATGAGCGGCGCGGGCTGAGCGCCACGCCACACTTTATCTTGATATCAAGATAAAACATGAGCAGGGGCAGCACAAACGCCGTACGTTCTCTAGGATGCCACGCGCACATGTGGCCTCGCTCACCGGGTCCCGTCCCAGCTGCGCGGCCAGCCCGCTGGCCTGCGCTGATGCCCTGCCGGTTCAGTCCTCTGCCGGCTGTCCGGTGCCCTGGATGATCGAGACGAGGGTGATGAGCGACAGCCGGGCTCCCGGATGCGCCCGGAGCTTGCTGTCTCCGGCGTCGATGAGCACGCCGCCGGAGCGCCAGTCACCGAGAATCCGCAGCAGGGTCTCAGACGTGCCGGCGAGCACGACATGGGCGAAGCTCTCCCCGGAGATCGTCTCCGGGGCGTAGCCGAGGAGCCGGAAGAACTCGGCGGTGTGGGCCTTGAGCCGCTCGTCGGTCTCGAGCACAGCGTGGATCTGCTCGGATTCGGGCAGGCTCACCCGCCCGCCGGCACCGAGGTACATCGCCAGGGTCGAGAACAGCGGGATATCGAGGTCACCGGCGCCGGTGACCTGGGTGTTGACCTGCTGCCAGTGGTTCGCCGCGGCGAGCGCCCAGACGCTGAGCCAGCGGGCGAGCGCCCCGGCCTGCTCGTCACTGGGCTCGATCGCACGGTCCTCAGCCACCGCCTCGGCGACGGGGCTGAACAGCTCGGGCAGGCCGACGGTCACCGACTCAGGCCCGGCCTGTTCGAGCATGCCGGTCAGCAGCAGCGTCGCCCAGGCCCGCTCGGTCAGCGGCAGCTCAGCCAGCGTCTTGGCGCCACCGGCCTCTTCGAGTCGGGCGAGTTCGGCGACAGCGGCGAGCTCCTCACCGCTCAGCTCGCCGGTCTCGGCGGCCGGGCGCTGCGCGTTCGGACCGGAGGCGACCCAGTGCCAGATCCGCAGCGCGGCGGCCACGACCGACACCTCGGCGATCTGGGCGGCGTCGACAGCCTGCGATTCGGGCTGGTCGATCTGGTCCTCGGCGTCCAGGAGGCCGAAGAGGGTCATGGCGATCGGGTGGTAGTGGGCGCTGATCTCGTCGGCGAGATGCTGGTCGGCGCCGGTGGGCTGCTCGTTCATGTCATCGCTCATGCCCCGAACCTATCGCAGCCCCGGCGGTTCACGCTTCCCGCTCCTGGGGACATGCGCCTGGAGTCTGGCCTGACCAGAGCCCGTGTGGAACCATGGGACTATGACACGCACCGCTTTGGCTTTCGATGAGAACTGGCTCGAACCCGATGAGCTGGCCCGGCTGCGCAGACGCCTGCCGATGGCCTACATCAATGCGGTGCCGGTGCTGCTTGACGACCACGGTGTGCCGGACAAGGTCGGGCTGCTGCTGCGCACCGGCGATGACGGCTCGCTCGTGCGCGAGGTGATCGGCGGGCGGGTGCGCTTCCACGAGACCCTGCGCGATGCGCTCATGCGCCATGCCGAGAAGGACCTCGGGCCGCTGGCGTTTCCGTCGCTGCCGAGCTCGCTCAACCCGTTCCACGTTGCCGAGTACTTCCCGACCGAGGGTGCCTCCAAGCTTCACGATCCGCGCCAGCATGCGATCGCCCTGTGCTACATCCTGCCGGTGCAGGGTGAGTGCACGCCGCGCCAGGATGCGCTCAGCCTCGACTGGCTGACCCCGGACGAAGCACTGCGCGAGGACATCGTGGCGGAGATGAACCACGGACAGGAGCACATCGTCAAAGCCGCCCTGGCGTACATGGGTCTGCTACCGTAGACGCGACGACAGGGGAGCGCTCATGAGGAGCGCTGAGAGTGCACAGCTGCAGACCCTCGAACCTGACGCGGTTCATACCGCCGGAGGAAGTCGAGTCTCTTCACCCCTCCTTGCCTGATTGAAGGAGGATTTGCGATGTCTGACGTCCAGACCCGCCACACCCATTCCGAACCCAACAACATGCCTGCCGGAGTTCCGGCGACGATGCGCTGGAGGGTCGTCGACATTGTCGTCGCCTCCGTGCTCGCCGTCGCGATCGGCATCGTGTTCTGGGCCTGGTCGAACTCCTGGGAGACGATCAGCGCCCCGTTCCAGGCCCTCTACCCGCCGACGAAGGGACTGCTGACCGGCGTGTGGGTGCTCGGCGGCGTGCTCGGCGGGCTCATCATCCGCAAGCCCGGTGCAGCGCTGTACGTCGAGGTGCTCGCTGCGATTGTCTCGGCGGTGCCGGGCAACTACTTCGGGCTCATGGTCATCGTCTCCGGGCTCATCCAGGGCTTCGGCGCTGAGATCATCTTCGCGTTGCTGCGCTACCGCCGCTACACCTTCATCGCCACGCTGCTCGCCGGCCTGGGTGCCGGGCTGTCGCTGGCGATCGGCGAGAACATCCTCTACAACGCCGCCTGGACGTTTGAGCACAAGGCGCTCTACACCGTCTTCGCCGGCATCTCCGGCATGGTGCTCGCCGGCCTCGTCTCGTGGTTCGCGCTCAAGGCGATCGCCCGCACCGGTGCGCTGGGCGCCTTCGCGTCCGGACGCAGCGCGCGAGAAGTCTGATGGCCGCCGCGACCCGCGGCGTCGACGTCCTCGCCCGCGGCTTCGGCTGGCGGCACTCCGGGCGCAAGCGCGCCGCTGTCAGCGACATCGACCTGCGCATCGAGGCCGGTGAGCGCGTCCTGCTGCTCGGCTCCTCAGGGGCTGGGAAGTCGACGCTGCTGCATGCGATCGCAGGAGTCCTGCCGGCCGAGTCCGGGTACCGGACCGGCGAGCTGCTCGTCGGCGGCCGCCCACCGGATCCCACCTCGGGCACCACCGGGCTCGTCCTGCAGGACCCGGACGCGCAGGTGGTGCTCGCCCGGCTCGGCGACGATGTGTGCTTCGGGATGGAGAACACCGGCGTCGACCCGGCCGCGATGCCCGCCCGCGCCCGCAAGGCGCTGTCCACCGTCGGCCTCGATCTGCCGTGGGATCATCCGACGTCGGCGCTGTCCGGCGGGCAGAAGCAGCGCCTTGCTCTGGCCGGCGTGCTCGCCATGGCTCCCGGGCTCATGGTGCTCGACGAGCCGACGGCCAACATCGATCCGGCCGCCGTTCCCGAGGTGTGCCAGGCGGTTCTCGACGCGCAGGCCGCCTCTGGTGCGACCCTGCTCATCGTCGAACACCGGGTCGACATCTGGGCCGATCACGTCGACCGGATCATCGTGCTCGGCGAGTCCGGGCTGGTCGCCGACGGTGCGCCCGATGCGGTGCTGCACGGCCCGGCGCTGCGCGGCACCCTGGCTGGCGCTGGGGTCTGGCTGCCTGGTGCCGCACTCCCCCAGCCGCGCGTCCCGCGGCCGGCGGGTGCGGTGCTGCTGGAGGCCGAGAAGCTCGCCGTCGCCCGCTCCCGCCGTGGCCCGGTCGCCGTCAGTGACCTCAGCGTCGACCTCGCCGAAGGCCAGGCGCTCGCACTCGTCGGGCACAACGGCGCTGGCAAGTCGACGACCGCGCTCACCCTCGGCGGCCTGCTGCCTGCCCGTGCTGGGAGGGTGCGGGCCACGCCGCGGCTGCTCGACCTCGGGCGCGGGGCGCCCCGCCGCGACGACCCGCACCGGTGGCCGGCGGCTGACCTCGTCGCCCGGATCGGCACGGTGTTCCAGGAGCCGGAGCATCAGTTCCTGACGACCACGGTCGCCGATGAGCTGCGGCTGGGTCCGCGCCAGGCCGGTTGTGCCCAGGCCGAAACCGAGGCGCGGGTGGCCGAGCTGCTCGAACGCCTGCGGCTGACCCGGCTGGCGCATGCGCATCCGCACACGCTCTCCGGTGGGGAGAAGCGGCGGCTGTCGGTGGCGTGCATGATGGCGACCCGCCCGCCGGTGCTCATCATCGACGAACCGACCTTCGGCCAGGATGCGAACACGTGGCGGGAGCTCGCGGCGCTCAGCTGCGAGCTGCTCGATGCTGGGACCGCGCTGCTGACCGTCAGCCATGATGCGGAGTTCCTCCAGGCGATCGCCGCTGAGCGGA
Organism: Brevibacterium sp. UBA7493; assembly: GCF_002479565.1. Taxonomy (NCBI): domain Bacteria; kingdom Bacillati; phylum Actinomycetota; class Actinomycetes; order Micrococcales; family Brevibacteriaceae; genus Brevibacterium; species Brevibacterium sp. UBA7493. The sequence continues at coordinate 19,624 of NZ_DLOD01000001.1, read as the reverse complement.
TGCTCTTCGGCCGCGGACAGGCGGTGCGCGCATGAACGCCGACCTCCTCGTCCCCGTCGTCCGGGAGACCCCGCTCGTGCGCTGCAATCCAGTCGCCAAGCTCGCCGCCGGTGCAGTGCTCGCCATCGCGGTCGTGCTCAGCATCGACGTCGTCTCCGCCGCGGTCATGCTCGGACTCGTCATCCTCATGCTGCCGCTCACCGGCCTCGACCTGGCCGTGCTCGTCAAGCGGCTGTGGTTCCTGCCGCTGGCCGCGCTCATGGCCGGCTGGGGCACCGCGCTGCTGTCGCAGAAGACCGGCACCGTCATCGTCGATGCCGGCCCTCTGCTGCTCACCAGCGACTCGCTGACGATGGGTGCTGCGGTGGCGCTGCGCGCGCTCGCGCTCGCGCTGCCGGCGGTCATGCTCATCGCGACGATCGACCCGACCGACCTGGCCGACAGCCTCATCCAGCACCTGCGGCTGCCGGCGACCTTCGTGCTCGCGGCACTCGCCGCCGCCCGGCTCGTGACCCTGTTCATCGCCGAATGGCAGACCCTCACCCAAGCCCGCCGGGCCCGAGGTGTGGCCGGCGGGAACGTGTTCGCCCGGATCAGCGGGTTCTTCCAGACCTCGTTTGCACTGCTCGTGCAGGCGATCCGGCGCGGCACCCGGCTGGCGATGGCGATGGAGGGCCGCGGCTTCGGTGCGCAGAACCGCACGTGGGCGCGGGTCTCGACATTCCATCCCCGCGACGGAGCCCTCGTCGCCGGTGCGATCATCGCCGCTGCCGTCACGATCGGTGCGGCGGTGGCGGCTGGGACCTGGAACTTCATCTTCACGATCGGGTCGTGACACCCGCCGTGTTCAGGCCCGGACGGAGACGCAGACGAGGAAGTCGCTGTCGGCTGCGAACGGCTGCAGCGTCCAGGTCGCGAAGCGGTGCTCGATGCGCAGGCCGGCCTGCGTGAGGTCGTCGGCGTATTCGTCGAAGTCGTAGCCGCGGCCGGCGCCGAAACCGGTGATGAGCCGCCCGCCGGGGGCGAGCACGGAGGCGAGGTTGGCGATGACGGCTGAGCGGGAGGCGGGGTCGAGGAAGGTCATGACGTTGCCGGCGCTGGCGGCGATGTCGAAGCCGTCGCCGAGCTGCTCGGGGCCGGTCTCGGCGAGGTCGCCGACGTGCCATTCGCCTGCCGGGCAGGTCTCGCGCGCCTCGCTGATGAGCACCTCGTCGAGGTCGATGCCGACGATGCTGTGGCCGCGCTCAGCCAGGTATGCTCCGACTCGGCCGGTGCCGCAGCCGGCGTCGAGGATGCGGCTTCCGCGTTCGGCCATCGCGTCGATGAGCCGGGCCTCGCCGTCGAGGTCGTGGCCGGCGGCGGCGAGGCTGCGCCAGCGCTCGGCGTAGCGGTGCGAGTGCTCGGGATCCTTGGCGATCATCTGCGCCCACTGGTGCTGGTAGCTCATGGGCTCATCGTATCCCCGCGCCCGAGGCGAAGACCTCGGTGAGCACATCGGTGACGGCGGTGATGTCGGGCCGGTCGGCCTGCTCCTCCCGGCTGATGACGACGATGTGCCGGCCGCCTGCCTCGGTGCCGTCGACCAGCTGCAGCCCGCCCGGGGCGAGCGCCATCATGACCGGGGTGCCGAGCGTGTAGCCGAGCCCTGAGTGCACCATCGCCAGGGCCACGGAGGTGTCGGTGATGATGTGGGTCTCGCGGGCGGCGAACCCGAGGCCTGCGATCGCGAAGCGGACCGCCCGGCCCTGCAGCGACCGGCTCGGCGGCAGAATCCACGTGCCACCGGCAAGCTCCTCATGCGACGGCGCCTGCCCGGCAGGGGCGACGACGGAGAACTCCTCGCTGTGCACGCGCTTGACCCGCAACCCGCGCTGCGGGGCAATCGGAGCGGCCGGATAATCGATGCCGATGCCGACGTCGATGCGGCCGGCGAGCACCGCCTCGGGCATGTGCTCGACATCGATCTCACGGGCCTGCACACCCGAGCCGGTCAACCGGCTGGCCGCGGCGGCGAAGGCGACGACCGAAGCCGAGCCGAACACCCCCAGGGTCACCGCGCCGACGCGACCGAAGTCCTGACCGCGCACCGCCTCGGCGGCCTGCTCCTCAGCGGCGATGACCGCCCGCGCACGCTCGAGCAGGGTGCGGCCGGCCTCGGTGAGGGTGAAGCCGCGACCGGCGGCGACGAGCAGATCGGCGCCGATGACCCGGCGCAGGGTCGCCATGTGCTGGCTCACCGCCCCGGGCGTGTAGCCGAGCGCGCGGGCGGCCGCGCTCATGGTGCCGAGCTCGGCGACGGCGACGAAGGCGCGCAGCTGCACGAGCGTCCAGTTCATCGCCATCGGCACTCCCCCGTTCTGCCACATTCTCCATCGGCCGCACCGGCCGCCTTTCAGTAATACTAAACGCTGCATTCACAGTTCATCGCTGTCAGGACGTTGCCTGGAGCCGGTTGGCTGGCGGAAGATGACAGCACACGCAGTTGTGAGACCCGACACAGTCGTCGGGCCTGTGCTCCCGGCGCAGACTGGCGGACCCACACGGTCCCGGCAGGCCGCGCCGGCCTGAAGAGGAGGTTCACCATGACTGTTCCCCTGCCCCCGAGCGCCTCGATCGTCATCATCGGCGGCGGCATCATGGGCGTGGCAGCCGCGTACTACCTGGCCGAGGCCGGTGTCGAGGACATCGTCGTCATCGAACGCGACCAGCTCGGCTCCGGATCGACGTGCAAAGCCGCCGGCGGCCTGCGCACGCAGTTCTCCGACGAGACCAACATCATGCTCGGCGCCCGCAGCCTGGAGACATTCCGCCGGTTCAAGACCGACTTCGACACCGACCTCGATCTCGTCACCAGCGGCTACCTGTTCCTACTCGACAACGACGCTGATGCTGCAGCGTTCGAGCGCAACGTCGAGCTGCAGCGCTCCCTCGGCCAGTCCTCGCGGATGCTCACCGTCTCCGTAGCCCACGAGCTCTCCCCGGTGATCTCCACCTCGGGCCTGGTGGCAGCGGCATTCAACCCCGAGGACGCCCACTGCACGCCCGAGGCGGCGGTCAGCGGGTTCGCGTGCGCGGCGCGCAAGCGCGGGGTGACGTTCGTGCAGAACTGCGAGGTCACCGACATCGTCACCACCGGCGACGAGATCCACGGGGTGACGACGACGAAGGGCGAGATCGCCACCTCGCACGTGGTGTGCGCCGCCGGCGCATGGTCGCAGCGGATCGGCGAGATGGCCGGCGTCGACCTGCCGGTCACCCCGCTGCGCCGGCACGTCGCGGTGACCGAGCCGGTCGACTTCGACGCGACGAAGCTGCCGTTCACCATCGACTTCACCACGTCGTTCTACTTCCACTCCGAGTGCCGCGGACTGCTCATGGGCGCCCCGGAGGTCGAGGACGTCCGCGACTTCAACCTGCACACCGACCCCGCCTGGCTCGACCGGCTCGCCGAGCTCATCGAGCACCGCGCGCCGGCTCTCGGCGACGTCGGAATCGGCAAGGGCTGGGCCGGCCTGTACGAGTGCACCCCTGATCACAACGCGCTCATCGGCACTGCCGCCCAGCTGCCCGGATTCATCTACGCGACCGGGTTCTCCGGCCACGGGTTCCTGCAGGGCCCGGCCGTCGGCGAGGTCGTGCGCGACCTCTACCTCGGGCGCGCGCCGTTCGTCGACGTCAGCGGTCTGAGCGTCGAGCGGTTCGACCGCGAGGAGCTGCGCGTCGAGATGAACGTCGTATAAGCCAGCGATCTGCGACACACTGAAGACACCCCCACAAGAGAAGGAGCATCCATGACCTTTCCCAGCCAGGACGCCATCATCCAGCTCACCCGCGAAGGACTGGCAGCCTGCGGCATCGACTTCGATTCGCTGCTGACCGAGGAGTCGGCGCAGTCGATGCCGCTGCCCTCCCCCATCACCGGCCAGATCCTCGGCCACATCGCCGTCGACACCCCGGAATCCGCCGCCGAGGCGGTGGCCAAGTCCCAGCAGGCGTTCCGCCAGTGGAAGGACGTGCCGGCTCCCGTGCGCGGCAAGGTGGTGCAGCGCTGGGGCCGCCTGCTCGAAGAGCACAAGGACGAACTCGCCAAGCTCGTCACCGTTGAGGCCGGCAAGACCCCGTCCGAGGCGGCCGGCGAGGTGCAGGAGATGATCGACATCTGTGAGCTGGCCGTCGGCCAGTCGCGGCAGATGTACGGCAAGACGATGCCGAGTGAGCGCCCGGGCCACCGGCTCATGGAGACCTGGCATCCGCTCGGTGTCGTCGGCATCATCACCGCGTTCAACTTCCCGGTCGCCCCGTATGCGTGGAACACCGCGCTGGCGATCGCCTGCGGTGACACGGTGATCTGGAAGCCCTCGGAGGCATCGACGCTGTCGGCCCTGGGCGCGAATGCGCTGCTGGCGCAGGCCGCGAAGGAAGAGGGCGCACCGGAGAACCTCAATCTGCTGCTCGTCGGCGATCGGTCTGTGGGCGAGGTGCTCGTCGAGGATGAGCGCGTCGCGCTGCTCTCGGCGACCGGTTCGGTGCCGATGGGCCGGGCTGTCGGCCCGAAGGTGCAGCAGCGCTTCGGCCGTCTGCTGCTGGAGCTCGGCGGCAACAATGCTGCGATCGTCGCCCCGAGCGCGGACATGGATCTGTCGCTGCGCGGCGCCGTGTTCGCTGCCGCCGGTACGGCCGGTCAGCGCTGCACGACGCTGCGCCGCCTCATCGTGCACGCCGATATCGTCGACGAGCTCGTCGGCAAGATCGTCGACGCCTACGGCACGCTCAGCATCGGTGCGCCGACGGAGGACGGTGTGCTCGTCGGGCCGCTCATCAGCAAGAAGGCCTTCGATGACATGCAGGCAGCGCTTGAGGCTGCGACGGCCCAGGGCGGCGAGGTGCTGTGCGGCGGCGGCCGGGTGCTCGCCGATGACGCCCCGGATGCCTACTATGTCGAGCCGGCTGTCGTGAAGATGCCCGGGCAGACGGAGATCGTCGAGGCGGAGACCTTCGCACCGATCCTCTACGTGATGGAGTACACGGATCTCAATGACGCGATCGAGCTGAACAACGCTGTGCCGCAGGGCCTGTCGTCAGCGATCTTCACGCAGGATCAGGCTGAGGCCGAGCGCTTCCTCGCCGGTTCGGACACCGGCATCGCCAACGTCAACATCGGCACCTCCGGTGCTGAGATCGGCGGTGCTTTCGGTGGCACGAAGGAGACCGGTGGCGGACGCGAGTCCGGCGCGGATTCGTGGCAGGCGTACATGCGCCAAGCGACGAACACCGTCAACTACTCCGGTGAACTGCCGCTGGCCCAGGGAGTGAAGTTCCTCTGATCTGGAGCTGACCTGATCAGCGGCTAGCTTCAGCTGCAGGTGGGCTGATCACCGCTGTCATCGCCCCGGTTCGAGCATTGAGTTCGGACCGGGGCGATGGACGTATCCGGGTGGTGGGAATCGATCAGAACGGCGGTGGGTCAATCGAGTTCTCCCAGCCGCCGGTCGGTTCACCCTTGAGGTAGTCGACGACGTTCCGCGGCTGGGGTTTCTGTTCGGAACCTGGCTTAGTCTGCGGGGCAGACGCTGCATCGTCCGGACTTTCCGACTTCTCCTGCCGCTTCTGACGCGGTGGGCACGCTGGATCAGCTGCTGGTGTGGAATCAGCAGGTCGGTATGTCCGCGCGGTGGTTGATCCGGCGGAATCGTCTGGGTCATCGTCTCCGCCGGAGCGATCCGGTATTCGCAGAACCGGTTCCGGGCTGGGATTGGGCAGCCGCCCTTCAGCCATAGCGGCGAAGTGCTCAGCGTTGAGGACTCCGAGCAGGCTTTCGGGAATGGTCACCGAATCGCATGTGCGGCCCTCTATCTCCCAGCAGATCATCTCGGTGTTTCCGCAGGATGAGAGGCGCAGCACGCCCTGTGTCTTGAGCTGGTGGTGCATCTTGCACAGCGGGTGCAGGTTCTTCATCGTCGTGAGCCCACCGGCTGCCGGGTGCCTGTGGTCGAAAGGCCGCTGGTGATCGAGTTCAGCCTTGCGCGCTGGTTGGTGGCAACCTGGCGCGGTGCAGTACTGCCACTTCTCCACCAAAGCGATGCGCATCGCCTCGGGAATGGTGTAGGTCTGCGCCTGCGCGTCGCGCACCTTTCCGGTTTCAGGGTCGGTGAGGATGCGATAGACGGTCTTCGGCCCGGACCCGACGATGTGGCGTGCGGCCTCGGGATTGATGGGGATGCCGTTGAGCGTGCCGGGGATATCGGCGTCCTCGTTCAGCAGCGTCATCATCGGCACGGTGATGTTCACGCGCGCCTGGCGGCGCAGCCATTCGGTGTCGGTTGGGCAGGTGAAGCGCACGCGCGTGCGGTCTGATTCGACACCGGGGATGGACTCCGCGCCTGCTTCGTCAACCGGGGCGCATTCGGACTCGGTGGCGAGAATCGCGCCGGCCAGCAGGTCGAATTTTAGCTGCTCGAGTGTGCGCTCCTCGACCGAGACGTGCCCTTCTGGCAGTTCTTCGCCGAAGACTGAGAGCTGGCCGCGCCGGATCGCTTTGGCCATGCCTGCGAGACGCGCTTCGAGGAGCACGAGAGAGTGTGTGGGGCCGATGAGCGTCATCTCGCTGGTGCCGTTGGCGTTGTGGTGTGTGACGACGCGGCGTCTGGAGAAGGCTTCCTCGTTGCGCTCATCATCGGTCATGAGCGCGGCGATCAGCTCGTTGACTGCGCGGCGGAAGTAGACCATCTTCGTCGCCCGGCATTGGGAGATCTTGTCGTCGAAGATCGGCATCTTGCGCGCCGGCAGCTTGCCTGCAGCACGCACTGCATATTCCAGACGATCGAAGGAGAGCTCACCTGCGCGCACCATCGACAGCAACCGGGGTGTGCCGAGGATGGCGCGTGCCGCGCGCTTGACCTTGGTCACGGCCGACTGCGTGGTGCAGTCATACACTTCGGTGAGGCCGAGGAGCAGCTCACTTGTGAAGGTGTCCTCAACCTGGGCGAGTGCGGCGGCCATGCTCTCTGCGACCTGCGCTTTGACCCCGTCGGCGATCGGGCGGAACTGGCTCTTCGCCTTCTTCTTGCCGCGCGTGCGGTCATCCGCACTGACAGCGCCGAGGCGTGAGAAGCGTCCGTGGGCGCTGTGGCCGATGATCGTACGCGGTCGCAGCTTGCCTTTGCGGCGGGGGCGGATGTCGAGGTTCTGGTGGATCAGCGTGCTGTGGATGCTGTCGGTATCGCTGAGGTCGGGCAGTCCGCGATCCCAGCTGAGGTCCGCCTCGATGCGATGCATTGCGGAGGGATCGATGACGAAGGTGACGTGATCCATCGCCTCGTTGCCTGACTTCAGGGTCTCGACGTCTGCATCTTCCATCCCCTGGTGGCCTCGCATGAACTCCATGAGCTGTTCTTCGGTGCAGGGGACCGTCCACTCGATCGTCTCTGAGGACGTAGAAGCCGGTGGCACGTGCCGGAATCGCGCTGGCCGGTACTTGATCCACGTGTCTACGGTGGCGGCGAGCTCGCGGTACTCAGGCTCACGGTCCAGGCGCGCACTGTAGCTCGCGAGCACGTCCTCGAACTCGTGCACTTTGAGCAGTCCTTGGGCGACGCGGCTGGCGTGCAGCCGGTTGAGCCGGTCATCGAGGTCTCCGCGCACGGCCTCGCCGTGACTTCTGCGCCCCGTGGCAGCCCGGCCGGGCAGAACTCCTCTGTACCGCGGGCGGCTGATGTGCGAACGGAGGGCGGCCTCGATCAATGGCTCTGTTTCCTCAGGATCGGGAGCCCGAGTTCTCATTGCCGCCACCTCCTCGTGGACGATCAAGAGGTGAAGAGCACCTCTTTCGTTCGATTATAATCGTGCTTAAGTGTGATGTCTAGGTGTATTTCCCCTGTTGTCGACGGCCGGAAACAACCGGCTTCCGATCGGCTTCCCACACTAGGCGAGGGCACTGACATCGCTTCCTGACCAGCGGTTATCCACAGCGGAGGCTGCGATGACCGTGGCGCATGCCAGACTTGAGTACATGTCATACACCTGTACGGAATGCGGCTACAGCAGCATCAAGTGGCTGGGCAGATGCTCTCGCTGCGGCGAGTGGGGAACTCTCGAGCAGTCGGAAGCTGCCGGTGGCGCGACAGCGATCAAAACGCAGGCCAAGGAAGTGCCGGCGAGCAAGCTCGCCAAGCCGATCACCGAAGTCGATGGCACTCGCACCCGCGCATTCCGCACGGGGGTCTCCGAACTGGACCGGGTCCTCGGCGGCGGCGTTGTCCCCGGTGCGGTCATCCTGCTCGCCGGCGAGCCGGGCGTCGGCAAGTCCACTCTTCTCCTCGACGTGGCCGGGCGGGCCTCGCGCGAGTCGGGAGAGGGGCGCCGCGCCCTCTACATCACCGGTGAGGAATCGGCCGGTCAGGTGCGGCTGCGCGCTGAGCGCATCGGCGCCATGCATCCCGACCTCCTGCTGGCCGCAGAATCCGATCTCGCGACCGTGCTCGGCATGATCGTCGAGATCCAGCCGGAGCTGCTCATCATCGACTCGGTGCAGACGCTGGCCTCCGCCGAGGTGCAGGGCGTGCCCGGCGGCGTGACGCAGGTGCGCGAGGTGGCGGCGGCGATCATCCGCGCAGCAAAGTCGCTCGACGTGCCGACCGTGCTCGTCGGGCACATCACCAAGGACGGCACCGTCGCCGGCCCGCGGCTGCTGGAACACCTCGTCGATGTTGTGTGCGAGTTCGAAGGCGATAAGCACTCGCGCCTACGGCTGCTGCGCGCGGTGAAGAACCGCTACGGGCCCACCGATGAGGTCGGCTGCTTCGACATGACCGAGCTCGGCATCCAGTCGGTGCCCGACCCCACCGGTCTGTTCCTCTCACGCGGCAGCGGGCATGCGCCGGGCTCGTGCCTGACGGTCGTGCAGGAGGGCAAGCGCCATCTGCTCGTTGAGATCCAGACGCTTGTCGACAAGCAGACGAAGGGGGCGCCGCGGCGCACGGTCAGCGGGCTCGATGCCAACCGGCTCGCGATGACGCTCGCAGTGCTCAACAGCGAGCCGATGCTGCACAGCTTCGCCGAATGCGATGTCTACGCCTCTACTGTCGGCGGTGCCAAAGTCATCGAGCCGGCGGCCGACCTGGCGCTGGCACTCGCGCTGGAGTCCGCTTGGCAGTTCCGGCCGCTGGAGAACCGCGTCATCGCCATCGGGGAGATCAGCCTGTCCGGTGAGATCCGCAATGTCCCCGGCATCGAACAGCGGCTGGAAGAGGCATACCGGCAGGGCGTCAGCCATGCGATCGTCGCCGCCGGCGGGCTCAACAACGTCACCGTCCCGCGCGGGATGGATGTGAGCGAATGCGACAGCATCCGGCAGGCCGTCGAAGCTGCCATGGGCCTCGAACTCAACAACACGACGCGCTGACCACACAACAACACCCATTGCCCCGAGGATTGCGGCAGATCGGCAACACAACTGTTGCCCATTCGCAACAGTATTCCCCGCCGGGGTGCCACACGGTTCGCTAGCCTACTGAGAGGACCGTAGACATTGATCGGAGAGCATAGGTGCGCGCGGCGAGAAATCCCCTTTTCCTTGACGCTCAGCGCGAGGTCGACCAGACCAGCTACGATCTCGTCCTCTCCACTCTCGCAGCAGTCGCTCCGGGCACTGAGCTGCGCGACGGCCTCGAACGAGTGCTGCGCGGCCGCACAGGTGCGCTCATCGTGCTCGGCTCATCGAAGGTCGTCGACTCGATCTCCACCGGCGGGTTCAACATCGACATCGAATTCTCCGCCACCCGCCTGCGCGAGCTCGCCAAGCTCGACGGCGCCATCGTGCTCAGCCGCGACGCCTCCCACATCCACACCGCAGGCGTGCAGCTGCTGCCCGATCCCTCGATCGACACACAGGAATCCGGCACCCGCCACCGCACCGCTGAGCGCGTGGCCAAGCAGACCGGATTCCCCGTCATCTCCGTCAGCCAGTCGATGCAGATCATCCAGGTCTACGTGCACAGCATCCGGCACGTGCTCGAGACCTCCGACAGGATCCTCGCCCGCGCCAACCAGGCCCTCGACACCCTGGAGCGCTACAAGCACCGCCTCGACGAGGTCACCGCAACGCTGACGTACCTGGAGATCGTCGACCGGGCCACCCTGGCCGATATGCTCGTCGTCCTGCAGCGCCAGGAGATGGTGCGCCGGATCTCGAAGGAGATCCAGACCTACATTCTCGAACTCGGCGACGACGCCCGCCTCATCACCCTGCAGCACGATGAGCTCGTCGGGCCCCGCAGCGACAGCCAGTATCACCTGCTGCGCGACTACATCGACGCGATCCCCGAGCACGACTCGATCGACAATGTCCTGCACAACCTCGCCGCGCTGCCCGGCCACGACCTCATCGACATCGACATCGTCGCCCGCACCATCGGCTCCTCAGCCGCCAGCGAATCCCTCGACCGCTACGTCTACCCGCTGGGCTACCGGCTGCTCTCGACGATCCGCCGCGTCCCGCCGATGGTCGTCGACCGGCTCGCCGAGCACTTCGGCCGCTTCACCGAGCTGCTGGCAGCCGAGCTCTCAGAGCTCAAGTCCGTCGAGGGCGTCGGCGAGCACCGTGCACGGATCGTGCGCGAGGGCCTCAACCGCATCGAAGAGGAAGTCCACGAGAACTGACGCAGCCTTCCGTCAGCCTGCGACGTCAGGCCGCACCTCAGCACTGCAATCAGCCTTCGTCTTCGGGTTTCTCGGTCGGCTCCGGCGACGGCTCCTCGACGGTGAACCGCGCGGGTTTGCTCTCCACCTCACCGAGCTTCGTCACCAGTTCGTACTCGCCTGCCTTGAACGAGTCACCGGTGCGGTTGCAGTTCTTGTCGGTTGGGATCATCTCCCACTTGAGCGTCGACTTGCGCTCGGTGCCCGGGGCGAAGACGCGCACGTCCTCATCCGCCTCGTAGCCACCCGGCGTGCAGTACTCCGTCGACCACTGCGTCTTGCCGTCCTGGCGGATCTCGAAGACCTGATGCTCCGGGCCCACCGAGATCGCACAGGCGACGTCGTGGTTGTTCTTCACCGTCAGCTCCAGGGTCGCCGAGGCGCCGGGCGCGTAGGATCCCTCATCGGTCCCGGCGATGATCTCCACGGCATCGGCCGGGCAGGCGCCCGAGGCCTCGTCCCCGGTCGGGGCTGGGAGGGTCGGTTCCGGCGACTGGGCGGCCGCCGCCTCGGCTGCGGCCTGATCGCGGGAGTCCTGGCGCACCTTCTGGATCGCCTTGACCATGAGCACGATGCCGAGCACGAGCAGGCAGACGACGATGAGGGCGAGCACGCCGACGACGATGCGCCGGCGGCGATAGACTGCAGGGTCGGGGCGGCGCGGGCCGCCGCCACCGGAGCCAGCCGTCGAGCGGGCTGCCGGGCGCGCGCCGCGAGCCGAACTCGGCCGGCGCCGCTGGGAACCCTGACCACGCGCAGAAGGAGACATCACCTGAAGCCTACGGGCTGCAGCTGTAAGCGACGACGATGACACACCGGACACCTGCCGAAACCGACCTCGCCGCCGCGCACGAGGCGGTCCTCACCTGGTTCGACGCCCACGCCCGCGACCTGCCGTGGCGGGCGCAGGGCACCTCGGCGTGGGCGGTGCTCGTCTCCGAGATCATGTCCCAGCAGACCCCGGTCGCCCGCGTCGTGCCCCGGTGGCGGGACTGGATGGCCCGCTGGCCGGCCCCGTCCGACCTCGCTGCCGCGCCCACCGCCGAGGTGCTGCGCGCCTGGGATTCGCTCGGCTACCCGCGCCGGGCCCTGCGCCTGAAGGAGTGCGCGGCCGTCATCGCCGCCGAGCACGGCGACCGGGTGCCGTGTGATGAGGAGACGCTGCGCGCACTCCCCGGCATCGGCGCCTACACCGCCGCCGCAGTCGCCTCGTTCGCCTGCGGGCGGCGCACCACCGTCCTCGACGTCAACATCCGCCGCGTCCTCGCCCGCGTCTTCGACGGCCACGCCCACCCCAAGGGCGCGCTGACCAAGTCCGAGACCGCCTGGGCCGCCCAGTTCGTGCCCGCCGACGGACCGGACGCCCGCCACGTGGCATGGAACGCCGGGGTCATGGAGCTCGGCGCGCTCGTGTGCACCTCCCGCAACCCGGCGTGTGAGGTCTGCCCGCTGGCCGAGCAGTGCCGCTGGCTGGCCGCCGGCCGCCCCGCCGGCGACGACCCGGCCCGGAAACCCAAAACCCAGGCGTGGCACGGCACGGACCGGCAGCTGCGCGGGGCGATCATGGCCGTCCTCAAGGCCGCCGAGGCGCCGGTCGCCCGCGACCTGTTCACCGCCTCGGCGACGGAATTCGACGGCGGGCCCGATGGCACGTTCGATGCGCAGGGCGCCGCGCACGAGGCGGTGGAGACGGCGATCCTGCGGGTGCGCGAGCTCGGCGACGGGCAGCGGATCGGCCGGCTCATCGACGCACTCATCGCCGACGGGCTGGCCGCCGAGAGCCGAGCCGGGCTGCACCTGCCGCACTGAAGCCGCAGGGCCCCGGGGCCCTGGCACCGGCGGCTCAGAGGTGCTTCATCATCCGCGAGTTGCCCAGGGTGTTCGGCTTGACGCGGGCGAGATCGAGGAACTCGGCGGTGTTCTCGTCATGGCTGTGCAGCAGCTCGACGTAGACCTCCGGTGAGACCGGGGTGCCGGTGATCTCCTCGAAACCGAGCGAGGCGAAGAACCGGGTCTCGAACGTCAGGCAGAACACCCGCCGCACCCCGATCGCCTGCGCATCGGCCAGCAGCTGCTCCATGAGCATCCGTCCGATCCCCCGCCCCCGGTAGTCCGGGTCGGCCGCCACGGTGCGTGCCTCGGCGAGGTCCTCCCACAGCACGTGCAGCGCCGCACAGCCGACGACCCGCTCTCCACCGGGAGCGTCCGGGTCGGCGACGAGCCGGAACTCGTGCAGGCCCTCGAAGTAGTTGACGGCCTCCTTGGCCACGAGGATCCGCTCATCGACCAGCGGCTGGACGAGCCTGCGGATCGCAGCGACATCGCTTGTGCGCGCCCTGCGCATGATGAGCCCGCCGGGGAGCCGCCGGTGGGCGAAGTCGCGTTCGGCCCACACCGGCGCCGAGGCGGTGGGCTCGTTCTCATCCGTGTGCAGGTGGGGCTGGTGGCCGGTCATGTCGTCATGGTAGTCCCGGCGCAGCGGGCTGTCTGCTCACATCCCAGCCAGCAGACTGCGCACGCACTCCCGCCACGTCTCGACCGCCTCGGGGCCGGTGAGCCGGCTGACCTGCACGGCCACGCCCGAGGCGCCGGGCCGGCGGGTGTCGATCGTCACGGCGATCCGGGTGCCGTCTGACAACGGGACCCGCCAGTACCGCCACTTCTGCGTCCGCGAGGTCACCGGCGCCTCGGCGAAGGGGATCCCGCCCAGCTCGCTGCGACCGGCCATGAGCGCCTCGAAGGCCGCCAGCGCATCATCGGGATCACCGGACACGGTCTTCGTGACGCTGACTTCGAAGGTCCCGTCGACGCGCTGGCCGGGCAGCCGGCGGCCGATCTGCTGCTCAGAGGCCACCGCCGCGCCCTGGGCCCACCAGTCGGGATTGTCGACGCCGGTGAAGAGCCCTGCCGCGACGTCGGCGAGCTCGCGGTGGGACAGCGACTCACCGCCGGCAGCTGCGAAGGTGTCGGTGATCTCGGCCCACCTGCGGCCGGTGGCGCGTGCGATCGCCGCGGTGTCCTGGCTGCGGGTGGTCATCAGCGCGTCTTTGTCGTGCCGTCGTGGCCGCCGGTGGTGCTGATCTTCTTCGCGTAGCAGGAGTCGGCATCGAGGCCGTGCGAACCGCACCAGGCGAGCGCCTGGTCAGGATCGTCGAAGGTGATGCCGACGATCGTGACGTAGAAGTCCTTGCTCTTGAAGCTCGCGTAGTCCCCGGACCACAGCAGCTTGACGCGCGGGTGCTCCTCACGCAGCCGCTCGTGCTCATCGAGGATCGCCTGCTCGTCCCACGTCCGGCCCTCGGCTTCGAGGCCGACCTTCTTCGAGCTCAGCTGCGGCACCCAGCTGCCCTCGATGTCGGCGGCCACCTCCGAGGCGTCGGTGTCGATGCGCTGTCTGAGCGCCTCGGCTGGGTCGTCGGGCAGGGCGCCGTCGCTCGCCTCGGCGGTGGGGTCGTCGCCCTCATCGCTGGTCTCCCCGCCGGTCGGATCCTCGGTGGGGGCGGCAGACGGCGGCGCACTCGGGGCTGCGGTGGCATCGGAGTCGTCGTCGGAGTCGAACAGCTGAATGGCTCCCCAGCCGAGGCCGCCGCCGAGTGCCAGTACGAGCAGGATGCCGAGGATCACCGGCGATGGACCGCGCTTGCGGCGCTGCTGCGGGGGCTGTGGGCCGGCAGTGTAGGGCTGGCCGGGGGGCTGCTGCTGGGGCGTCGGCCAGTGGCACTGCGGCTGCTGGGGCTGCTGCGGCGCTGGCCAGTGGCTCTGCGGCTGGTTCCAGCCGTTGTGCTGCGGATCTCCCTGGGGCGGAACACTCATGGCTCTGTCTCCTGTCCTCGGCGGCACCTCACCCATGGACTGACTGTTCTCTTATGAACCATACACAGTACGTTCAGGTTCTTGTTATGGTGGGCACCGAGGAGCCTTGTGATCCGCTCATCCTCGTCAGCGTCGCTGGGCCATCAGTGGGAAACGAGAACTGAATCGACGTCGCAGAAGCTTCGCCCCTCCCCAGCGAAGGCGACTGAGCCAAGGAGCCGTCATGACCGACCAGCCGCCACCGGAACAGCCACCTGCGAACCCGCCCGGCGCGAATCCCGGTCGGCAGGGCATCCCGTCGCCGCCTTCCATACCGCCTCGGTCGACTTCTGGGCCGCAGCCGGCCGCCGGACCGCAGCCGGTCTATCACCAGCAGGCCGACGGACAGCAGCAGGCCTACAGTCAGCCCGCCGGATCCTACCTGGGCTCGCAGCCGCAGCAGGGGACCTACAGCTATCCCACCGGCCCGTGGCCGGCCCGCCAGAGCCCCATCGACGGGTTGACGATCCGCGAAGGCCTCGTGACCGCTGCCATCGGGCTGGCCGCCGGCTTCATCGCCTCGCTCATCATCTCCCTCATCGTCGTCTCCACCATCAACGACGCCATCACCGACGCTGCTGACGGCATGCCGACCGGTTCCCTCGGCTTCACTCTGCCCTTCATCCTCTTCGCCCTCGCCCTCGGCGGGTCGGCCGCACTGCGCTTCAGCGGTCAGGCCTTCGACGAGCTGAGCGCCTCAGCGGCAGTGCACTTCGCCGGAGCTCCCCTGCTCATCACTGCCGTGTTCACCACCGCTCTCGTGTGGTGGTCGATGCTGAGCGAACGGCGCCACCCCTCGCGCACCGTCGCGGCATTCTGGATCCGCATCGGCCTGACGACCCTGTCGCTGACCACCGTGCTGTTCCTGCTCCAGCTCATCTTCGCCTCGCGTTCGAACATCACCGAGGACTACTTCTCAGCCTCCCTCGAATTCTCCGCCGTGACCCCGCGGACGTTCTTCCTCCCCCTCATCTTCATCCTCATCGCCACGACCATCGGCCGGATCTTCGGCCACTACCGCGGCTGCGATGCCGCGGGCCTCCCGTGGCTGCGCTACGCCGCTGCCCCTGCGCGCACCGCGCTGCTGCATCTCGTCATCGTCGGCGCGATCTTCCTCATCGTTAGCTTCTTCGTCCTGCCGCTGCACTTCGACGTCCACGGCAGCTTCGTGCCGCTGCTCGCCGGCACCGCCGCACTCATGATGGCAGCGCTGACCCACTTCGGCGGCCTGTCCGCCAGCGGCCGCGCACTGGCCGGAGACAGCCACGAGGGCGGCTCGACAGCGGTGACGATGTTCAGCGACACGATCCCGGGCACCCTGTGGCTCGGCCTCCTCGCCGTGCTGCTGGCCGCCTTCATCGCCGCGATCGCCGCAGCCGTCACACGCCGGCCGAGCTGGGCCCACCAGCCCGGCGTCTCCAGTCCGTGGAC
Organism: Brevibacterium sp. UBA7493; assembly: GCF_002479565.1. Lineage (NCBI taxonomy): Bacteria > Bacillati > Actinomycetota > Actinomycetes > Micrococcales > Brevibacteriaceae > Brevibacterium > Brevibacterium sp. UBA7493. Next base: position 3,646 of record NZ_DLOD01000001.1, on the reverse strand, counting down.
CTCGATCTGGCAGCTGCCGGTGACCTTCGGCCTGCTGTGGGGACTGCTCTCGGTCGTACTGCTGCCGGTCAAGGTCAGCGGCCGGGCCAGCGGACAGGGCGCTGACCTGCTCGGCAGCGACATCCCGGCGATGCTGAATCTCAGTGTCGGCCTGCTGCCGTGGACGTTCCTCATCTTCGCCCTCTGGGGCCTGCTCATCGAGGTCCTCGCGATCACGATCGCACCCCGCATCGTGCTGACGATGCCGCAGCTGGCCGCGTGGCTCGGCGGGCGCGCCGTCCACCCGTACTGGGGTCAGCCGCTGGGCATCAGCGAACCGCGCGGTGCGCTGCGCCACCCGGACATGAAGACCCCTCCTCCCCCGGTCGCACCCCCAGGCGGATCAGCGACGCCGCCTCCGCCGAGCACCCCACCGGCCACCTCGGCACCCTACACCGCCTCGGGACCGGTGCAGGCCACCCCGCCGCCACCGAACGCCATGCCCGCCGGCGCAATGCCACCACCTGGGGCGGCCCCGCCGCCACCGCCGGGATACGCGGCCGCGCCGATGGGCCCACCGCAGCCGATCGACCGGCGCAAGGCCAAGATCTGGGGCATTGCCGCCGGGGCGCTCGTGCTCGCGCTGGTCGCCAGCATCATCGCCGTCGGGCAGATCAACTCGCGGTTCTACGGCCCCGACGGGGTCGTGCGCTCCTACCTGTCGAAGCTCTCCAGCGGTGACGCCGAGGGGGCACTCGCGCTGGCCGATGTCGATGTGCCGGTCGAGGAGCGGACACTGCTGACGAACGAGGTGCTCGGCAACGCCGCAGCCCGTCCGGACGGCATCTCGATCACCGACACCGAGGTCGACGGCGACACCGCCGTCGTCACCGCCGAGTTCGACCTCGGCGGCTCGAAGAGCGACGTCACGATGGACGTGCGCAAGGTCGGCAAGCGCGGAATCTTCTTCAACGACTGGCGGCTGGCCTCCCCGGGTCTGGGCCAGGTCGTCGTCGAGACCCCGAACCTCAGCCAGGTCAACGTCAACGGCGTGACCGTCCCGACAACCGACGGGATGCTCAGCCTGCCGGCCTTCCCGGCGCTCTACACCGTCAGCCTCGCCGACTCCTCGGACTATCTGGAGGCCGACGAGGTGCAGACGCGGGCGTTCTTCGAAGGCACCTCCGCAGAGGAAGCCGGCGGGGAGCTGCCGGTGCTGCAGGCCACGCCGACGCAGGCGTTCACCGATGAGGTGAACAAGCAAGTGCGCAGTCTGCTCGACTCGTGCGCAGGCAAGGCCGAGACCGAACCGGCCGGCTGCCCGTTCGGCTCGCGGTCGGCAAGCTACTCCGACGTCACGAACGTCAAGTGGTCGATCGAGGAGTACCCGGACATCTCGTTGAGCGACAGCGGCAGCTACGGATACGGCTACGGCGACTCCGAGCCGAACGACGGCTCAAAGTGGCGCATCACCTCCGAGTCCACCGGCTCTGCGCTCATCACCGGCACGTACAGCCTGTTCGGGGATTCGGAGAGCTATGACAACACCGTGAGCTTCGACGTCTCCGGCACCGCCGAGATCGTCGACGGCAAGGTCGTCATCAGCGTCGAGGAGAACAGCGGATACTGAGGTGGCACGCCAGCCGACCTCCCGCCGCCGGCGCGCGCTGCTGCCCAGCGTCGTGGTCGGCGCGGTGGTCGTGGCGCTCATCGCCGCCATCGTGTGGTTCACGGGGCTCCGTGAGAGCAGCCCTGCCGGCACGGTGCGTGACTATCTCTCGAAGCTCGCTGCCGGAGACGCCGCCGGTGCCCTGGCGATGGCCGAGCACGACATCCCTGCAGGGGAGTCCACGCTGCTGACCGACGAAGTGCTCGCAGGTGCTGACCGGATCGAGCAGGTCGAGATCACCGGCACCGAGACCAAGGGTGACACCGCCGTCGTCACCGCCGACTATCGCCTCGGCCTCGGACTGCGCCCCACCGAGTTCACGCTGCACAGGGCAGGGCCGAAGGGACTGTTCTTCAGCGACTGGAGGCTCGAAGCGCCGGAGCTGGAGCGGATCATCATCGACACGCCACATCTGTCTGAAGCGGCGGTCAACGGGGTCACGGTCCCGGCGTTCCGGCAGCAGATCACGCTGCCCGCGTTCCCGGGAATCTACACCATCGGAGTCCCTGAGGACGACGAGTTCGTCACCGCCAAGGAGGTCCGGATCTACGCGACCTTCCCGACCCCCGATGAGCCGCAGGACTCGTACACTCTCGTCGCGGAGCCGACGGAGCGCTTCACCGAGGCTGTCAACGCCGAGGTGCGCTCGATCATCGACGACTGCGCCCGGAAGGATGAGGCCAATCCAGCCGGGTGCCCGCTGACATGGCCGAACGCGGAGCGCTACGATCTCTCGGATCTCCGGTGGTCCGTCAAGGAGTATCCGACCGTCGGCCTGCGAGCCGCGTCCGAGCTCCGCGGTGAGTCGGCTGAGGACGGCTGGCGGTTGAGCGGGGAGCGTTCCTGCACGGCACAGATCAGCGGCCTGCGCACCTGACTTGGCTCATTTTGTTAGTGCGTGAGTTTGCCGTTCATGATCGCGTCGATGATGGCTTTTTCTTGGGCGGGGATGTGGGGCGGGAAGGTCTGGCGGGTGCCGTTGATCTCGATCGTCGCCGACCGCAGCGGCCGTAGGCGCTTGACGACGTTGCCGATCGCCAGCCCGGTGCGGGTCTGGACGTAGCGCGATACCGCCAGGGCGGCGAACACGATGGTCAGGTGCGCTTCGATCGATTCGCGGACTCGGTGGAAGATCGGCCGGGCAGCCAGGTCGGTCTTGGACATGCGGAACGATTGCTCGACGTGCCACAGGTCGTGGTAGGACGACACCACCTCTGCCGCCGGCATGATGCTGGCCGGGATGTTGGATGAGTATCCCTTCCAACCGACGAGCTGTATAGCTCGTGCGTAGGAGGCTTCGTCGAGTTCTTTCTTCCCGCCTTTCTCCCGCACGAACCTGGCCTTCTTCGGTGCCCGTTCCCCGTCGATGATCGCGATCGCTCGGTTGCGCTGCTGATTGAGCGTTGCTTGGTCCCGCAGCGCTCTCTTGCGCCGGTACTGCCAGACGGCCCGCCATTTGTCGGTGTCTGTTTCGGGGTCCCACACCGGCTCGGCCCGGCGCGGCACCTGGTCCGGATCGGGTGCCGACCGCCGCATCGTGATGGTGTCGACGGTCAGCCCGTCCTCGTGGTGGGTGCCGTGCCAGTGGAAGTACTTCGCCAGGTCCTGCGGTGCCTTCGTCTGCCGCGACCCGACGATGAATCGCAAGCCGGCGTCGTCGAGGTCTTGCAGGTTCTTCGCCGACAGCATTCCGGCATCGGCGACCACTACCATATCGGCCACGTTGTGGCGGTCCTGGAAAGCCTTGATCACCGGGATCATCGTGTGCGTCTCGGCCTTGTTCCCTTCGAACGAGCGAATCTCCAGGGGAAACCCGGTCCGGTCGACGAGCAGCCCGATGACGATCTGCGGATCGACCCGGCGCTCCTTCGAGTACCCGACCTTGCGGTAAGAGTCTTCCTTCTCCGCCTCGAAGTACAAGGTGGTGACGTCATACAGCAGCAGCGACAGCCCCGTGGTGGCGGCGCTGTAGGCGAAGCAGGCCTTCGCGATCTGATC
>NZ_DLOD01000017.1:52313-72719 GCF_002479565.1 Brevibacterium sp. UBA7493 | reverse complement strand
ACAACCTCCCGAGGAAGTACAGCTAGCGAGCTCGTCATGGGTGCCGGTGCCCACGATGGCACCGTCGTCGAGGACGATGATCTGGTCGGCGTCGGTGATCGAGGCGATGCGCTGGGCGACGATGATCCGGGTGGCATGCCCGTAGTGCTCATCGAGGCCGGCGCGCAGCCGGGCATCGGTCTCGGTGTCGAGGGCGGAGAACGAGTCGTCGAACAGCAGGACCGGCGGGTTCGCCACGAGCGCGCGGGCGATCGCCAGACGCTGGCGCTGACCGCCGGAGACGTTCTGCCCGCCCTGGGCGATGCGAGCCTCCAGCCCGCCGGGCATGTCGGAGACGAACCCGGCGGCCTGGGCGACCTCGAGGGCCTGCCACAGCTGTTCATCAGTGGCCTCGGGGTTGCCGTAGCGCAGATTCGACGCGACCGTCCCGGAGAACAGGAACGCCTTCTGCGGCACCAGCCCGATCTGGGCGTGCAGCACCGCAGGGTCCAGCCGGCGTACGTCGACACCGCCGACCTCGACCATCCCGGACTGCACATCGAACAGGCGGGGGATGAGCCCGAGCAGCGTCGACTTGCCGGCACCGGTTGAGCCGATGATCGCCGTCGTCGTCCCCGGCTGGAAGGCGGCGGTGACATCGCGCAGCACCGGCGCCTCGGCCCCGGGGAACCCGAACGTCGCCGAGGCGAGCCGCACGGCGCCCGGGACCTCCACCTCGGGCACGGGGTCAACGGGCGGGTTGACCGTCGGGGCGGTGTCGAGGACCTCGCCGATGCGCTTGGCGGAGACCGCCGCGCGCGGGATCATCATCGTCATGAAGGTCGCCATCATGACGCCCATGAGGATCTGCATGAGGTACTGCATGAACGCCATCATCGTGCCGACCTCGGTGGTGCCGGCCTCGACCTGCAGGCCGCCGAACCAGATGACGGCGACCGAGGAGATGTTCAGGATGCCCATGACGAGCGGGAACATGAGCGCGAACAGCATCCCGACCTTGAAGTTCGTCTCCGTGAGCTCCCGGTTGGCGATGTCGAAGCGGCCGCGTTCGGTGGCCTCGCGGGCGAAGGCGCGGATGACGCGGATGCCGGTGAGCTGCTCGCGGGCGACGGCGTTGATCTTGTCGATGCGGGTCTGCATGATCTTGAACTGCGGGATCATCCGGGCGATGAGGATGCCGAGGGTCACGAGCAGCAGCGGCACGGCCACCAGGATGAGCCAGGAGAGCTGGACGTCCTGGCTGAGTGCCATGATGATCCCGCCCAGGGCCATCATCGGGGCCATGACGAGCATCGTGCAGCTCATGAGGATGAGCATCTGCACCTGCTGGACGTCGTTGGTGTTGCGGGTGATGAGGGTGGCCGCGCCGAAGCGGGCGACCTCGTGCTGGGAGAAGGACTGGCCGGTATGGAAGACGTCGCGGCGCAGGTCGCGGCCAGCGCGCATCGCGGTGCGCGCACCGAAGTACACCGCGATGATCATCGCGACCAGCTGCACGAAGCTCACCAGCAGCATGAGGCCGCCGAGGCGCCAGATGAGGGGCACATCGGCCTGCGCGACACCACGGTCGACGATCGCGGCGTTGAGGGTCGGCAGGTAGAGCGCGGCCAGGGACTGGACGAACTCGAAGATGAGCACGATGGCGAGCGCTCCGGTGTAGGGGCGCAGGTACCGTTTGAGCAGCGTGAGCAGCATGTCTCCCCTGATGCGGGTGGTTGACGCCGCCGAGGCGGTGGCCGGGGGCGGCGAGCGGACCTCCCGTCAGCAGTGGCGGAAGGCAGATCGTGGCACGCCTGTGGCGTGGGTGCTGGCAGATGGACACAGCGGCGGGCAGTCGTGAGTCTGCGGGCAGCTGCGCAGTGCCGGCGGGCCGACCGGCGAAGGCACTACACTACTCCGGTGGCCGTCAGATGCCTATAGCCATGTGGGTGTTCTCGCTCACAGCGCACCGGTGGTGCCGTAATCTGACGGTATGCGTCTGCGTGTAGGAGCCTACTGCGTCATCGTCGATGACGACCGTCGCCTGCTCATGTCCCGCTGGATCGAAGGACCCGCGCCGCTGTGGTCGATGCCCGGCGGCGGACTCGAGGAGGGTGAGGATCCGGCCGATGCCGCCGTGCGCGAGGTGTATGAGGAGACCGGCTATGAGGTCGCCCTGGGGGAGCTGCTGGGGATCGATTCGCTCGTCGTGCCCGGGGAGCGCCGGCTCAAACCCGGGGACACCCTGCACGCACTGCGCATTATCTACACCGCCAGCGTCACCGGCGGGCAGCTGCGCCACGAGGTCGGCGGGTCGAGCGACCGGGCCGCCTGGATCCCGCTCGATGAGCTGGCTGACCTGCCGCAGGTGGGGCTTGTGAAGATCGCGGTGGAGATGGCGGGGCTAGACTGACGAGATGGACAGCTCCCCCGCATCCCCCGACACCGCTCCAGGTCACCGCGCTCAGGGCGGTCCCACTCCCAGTGGCCGGAAGCCCCGCGCTCCGCTGGCGCTGCGCATCACTGCGATCGTCTCCGGTCTCGTGTTCGCCGTAGCGGTCGTCCTGTCGATCATGGCGATGACAGCCACCGAGGGTTGGAGGAGCATCGGCTTCGTCGCGCTCCTGGCATGGGGGTTGGCCCTCATGTTCGTGATGTGGACCGGGTTCTGGTGGATCGCCGAGATCGTCGGCCGCCGCAAGGACGAGGAGCGCCGGGCGCAGTCGGCCAGCTGACCTTCAGCTGTGCTTGCCGGGTTCGCGCGGCTTGACCGGCACGATCTCATGATCACTGCTCATGACCGCATCAACAGAGCCGAGCGCGTCGATCTCACCGAGCAGCGCCAGGGTCGGGCGCATGAGCTTGAGACGCTGGGCCTCCTCCTCGGCGATGATGTGCTTGACGTTCATCCACTCGGAGTTGTGTGCCTCAGTCGTCTGGTGCACCGCGGCATCGGCATCTTCCGGGGCGGTGACGAAGAAGTAGGTGTCGAAGCGCCGGGAGCGCCCCGGCGGGGTCACCCAGTTCGCCCACGGTTTGAGGTCCTCAGCCGCCAGCACGACGCCGGCTTCCTCGGCGACTTCGCGCATCGCACACGCCATGAGCGTCCGAGCTCCTCCCGGCAGACCCGAACACGAACTCAGGTGCCACGCCTTCTCATGGGCGTCCACCACCTCGGGCGCGGTGTCCAAGCTCGCCCCGGTCGTCTCATCGATCGGATCGACCCGGCCGCCGGGATAGACGACGACCCCGGCAGCGAAGTCCATCGTCGCCACCCGGTGCTGGACGAAGACCTCCAGGCCATCGGCACCGTCGCGGATGAGCAGCACGCTGACCGCCGGGCGGACGGGCACGGCGTGCGGGTCGGCGGGCATGACGGTCGCGTCGGTGATGTCGACGACGTCGGAGCGGTCGGTTCCCTCCGGGCCGAGATTGCGGACCATCATGCCTCCAGTCAGCTGTCACCAGGTGTGTCGTCTGTCACCCTAACCCATTAGACTGACCTGGGACGCGGCGGGCCGAGGTGCCGGCCGCGGCCTGATGCAAGACGACTGCGGCCTGCCACGGTGCCAATCGAGCGGGCTGCGCAAGTGCCGCCTGCGGCGATGAAGGAGTAGCAATGGTGCGTGAGATCAACGGGATCGCCGAGCTGGAGAAGCTCGTGGGACACGAGGTCGGGTCAAGCGACTGGGTGACGATCGACCAGGATCGGATTCAGCTCTTCGCCGATGCGACCGACGATCATCAGTGGATCCACCTCGATGAGGAGAAGGCCAAGGCCGGCCCGTTCGGCGGCACGATTGCCCACGGCTTCCTCACCCTGTCGCTGCTGCCGATGCTCTCGCAGCGCACCGTCGACGTCACCGGCATGAAGATGAAGATCAACTACGGACTCAACAAGGTCCGCTTCCCGCAGCCGGTGCCCTCTGGCGCGCGCGTGCGCGACACCATCACCCTCGACAGCGTCGAGCGCAAGGATGCCGGCGTCATGGTCATCATGACCCACGTCATTGAGATCGACGGCGCCGACCGCCCGGCCTGCATCGCCGAGAGCGTCTCGCTCATGGTCGAACAGTGAGCTCCGGGCTGCTCGCCGACCGCACCGCCGTCATCACCGGTGCCGCCCAGGGCCTCGGGTTCGCCATCGCCGAGGCGTATGCCGCCGCGGGTGCGAACCTTGTGCTGGGAGACCTCAACGGCGCGGCCGTCGCCGAGGCGGTGGAGCGTCTGGAGATCGGTGAGCGTGCTATCGGCCTCGGCTGCGATGTCGTCGCCCTGGCCGATGTCGAAGCCCTGTGCCAGAAGGCCGTCGATGCCTTCGGTGCGCTCGATGTCATGGTCAACAATGCCGGCATCACCCGCGATGCGACGATGCGCAAGATGACTGAGGAGCAGTTCGACCAGGTCATCTCCGTGCACCTGCGCGGGACGTGGAACGGGCTCAAGACCGCCTCGGGCATTATGCGCGGGCAGGAGTCAGGCGGCTCGATCGTCAACGTCTCCTCGATCTCCGGCAAGGTCGGCAATCCGGAGCAGACGAACTACTCGGCGGCCAAAGCCGGGGTCGTCGGGATGACGAAGGCCGCATGCAAGGAGGTCGGCTTCGCCGGCGTGCGCGTCAACGCGATCCAGCCCGGCCTCATCCGCACCCCGATGATCGAGGCGATGCAGGACGATGTGCTGGCCCAGCGATTGACCGAGATCCCGCTCGGCCGCTTCGGCGAACCGGCCGAGGTCGCGCAGGTCGCGCTGTTCCTCGCCTCGGACATGTCGAGCTACATGACCGGCACCGTGCTGGAGATCTCGGGTGGCCGCAATCTGTGAGGCCAGCGCGTCGGGCTGATGGCGGGCCCGGGGCTGGGTTCACAGCGCCGAGGTGTCGGCCAGATTCGCCCCCCCGGGAGCTGAAAGTCCCTGATGTTGCGGGTGACGATCGTCAAATCATGTCCCACAGCAGTGGCTGTCGGCCAGGCTTCGGGTGCATGTGCGGCGGTCAGCGCAACTCGACGAAGCACATGATGCGGTGGGGTGGAAGTGCCTTCCCATAATACCCCTATAGGGTATATGATCGCGGTGTTCGAGTCGTTCGCAATGACGACGCAGCAGCCTCACCGCCACGTTCGCGACGGTCCCAACCCCCCCGGAGGGAAGAATGAACGAACACCTCGCCCATTCAGGCGACCGCACAGACGGCAGCCAAGCCGACCATGTCGCCGGCCGTAAGCACGCCGACGCCGAGAGCCACGCCCAGTACGGCGGGCACAACCACGGTGACCACAGTGGGCATGGCGAGCACGCCGGCCACAGTGGGCACAACCACGGCGACCACAGTGGGCACGCCGGCCACAGTGGGCACGCAGGTCACGGAGACCATGTGCGGCAGTTCCGGCGGCTGTTCTGGACCATGCTCGTCCTCGCGGTCCCGGTCGTCGGCTTCAACGCAACGTTTGCTCACCTGCTCGGCTACCAACTGCCTGATACCGCCTGGGTGCCGTGGGTGTCGCCGGTGCTGGGCACCGTCATGTACGTCTGGGGCGGCTGGCCCTTCCTCGCCGGAGCCGTCTCCGAGATCCGGTCGCGCGCACCCGGCATGATGCTGCTCATCGGGCTGGCCATCACCGTCGCCTTCCTCTCGTCCTGGGGTGCCAGCCTGCACCTGCTCGATCATGAGCTGAACTTCTGGTGGGAGCTGGCGCTGCTGGTCGTCATCATGCTGCTCGGTCACTGGATCGAGATGCGCTCACTGGCCCAGACCACCTCGGCGCTGGACTCACTGGCAGCGCTGCTGCCCGATGAGGCGGAGAAGCTCGTCGGTGATGAGGTCGTCGCTGTCGCACCGGCTGACCTGGTCGTCGGAGATGTGACGATTGTGCGCCCGGGATCTGCCGTGCCTGCTGACGGCACGATCGTCGACGGCTCAGCCTCCATGGATGAGTCGATGGTCACCGGTGAGTCCGCCACCGTCCGCAGGCAGACAGGAGACCCCGTTGTCGCCGGCACGGTCGCGACGGATTCCGGACTCCGGGTCGAAGTGACCGCAACCGGAGATGACACCGCGCTGGCCGGCATCCAGAAACTCGTGACCGATGCGCAGGCCTCGTCCTCACGCGCCCAGCGGATCGCCGATGTGGCAGCCGCCTGGCTGTTCTGGTTCGCCCTCGGCGCTGCCGTCATCACTGCGGTGGTGTGGTCGCTGTTCGGTGTGCCGGGCACAGCTGTGGTGCGCACCATCACCGTTCTTGTCATCGCCTGCCCGCACGCTCTGGGCCTGGCGATCCCGCTCGTGGTCTCCATTGCCACGGAGCGCGCCGCCCGCGGGGGCGTCCTCATCAAGGACCGGCTCGCCTTGGAGTCCATGCGCAGCGTCGACGCGGTGCTGTTCGACAAGACCGGCACCCTGACCAAGGGCGAGCCCACCGTCACCGGCATCGAACCCGTCGACGGCCGCACTGGTGATGAGGTGCTGGGACTGGCGGCTGCCGCCGAATCCGACAGCGAACACCCCTTGGCGCGTGCCATCACCGCAGCAGCCGCTGGCCGTGACCTCACCGTCCCCGCCGCTCGGGAGTTCAGCTCGTCGCCGGCAGTGGGCGTGCGCGCGAGTGTCGGCGAGGCGGTCATCGAGGTCGGCGGCCCCTACTTACTCGAGCAGAGCGGCCAGCAGGAGCTGCCGGTCGCCGAGCAGTGGCGCGGCGAAGGCGCGATCATCCTCCACGTGCTGGCAGACGGCGCGGTCATCGGTGCGCTCAGGTTGGCCGATGAGATCCGTCCGGAGTCACGCGACGCGGTTGATGCCCTGCACGCAGCCGGGGCGCAGGTCGTCATGATCACCGGCGACGCACAGGCTGTTGCCGACACGGTTGCCGCAGAGCTCGGTATCGACCGCGTGTTCGCCGGGGTCCGTCCCGAGGACAAGGCCGCCAAGGTTGAGGAGCTTCAGCGTGAGGGCAGGCGCGTGGCGATGGTCGGCGACGGCGTCAACGATGCTCCCGCGCTCGCCCAGGCGGATGTCGGCATCGCGATCGGTGCGGGCACTGATGTGGCGATCGGCTCCGCTGGTGTCATCCTCGCGTCGTCAGATCCGCGTTCGGTGCTCTCGGTCTTCGAGCTCTCGCGTGCGACGTACCGGAAGATGAAGCAGAACCTGTGGTGGGCTGCCGGCTACAACCTCATCTCGGTTCCGCTTGCCGCCGGCGTCTTGGCGCCGGTCGGCTTCGTGCTGCCGATGAGCGTCGGCGCCATCCTCATGTCCGCCTCCACCGTCGTCGTGGCACTCAATGCCCAGCTGCTGCGCCGGCTCGACCTCTCACCTGCTGCCAGCACCGCTGCAGTGCTCGAGTCCTGAAGCACAGAAACGGATGAGGTCAGTCGGCCTGCGTCCACCGCTGCTGCCCGCCTGGTGAGGCAGGCTCAGTCGTCCGTGCCGGTTCCGTGCCAGCTGCGACCTCCGCCTCGGGCTCGGTGGCCCGGCCTGCTGCGGTCGACTCTGCCGCCGTCGACGTCCCCGCGGGGACGTCCCCTGCTGCAACCGGCTCCTCATCGACACCGTGCGTGCGCAGCTCACCGGCCCGGTAGGCGTGGTAGTAGGCGACGACGACCTCATCATCGGAATGCCGGGTCGTCAGGCTGACCGCGATGAGCACGATGGCCGAGGTGATGAGACCGGGCAGGATCTCGTGGATGCCGAAGGGCTGGCCGGAGAAGCGCCACACGAGTGAGACGGCCATTGCAGCGATCATCGACCACACGACCCCGCGCTTCGTCGCCCGCTTCCAGAACATCGCCGCCAGTACCGGCATGACGAGCGTGGTCGCGGTGAAGGACAGAGCCACCTGGTAGATCGCGATGATGTCCTTGATGGCCAGGGCGATCCCGAGCCCGATGACCGCCATCGCCGCGACCGAGATCCGGGACACGGTGAGGATCTGGTCGTCGGTGGCGCGCGGGTTGACCCAGCCCTGGTAGATGTCCTTGGAGATGTTGATCGCACCCGAGAGCAGGAACGACGTCGCTCCGGTCAGCAGTGCGGCCAGCAGCGAGACCATCAGCAGCCCGCCGATCGAGCCGTGGAAGATCTCGGCGATGAATGAGGTGTAGATGACATCGGGCATGGTGCCGGCAGGGAACATCTGCAGGGCGGCGATGCCGATGACGATCGCCGCCGCGCCGATGATCACGGAGACGGCGAAGCCGATGACGACCGCCCAGATGCCGACCCGGTCGCTCTTGGCTGCGGTGAGCCGCTGCCAGGTCGTCTGCCAGACGATGTAGAACGGTCCGAAGATGAGGAACCAGTTGAGCAGCTCGATGCCGCCGATCGAGGTGAAGGAGAAGTGATCGGCCGGGGTGCTTTCGATGATCGTGCCGATCCCGCCGACGTAGTTGATGCCCATGATGAGCGTGATGATGACACCGGCGAGGATCACGAAGGTCTGGATCGCATCCGTCCAGGCGACACTCGGCATCCCGCCGACGAGCGTGAACGCCAGGGTGACGACGAAGCCGGCGAGGATGCCCCAGAACACGGTGAGGTCGGTGATCGAGGCGAGGATCGCGCCCATGCCCACCAGCTGCATGCCGAACGTCGGGGTCATGTACAGCAGCCCGACGATGAGGGCCGGGATGAGGGCTGCGACTTTGCCGAAGCGGCGGGCGAAGAGCTCAGGCACCGTGTAGAGCCGCAGCCGGCGGATGACCGGGCCGAGCAGCAGCACAGCGGCGATGGTGAAGCTGGCGTAGGCCACACCGGTGATGTTGTACGACAGCCCCATCTCGAAACCCTTGCCCGCACCGCCGATGAGGGCGGCCGAACCGGTGACGGTGGCGATGACCGAACCGCAGATGGGGAAGAACCCGAGTCTGAAGTCGGCCATGACATAGCCGTCAGCGCTCTTGACGCGAGTCGTGGCGACGACGCTGATGACGAGCAGCAGCAGCAGGAAGCCGATGATCCACACGAGATACCAGTTCATGGGCGCAGGTTCTCCATCCCCGTTGATGAATATCCATCCTCATTGATGAATGCGTATTCCCTCACCATCCCGGCGATCATCGCGGGTGGCCAGGACCAGTTCCGTCACGCCCGATGGGTCCAGCACGGTGGTGGCGCAGGTGCGCTCAGTCGCCGGTGAGCACAGGCGCGAGCGCGGCGGCCGCCGCGTCGACGGCGGCCTGGGGATCCTCCCCGGCGGCGATGAGCACGAACCCGCCGGTCGCCGGTCCCTCGGTCGGCCGGACGTCGACGCGGCGTCCGGACAGCTGGACGGAATGCGCCGTTCCCGAGGCGGTGGACACGATCCCCTTCGCCCGCACGAGGGTGCCCGCGAGCGTATCGAGCACGGCGGTGAGCGCATCGACATCGACGGCTCCGGTGATATCGAGCGTGCGGGTGGCATGCGCGCTCGCATGCTGCAGCGCGGCAGCTGGGGGAGTGGTAGGCGTGGAAGCGGCCTGCGGCCGGGCCGGCTGGACAGGCGCGGCGCGATCCGCGGCACCCGCTTCGGGCACGGGAGTGCTGAGCGCCTGCGCTGCGCTCGCGTCGGGATCAGCCGGATCCTGGGCGATGACGACCGCCTCCGCTGCGGCCCTCCGACAGGAGGCCACGGCTGCTTCGACCTCTGGCGGTGAGGCGAGGTCCGTCTTCGTCACGAGCACCACCTCGGCGGCGGCGAGCTGGCCTGCGACCGCATCGCCGACATAGACGTCATCCAGCTGGCGCACGATCGAGGTTGCATCGGCGCAGACGAGCACAGGGCCAGCGGTGAAGCCGGGATAGCTGCGCCAGCTGGCCAGCTGGCCGGGATCGCCGACCCCGCTGACCTCGCACAGCACCTGATCGAGGTCGTCGCGGGCGGCCAGTGCGCTCATGGTGCGCAGCGCATCGTCGCTGAGCTGGCAGCAGATGCAGCCGTTCGTCAGCTCGATGGTGTCGTCATCGGCTGCGGCGATGAGCGCGGCATCGATGTTGACCGCCCCGAAGTCGTTGACGACGACCGCGGTGCGCCCGGGCAGGATGCCTGACAGCAGCCGGTTGACCAGCGTCGACTTGCCTGCGCCCAGGTAGCCGCCGATGATCCCGAGCCGGGCACCGGAACGAGGGTCACCGGCACGGGTTCTACCCGCCGGGCTGGTCACCGCGTCGTCTGCCGCAGGTGCGGTCACTGGCCATCCGCTCCCGAGGTGCCGGCCGGCTCGACGACAGAGGCGTAGTGCTGCCCGCCGACCATGGTGCCGCGGACATGGATCTGACCAACCGCTTCGGGCGCGACCTCATAGGGGTCGGCGTCGAGGACGGCGACATCGGCGAACTTGCCGGCCTCGAGCGAACCGACCTCGTGATCCATCTTCAGCAGATACGCAGCCCCGAGGGTGACCGCTTCGAGTGCGTCATCGAGGCTGATCCGCTCGTGTTCGCCCATCACCCGGCCGGAGACCGTCAACCGGGTGACGGCATGCTTGACGGTGTGCAGCGGCCCGAGCGGGGTGACCGGGGTGTCCGAATGCAGGGTGATCGGCACTCCGGTCCGCAGTGCGGTCGCCGCCGCGTTCATCCGCGCAGCCCGGTCGGGCCCGACGGTGATGTCCATGTGCTGGTCGCCCCACGCCCAGATGTGGTTGGCGAAGATGTTCGCCCCGGCACCCAGAGCCTTCATCCGCTTGTACTGCGCCTGCGTTGTCAGCTGCGAGTGCGTGCACGTGTGCCGGTGATCCGGACGCGGGTGGGCGATGAGCGCGGCTTCGAGTGCGTCAAGGAACAGTTGCGTGGTCTGGTCGCCGTTGCAGTGGACATGGATGAGCAGTCCGGCTTCGTGGAAGATGCGGAAGGCCTCGATGAACTCCTCCGGGGCGACACCCCAGATGCCGTTGGGCTCATCGCCGAAGTAGCCCGGCTCCATCATCCGGGCGGTGAAGCCCTGGATCGAACCGTCGAGCATGAGTTTGACGTTGCCGAACCGCAGCCGGTCGGTCGAGGTCTCCCGCAGCTCGATGAGCCTTTGGGCGGCCTCCGGCATCGACAGCGCGACCTCGCCGACGCCAGCACCGAAGTGGAAGACGTTGATCCGGACCGGGAAGTCGGCATCGACGGTCGAGCGGAACAGCTCAACACCTTCGTCTTCCATGAGGATCGTCGTGCCGAGGTCGGTCAGCGTCGTGGTGCCGGTGTTGACGCCCTCCTGGCTGAACCGGCGCAGGGCGGTCGCGTTGATGTTCAGCAGCCCGCCGCCGTCGGTCAGCTCACCGGCCAGTGCCATCGCCGCGAACTCCTGCAGTTCGCCGTTCGGGTTGCCGTCTTCGTCCTTGACGACGCCGGTCACCTCGGTCGAGGCGTCGATGCCGCAGCGGGCCATGGCAGCGGAGTTGACCGTCGAGACGTGCCCGCTGGTATGGGTGACGTGGATCGGCCGTGTCGTCGAGACGCGGTCGAGGTGGGCGGCGACGAGCCGGTCGCCGGGGAAGTAGATCGGGTCGAGCCCCCACGCCAGCAGCGGCTCCTCCGGATCGGTGAGCTCCGCCTCGGCTTCGCGCAGCCGATCGAGCACCGCGTCAAGGGTCCGGCAGCCGGGCCACCGGCGGCCATCGGGGTCGATCCGGTCGACGAGCCCGACGTAGGTCGAGGCCCACACATTGCCGGAGCCTGCGTGCGAGTGCGCTTCGACGAAGCCGGGCAGCAGCACCGCCTCGGCGTAGCGGTCGTCGATGACCGCGTTCGGGTAGGTCAGCAGCTCCTCGACCGTGCCCACCGCACGGATCCTGTCACCGCGCACGGCGATCGCCTCGGCGGTGGGCCGGGCCGGATCCATCGTGCGGACGATGCGGGCGGGGTAGACGATGGTCGGTTCCATTGCTCTCCTATCGACGCTGATGAGGGCGGCACCGCGCGGGCACCTGCCGCCAGTCCACCATCTGCACCGGCCGGCGGCAAGCACCAGATCAGCCGGTGATGATGAGTCCAGATGCGCCCGTGCGCATGAGTCCGGGCCGCCACCGCGTTCCCGAGGCGGTGGGCCGCTGGCAGGTGCAGGTGATCTGACCCCTCGAGCCGCATGGGAAGCTGCCGCGCACCCACAGCTCTCGCCGGTCAGCGGGTGTGGGGATGCTCTGCAGCGCCTTTGCTCAGATGGAATCAGTTGGGCGCAATCCAATCGCGGCCACGGCGCAGACATGGGCGGCGGTGTCTTCGATCAGAGGTACTGTGTTCTGCAACAGTGCCTCCAGCTGGGCGGCTCCGGGTGCGATCGAGAACGCTGCAGCCAACCCGGCGCGGCGGCACTCAGCGGGGGTGAGTTTCACCGTTCCGGCAACTGCGATCACCGGGACCCCCTGTGGGGTGCAGCGCAGGACAGCGTCGACGACCTTGCCGGCCAGAGACTGCGAATCCAGAGAGCCTTCGCCTGTGAGCACCAGATCTGCGCGAGCAAGCGTCTCGGCAAGGCCGACTGCCTCGGCTACCAGCTGCGCGCCGGGCAGCGTCTCCGCATCGAGCAGGGTCGCCAGCGTGACAGGGATCCCTCCTGCGGCGCCGAAGCCGTCGCGGGCACAGAGGCGTTCCGCAGAGGCTGAACCGGCCAGTTCGGAAACTTCGACATGCGTGCTGAGCACGCTTGCCAGCTGGGTGAGGCCGGCGTCAAGGACGGCGATGTCCTCGGCGGTGGCGCCCTTCTGAGGCCCGAAGACGGCTGCTGCACCACGAGGGCCGGTCAGCGGATTGTCGACGTCGACGGCGATCCGCCATCGCACCTGCTGTGCCCGCGGGTGGAGCCCGCTCGTGTCGATCTCAGTGATGTCGGCCAGACCGTGGCCTCCGGCCTCTACTTCTTTGCCGGCCGAATCGAGAAACCGGGCGCCGAGTGCGCGCAGCAGGCCAGTTCCGCCGTCGGTGCTGGCGGAGCCGCCGATGCAGAGCAGGATCTCATCGACTTCGTCGAGCACGCGGGCGGCGATCATTCCGACGCCGTAGCTATCGGCTCGCAACGGCAGCAGGTCGGCGTCGGAGACCTGCGGCAGACCATTAGCCTGGGCAGCCTCAATGACAGCGGTCTGACCGTTGGGAGAACGTCCGAAGAGAGCGGCGGCTGGTCGCCCGATGGCATCGACGACGCGGACCACCTCGGCTTCGGTGCCCCAGGCGGCCAGCAGCGCCTCCAGCGTTCCCTCACCGCCGTCGGCGAACGGCAGCTCGACCACGTCTGACTCAGGAAACGCCTGCTGAGCGCCTCGGGCCAGTGCGCTGGCAGCCTCGGCTGCGGTAACCGACCCTTTGAAGGAATCGGGGACGCAGACGATGCGCGGGTGCGGGGCTGTCATAGGAGACTCCTTTGTGAGTCGCGGCGCCGCGGCTGCGGATATATCCGCAGCGACCGGAGGAGGGCTGGAAGGTCAGGTAGCAGAGAGCTCGTGGGCGATCCCCGCGGCAGCGTCCTGCAGCAGCGGAACGGCTTTGTCAGCGAACGACTGATCCATCCGGCTGGTGGGTCCGGAGACCGAGATCGCCATCGGTGTCGGCGCCTCGGGAACGGCGACGGAGAAACACCGGACCCCAAGCTCCTGCTCTTGTTCGTCCACCGCATAGCCGCGCTCCCGGATCCGCTCCAGTTCGGCCTCCAGGTCCTCGAGCGTAGCGATGCTGTGTGGAGTCGGCGTCGGCATCCCGGCGGTCTCGACGATGCGGCGGACCTGTTCTGCCGGCAACTGCGAGAGGATTGCCTTGCCGACTCCCGTGTCGTGAGTATGCGTCCGGCGGCCGACCTCGGTGAACATCCGCATCTGCTGTGAGGATGGGACCTGATCTGCGTAGACGACCATGTCACCGTCGAGCACCGCGACGTTGGCGCTTTCGCTTAGCTCGTTGACGAGTGCGCGCAGGTACGGACGGGCGATCGTGCCAAGCTGTTCTCCGGCGAGGTTCCCGAGGCGGATGAGGCTGGGGCCCAGGGCGTAGCCCCGATCGGAGAGCTGGCGGGCGGCGCCGAGACCGACGAGTGTTTTGAGCAGGCGGTGGATCGTGGGCATCGGCAGGTCGACGGAGGCGGAGAGTTCGCTGAGAGTGGTGCGCCCGCCAGCGTCTGCGATGTGATTCAGCAGATCAAATGCACGTTCGACTGACTGGACGCCGCCTCGCGCGGAACGGCTGGATGGCTCTTCGTCTGCGGTGCGCGGCATGATGCGTGGTTCCTCCTGGCGGGAAGCGGGTCGAGATCCAGTGAACGGCACTCCGGCGGATCACTGCGCCGTCGAAAACGCCTGTGGCTGCGAGTCTACCGACTGGTCGCTATATCGCATAGCAGAAACCTTCAATCGGTATGCGGAATACTGGGCTTTGTGGGAGGCTCATAGCGCAGTGATTTCCCGGATACTCGGTCGCGCGGCGGATGGCTGGGCCGACTGCACTGGCTGCACTGCAGTCGCCACGTACGGCTCAGCGCTGGGCTGGGCGGCTCTGCATACCAGCCGTCATCACCGGGAGAGCAGCTCGACCATCCCGGTGATGACGGCGTTGGCGTCTCCGGCGTCGATGTCGACGGTCTGGTGCCGGTCGTAGAAGACGCTGAGATCGAGTCCGACGCCCAGGCCGGCGATCTCGACCTGGCCGCTGGCCGTCCACTGATCGACGGTGCGGCGCAGGTGGGCGCCGAGGTACTCCTCGTCATTGGCATTGGCCGTCACCGCATCCGAGGGGCTGCCATCGGAGATGACGAGCACGACCTTCCGTTCGGCGTCGCGGCGGGCCAGCCGGGCAGCCGCCCAGTCGAGCGCCTCCCCGTCGAGGCCCTCCTTGTACAGATCCGCGCGCAGCAGCGCGGCCAGCCCTGCCCGGCCGCGCCGGTAGCCGGCATCGGCATCGAGGAGCACCATGTGCCGGCGCTCGGCGATCCGCCCGACGCCCAGGGGTGAGCCGGCCTTCTGCCAGTCCTTCTTCGCCCGCCCGCCGGTCCATGAGCGCGTCGTGAAGCCGAGCACCTCGACACTCATGCCGAGGGCGTCGCCTGCCCGGGCGAAGGTGTCGACGGCCGAGGCGATGGCGAACTGGTGGGTGCGCATCGAACCGGAGCAGTCGATGAGCACCGTGAGCGCAAGCTCGGTGCGCGGGACGATCCGCTCGGTCTCGAACACGAGCGTCTGGCTCGGGGCGGCTACGAGCTGGGCGAGGCGGCGCCGATCGAGCCGGCCCTCTGGCTGCCCTGCATCGAAGCCGTCAGTGCCCGGCCGGGCGAGCTCACGCTCGAGCCGGTGGGTCAGCCGGTGAACAGAGAGCCCGCGTTCGCTGATCGCCTCATCGAGCCGGCGGCGCAGCTCCCGCAGCCTGCCCGGGCGCACGAGCTTGAGCGCGGTCGTCGTCTCGTCATAGGCGCGGGTGAACACCGCATACTGCCCAGCGGCGTCGCTGAGCGTCTGCGACTGCCCGAGCCCTGCGACCACACCGTTGTCAGCGTCGTCTTCGGCTTCACGCTCCTCATCGAAGAGCGCCAGTTCCGGGGCGCGCCCGCTCCGCCCGCCGCGGGCCAGCTCATCCTCGGCCGCGGCCTCCTCGGCCAGGGCTGCGACGATGCCCGCCAGCTCAAGAGCCGGGCCGGCGAAAGACCCTTGGTCATGGCGGTTCCGCCTCAGCTGCCGCAGCGGGGCGCCGATCTTCTCGGCCAGATCGAAGCGTGTGTGCTCGAGCAGATCCTCCAGGTGCGCGGGAATCGCGACAGCGAGGATCCGCGAGCGGGCAGTATGGGCGAGGGTGAAGATGATGAGCCCGACCTTCGTGTCGATGAGCCCGGAGGCCAGGAATTCATCAGACCATTCAGCGAAGCGCAGCGCCAGATTCCTTCTTGCGCCCGGCGCCGAATCCGGCACAAGCGACTCGACCCGCAGCTGTTCGAGCAGATCGAAGACCGTCCGGGCGGCCGGCTCGGCCGGCCGCAGCGACCGGTGCAGGTCCCGGTTCGAGGCCTTCCACCGCAGCCACACGGCATCCGCGATCCCGCGCAGGGAGGCGAGGGACGCCTCGGGCGCGGGATCCAAGTGCAGGGCCGGCACCGCCAGCCGCTTGGGCCCGTCGTAGAGCCGGCCGCCGCGATGATGCAGGCCCGGCCGCCCGGTCGCAGCCCGGGCCTGGGCGTCAGCGAGCTCGCGGAAATGCTCGCGCCGGCGCGTGGTCCGCGGGCTCTCCTGGGCACCCGGCGGCGGCCCGCCGGTCGCGGTCGTCGGGTCGGCGGTCAGCGGGGCACCCGCGCCCGAGGCGGTGGTCGGCTGGGTGCTCATGCTCAGGCTCCGGCTGGGGTCAGCGACCCGGGGGCGGCCTCGGTGATCTCGGCGTCGAAGCAGCGCTGGTAGTACTCGGCGACGATGCCCTTCTCGTACTCATCGCAGCGGTTGAGGAAGGACAGACGGAAGGCGCGCTCGCGCTCGCCGAAGATCTCGATGTTTTCCGCCCAGGTCACCACGGTGCGCGGGGACATGAGGGTGGAGAGGTCACCGACCCTGAAGCCCTCGCGGGTGAGGTTGGCCAGGCGGACCATCGCCTCGATCGTCTCGGCCTCCAGGCTCGGGACGCGGGCGGCGACGATCGAGGCCTCGACATCCGGGTCGAGGGCTGAGAGGTGGGCGACGACCGACCAGCGGTCGAGCTGGGCGTGGTTGAGGCGCTGGACGCCGTGGTACATGCCGGTGACATTGCCCAGCCCCACGGTGTTGGCAGTCGCAAAGAGCCTGAAGCCCGGGTGCGGGGCGATGACGGTCGACTGGTCGAGCAGGGTGAGCCGGCCCTCGCGCTCGAGCAGGCGCTGGATGACGAACATGATGTCGGGCCGGCCGGCATCGTACTCATCGAGCAGCAGGGCGACCGGGCGGCGGACGGCCCACGGCAGGATGCCCTCGCGGAACTCGGTGACCTGCTTGCCGTCATCGAGGGTGACGACATCGCGGCCGATGAGGTCGAGGCGTGAGATCTGCCCGTCGAGGTTGACGCGCATGCACGGCCAGTTCAGCCGCGCGGCGACCTGCTCGATGTGGCTGGACTTGCCGGTGCCGTGCAGACCCTGGACGAGGACCCGGCGGTTCTTCGCGTATCCCGACAGGATCGCCAGTGTCACATCCGGGTCGAAGTGGTGGGCCTCGTCGATCGCCGGGACGAGCTCATTGGGCTCTGAGAACGCAGGAACCTTAAGGTCGCGGTCGATGCCGAAGACCTCGCGGGCGCTGACGGTGGTGTCCGGGACGCAGGCGGTGTCGGTCAGGTCCGGTGTCGTCGGTGTCATGGGTGCCTCCTCAGGTGGTGGCGGCAGCATCATCGCTGCCGGCATCGGCGCTGTCGTCGGTGGGGTGGCTGTGGGCGGCGATCTGCTCGGCGGCCCGGCGCAGCACCGGCACCAGGTCGACGCAGTCGGCGGTGCTCAGCCGCAGGGCCGGGGCCTGCACGGCCACGCACAGGTTCGAGATCCCGGACGGATCCGGGATGAGCACGGCGGCGCACACGAGCCCGGCGAGGTACTCCTCGTCATCGATCCCGTAGCCGAGCTCGGCGGCGCGCGCCACCTCGGCCTCGACCGCCTCGGGATCGGTGATCGTGTTCGGGGTGAAGCTGCGCAGCGGGGCGGTGCCGAGCAGCTGGCGGCGGGCAGCCGAGCGCAGCTGGGAGAGCAGCAGCTTGCCCGAGGCCGAGGCGTGGGCCGGCACGCGCGAACCGGGCGCCAGGGTCACGCGCAGGGGCTCGGTGGTCTCGACGCGGTCGAGGTAGACCACCTCGTGACCGGACAGGGCGGTGATGTTGCAGCTCTCGCCGATCTCGGCGACGAGCTCGGCGAGGATCCGGTTGCGGTTGCCGAAGTGCACATCGGTCAGCAGGGTCCGTTCGGCCATCCGCCGCATCCGCGGGCCGGTGCGGAACCGGCGGCCGTCGCCGTCGCGCAGGACCATGCCGGCGTCTTCGAGCTGCTGGAGCATCCGGTGCAGGGTGGGCTTCGGCAGGCCGGTCTCCTCGGTCAGGCCCTGCAGGGTCGAGGGCGTCTCACGGGTGGCGATGAGCTCGAGGAGGGACAGATGCCGCTGGACCGGGGTGTCACCGATGAGTCCGCGGCCGGTCTCCACCGCCTCGGCGGCGGGATGGGCGGCGGTCCCCACGATCTCTGCGGTGCTCACGATTCCTCCAGTCTGCGCCCCGGATCGGCGACGCCAGCGAACGTTCTGTCTCGAAAAGTATTGCAGACTGTTCGCAATTTTGGAATATGTGTTGACGTGTGGGGTGCTCGGTCTCTAGAGTGAAGCACGCAACAGTAATCGGAACGGACTGTTCCGTTATCGGGAACATTGGAGTTCACGGACCAGAAGGAGGTCGGGAGCAATGGCTTCGACCAAGACAGGACGCGAGGTCGTCAAGGGCGTACAGCGGATGACGCCGTCGGAGGCCTTCGTCGAGACCCTCGTCGCCAACGACGTTGAGACGATCTTCGGCATCATGGGATCGGCATTCATGGATGCGATGGACATCTTCGCCCCGGCCGGCATCGAGCTGGTGCCCGTCGTGCACGAGCAGGGCGCGGCCCACATGGCCGACGGCTACTCGCGCGCCTCCGGCCGCCACGGCGTGGTGATCGGCCAGAACGGCCCGGGCATCTCGAACTGCGTGACCGCGATCGCCGCCGCCTACTGGGCGCACAGCCCGGTCGTCATCGTCACCCCGGAGGCCGGCACCAACGGCATCGGCCTCGGCGGCTTCCAGGAAGCCAACCAGCTGCCGATGTTCCAGGAGTTCACCAAGTACCAGGGCCACGTGTCCAACCCGGCCCGGATGGCCGAGTTCACCGCCCGCTGCTTCGACCGCGCCAAGGCCGAGATGGGCCCGACCCAGCTCAACATCCCGCGCGACTACTTTTACGGCGAGATCGAGACCGAGATCCGCGAACCGGCCGTCATCGACCGCGGCCCCGGCGGCCCCGAGTCCCTCGACCGTGCCGCCAAGCTGCTGGCCGAGGCGGAGTTCCCCGTCATCGTCTCCGGCGGCGGCGTCGTGTTCGCCGACGGAGTCGAGGAGTGCAAGGCCCTGGCCGAGCGCCTCGGCGCCCCGGTCGTCAACTCCTACCAGCACAACGACTCCTTCCCCGCCTCCCACCCGCTGTGGTGCGGACCGCTGGGCTACCAGGGCTCGAAGGCCGGCATGAAACTCATCAAGGACGCCGACGTCGTCCTCGCCCTCGGCACCCGCCTCGGGCCCTTCGGCACCCTGCCGCAGCACGGCCTGAACTACTGGCCGGAGGACGCCAAGATCATCCAGGTCGACGCCGATGCCGACATGCTCGGACTCGTCAAGAAGATCGAGGTCGGCGTGCTCGGCGATGCCAAGCAGGCAGCCTCCGCACTGCTCGAGCGGCTGAATAACCTCGACGTCGCCTCGGACAAGACCAAGGATCAGCGCGCTGAGCGGATCCGCAGCGAGAAGGACGCCTGGGAGAAGGAGCTCTCGGAGTGGACCGAGGAGCGCGACGACTTCTCGCAGGACATGATCGCCGAAGCCGAGGAGGAAGAGGGCAACTGGCTGCACCCGCGCCAGGTGCTGCGCGCCCTCGAAGAGGCCATGCCCGAGCGCGTCATGGTCTCGACTGACATCGGCAACATCAACTCGGTCGCCCACTCCTACCTGCGCTTCGAGGAGCCGCGGTCGTTCTTCGCCCCGATGTCGTTCGGCAACTGCGGCTACGCGCTGCCGACGATCATCGGCGCCAAGAAGGCCTGCCCGGAGCGCCCGGCGATCGCCTACGCCGGCGACGGCGCCTGGGGCATGTCGATGGTCGAGGTCATGACGGCCGTCCGCCACGACATCCCGGTCACCGCGGTCGTGTTCCACAACCGCCAGTGGGGTGCGGAGAAGAAGAACCAGGTGGAGTTCTACAACCGCCGCTTCGTCGCCGCCGAGATCGACACCGACTCGTTCGCTGAGATCGCCCGCGCGATGGGTGCTGAGGGTGTCACCGTCGATCAGCTCGACGAGGTCGGCCCCGCGCTCAAGGCCGCGATCGATGCGCAGATGAACGAAGGCAAGACGACCGTCATCGAGATCATGTGCAACCGTGAGCTCGGCGACCCGTTCCGCCGCGATGCGCTCAAGAAGCCGGTCCGCCTGCTCGACAAGTACAAGGACTACGTCTGATCCGCGTACGCCAGCAGCCACCGTGTGTGATCAGTCGGTGACCGACTGCTGGGCCGCGTGGTCCCGCTGACGCACCTCAGGCGCAGCGCCGACTCCCGTGAGAGGGCCGGCGCTGCGCCTTTTTGCGTGGGCGGCGGCTGGGCGGAGCGGGGTGAGGCGGGGTGTGGCCGGGTGTGACGGGGAAAGTTTGTAGACCTATTCATATTTTCGGACCCCCAAAATATGAATAGGTCTACAAACTTCTCGTCGCGCTGACTGCGGGCCGCGGAAGCACGACGGGAAAGTTAGAAAAGAGTTTC
>NZ_DLOD01000017.1:0-52110 GCF_002479565.1 Brevibacterium sp. UBA7493 | reverse complement strand
GAAACTCTTTTCTAACTTTCCGCGCGATACCGTCAGGCCGCCGCGCACAGAGCCCCCGCCAACCCCCTACACAACCTCCCGCGCAACCTCCGCCAGCATCTCCAGCCCGGGCCGGATCGCCCGGGTCGGGATCGCGGCGTAGCCCAGCCGCAGGGTCGCCCACGGGTAGCGTTCGATCCCGCCCGGATGCCCCGGCACCTCGCGTGAGCCGAACCCGTGCTCAGCGGTCGCGGCGAAGAAGTAGTCACCCGGCTCCACGAGCACCCCGCGCTGGCAGGCCGCCTCCTGCAGTACGCGCGTATCGAGCTCGGCCGGGCCCTCGAACCACAGGCTCATCCCACCTGAGGGGAACGCACAGCGCGACTCGAACGGCAGCAGCTCGGCCACGCCGTCGCACATGAGCCGGAACTTCCCTCGCATCCGCTCCCGATTGAGTCGCAGCGTGCGGTGGTAGTCGCCGGAGTCGAGGAACAGCGCCATCGCCCGCTGCAGCACCCCCGGCGCATGCCGGACCGTGTACCGAGTCGAGTGGCGCAGCGCGGCGATGAGCTCGGCGGGCCCGACGAGGAACCCCAGCCGCAGGCCCGGGGCGAGGAACTTCGAGAACGACCCCAGGTGCACCACGTCGCCGCTCGGGTCGATCGCCTTGAGCGAGGGGGAGGGCTGGCCGGAGTAGCGGAACTCGGCATCGTAGTCGTCTTCGACGACGACCGTGCCCGAGGCGGCGGCCGCCTCGAGTGCGGCCTGCCGCCGCTCCATCGACATCGTCACGTTCGTCGGATGGTGGTGACTCGGGGTGAGGAACACCGCCTGCACCCCGGTGAGATCGGCGGGCACGATCGCACCGTCGGCGTCGACGGGCATCTCACCGACGCACGCCTGGTGGCGGGTCATGATGTGTCGGAGGTCGAGGTAGCCGGGGTCCTCCATGAGGACCCGGTCGCCGGGTTTCAGCAGCGCCTCGGCGATGAGGTCGAGGCCGTGCTGGGTGCCCAGCGTGATCATGATCTCCTCAGGCCGCACATGCACCCCGCGCGAGGGCAGCAGCCGGGTGCGGATCATCTCGACGAGCATGTCGTCATCACAGCCGGCGGAGTCCTGCAGCGCATGGGCAAGGTGCGGCTGGAACAGCGCCTCGCGCAGACACCGGGTCCACGAGCGCGCCGGGAACTGGGCCAGCTCGATCTGCCCGGGCAGGAACGGGTAAGGGTACTCGCTCCAGTCTGGCGGCTTGATGAGCTCCGGCAGGCTGGCATCCCCGGCCGGGGCCAGGCGGGCGGCCCAGTCGATCCGGGTGACCGGCGCCTCGGGCTCAGTGTCCGTCGCTGAGGCGGTGAAAGCCGCGAGTTGGCCGGGGGTCAGGTCGGGGTTGACGAAGATCCCCCGCCGCTCCTGGCTGATGAGCAGGCCCTGGGCAAGCAGCTCCTGGTAGGCGAGGTTGATGGTGTTGCGCGAGACTTCGAGCTCGGTGGCGAGCTCGCGGGAGCTGGGCAGGCGGCGCTTGGCGTCGAAGACGCTGGCGGCGATGCCGGCCACGATCGCCTCCTGCACCTGCCGGTACAGGGCGATGGGCGAGGACGGGTCGATGCGGATGAGCGTTTCGGCCATCGGTCCCTCCTGTGTCGGTCGTCAACGGTGACGCCCCGCCGCAGGAGGCGTGCCGAAGCGGGCAGACCGGTGCGGCGGCGTGGCTGATAGTCTATGCCAGCCGCGCCGCCGCGGCATCGCCTGACTGCAGGCTGGACGGCGCCTCGCGCACGAGGGCGCGGTCGCCGTGCGGGACGCGGCCTCACATGCCGAGGGCCTGCTCCGGGGTGACCGACTCGATGCCGAGGTCCTTGCCGACCGGCGGGGAGGTGAGCTTGCCCTGGTAGGTCGACAGGCCAGCCCGCAGCGCGTCGCTGCGCTTGGCGGCCTCGGCGACACCGTGATCGGCGATGAGGGTGGCGTATGGGCTGGTGACGTTATTCAGCGCCACGGTCGAGGTGTGGGCGACCGCGCCGGGCATGTTGGTCACACAGTAGAAGATCGAGTCATGGACGGTGAACGTCGGATCCGCATGCGTTGTGGGCTTCGAGTCCTCGAAGCAGCCGCCCTGGTCGATGGCGATGTCGACGAGCACGGAGCCGGGCTTCATCCGCTTGACCATGTCATTGGTCACCAGCTTCGGGGCGCGGGAGCCGGGAATGAGCACACAGCCGATGACAAGATCAGCCTCGAGGACTTCCTGCTCCAGGGTGAACGCGGTGGAGGCGACGGTGCGGATGCGACCCTGGTACATCCGGTCGGCTGCCCGCAGCTTGTCGATGTCCTTGTCCAGCAGCACGACATCGGCCCACAGGCCGACGGCCACTGCGACTGCGTTCATGCCCGAGACCCCCGCACCGATGACCACGACTCGGGTGGGCCGGACCCCGGAGACCCCGCCGATGAGCTTGCCCGGCCCGCCGGCCGGGCTCATGAGCGCCTGCGTGCCGACCAGCGGTGCCAGCCGCCCGGCGACCTCGGACATGGGGAACAGCAGCGGCAGTGCACCATTGGGGGAGCGGACGAGCTCATAGGCGATCGAATCGACCTGCTTGTCCAACAGCGCCTGCGTGCACTCCTCGCTGGCGGCCAAGTGCAGGAAAGTGAACAGCGCTTGGCCCGGTCGCATCCGGTGGAACTCCTCAGCCACCGGCTCCTTGACCTTGAGGACGAGCTCAGCGGCCTCCCACACCTCGTCGGCGGTGGTGAGGATCGCCGCCCCGGCTGCACGGAAGTCCTCATCGGTCATCGCCGAGCCGGCTCCGGCACCGGATTCGACGACGACCTCATGGCCGCGGCTGACGAGCTCGTGGACGCCGGCAGGCGTTGAGCCGACCCGGTGCTCGTTGTTCTTCAGTTCCTTC
The DNA here is from genome assembly GCF_002479565.1 of Brevibacterium sp. UBA7493. Taxonomy (NCBI): domain Bacteria; kingdom Bacillati; phylum Actinomycetota; class Actinomycetes; order Micrococcales; family Brevibacteriaceae; genus Brevibacterium; species Brevibacterium sp. UBA7493. The sequence goes on along the minus strand of NZ_DLOD01000017.1, from coordinate 49,219 downwards.
GGGACGCCGATGCGCATGGGCAGGCCCTCCTCGTGATCGGCGGCTGCGACGCTGCAGCCGCATCGGTGGTGATGAGCAGTGAGGTGATCAGCAGTGATCGCTCTCTGCTAGGCATCGTCTGCCCAGCCCGGGCCGGGCGCCAGCACCAGATTGTGCCCGGGTGAGGGGTCCACGCTGGATCCCCGAAGTCGTCGGCATCTGGCACTGCCGTGCTGTGACGCCGGTCTCTAGGCTCGAGGGACAGATGGGCACGGTCAGCGCCGACTTAGCCCGCGCCCCAGTGCCACCCGCAGAAGCCGCGGCACACCTGCCGCACCTGCCCAGCAGCTAAGGAGACATCATGACGACTATGGACACGTCGACCACCACCTCGGCGACGGGAGCCGACACCGGCCGCCTGCGCGACAGCGCCCGCCGCCACCTCTTCCAGCACTTCACCCGCCGCGACCAGCGCGACGCCGACTTCCCCGTCTTCACCCGCGCTGACGGCTGCCACCTGTACTCGACCGACGGCAAGCGCTACCTCGACGGGCTCGCCGGCCTGTTCTGCGTCAACATGGGCCACGGCCGCACCGACATCGCCGACGCCGGCGCGAAGCAGATCCACCAGCTCGCCTACGCCTCGAACTGGGGCATGGTCCACGAGCCGGCTGTCGCCGCTGCTGAGCTGATCGCCGAGCTCGCCCCCGGCGACCTGGGCACCACCTTCTTCGTCAACTCCGGCTCCGAGGCCGTCGAGACGGCGATCAAGTTCGCCCGCCAGTACCACCGCAGCCAGGGCCAGCCGCAGCGGACGAAGTTCATCTCCCGCGAGATGGCCTACCACGGCGTGACGATGGGCGCCCTGTCGGTCACCCAGCTGCCGAAGATCAAGGCCCCGTTCGAGCCGCTGCTCGACGGCGTGCGCTCGGTGCCCAACACGCTCGGCTACACCGGCGACTGCGGCCCGGCTGAGGAGCTCGACATCATCCAGGCCTACGAGAAGGTCATCCAGGAGGAGGGCCCGGAGACGATCGCGGCGATCTTCGCCGAGCCGGTCCAGAACGGCCGCGGCGCACTCGTCGCCCCGGACGGCTACTGGAAGGCCCTGCGCGCGATCTGCGACAAGTACGGCATCCTGCTCGTCTCCGATGAGGTCATCTGCTCCTTCGGCCGCCTCGGCTACTGGTTCGGTGAGGGCCTGACCGGTGTCGTGCCCGACATCATCACCTTCGCCAAGGGCTCGACCTCGGGCTACGCTCCGCTGGGCGGCATGATCGTCCGTGAGGAGCTCGTCGACCAGCTCTACGCCTCCGAGCAGGGCGGCGTCTTCACCCACGGTGCAACCTGGGGCGGCCACCCTGTCGCCACCGCCGTGGCGCACGCGAACATCTCGGCGATGCGCGATGAGGATGTGCTCGGCAACGTCCAGCGCCGCGGGCCGGGCCTGCGCGCCGACATCGACAAGCTCGCTGAAGCCCACCGCTGCGTCAAGGACGTCCGTGGCACCGGCTACTTCTACGCTATCGAGCTCATGGCCGACCGCGCCTCCGGCCGCGATCTCACCGACGAGGAGTCGCTCAAGGTGCTGCGCGAGACCCTGCCGGCCTCCTTCGAGCGCACCGGCGTGATCCTGCGCGGCGACGACCGCGGCGCGACGATGCTCATGGTCTCCCCGCCGCTGGTCGCCGGCGACGAGGAGCTTTCGGAGCTCGTCCACGGCATCGATGGCATGCTCAGCGATGTCGAGGCCGCGATCCGCTGATCGACAGCGATCGCACTGGGGGAGGGGTGCATCAATGCCCCTCCCCCTGTGCGTACCCGCGGGCTGTGCCGCAGCCCGGGCTGGGACCGCCGCCGAGGCGGTGGCGTGGACCCAGCGAATGGTCGCCGTCTGGCACTGAGGCCCGGCGACAGGCGTCGGTAATGTAGCCGATGCAGTGATGCACATCACATAGGTGATGAGGGTGCGAGCCGGCAGGTAGGAAAGCAGCCGAGACGCGCATCCGACATCACCCCATGGATACGGAAGGAGGTCGCCTGCATGACTGCCCGCGACCCGAATATGAGCACCACCCGAGCGACCGGCCCCGGCGCCTCCGCTGCAACGACGCACGAACAGACCCCGGCCGCCGGCGCTGACACCGCCGCCAACCCCGCAGGCCCCGCCGAGACCGGCGAGATCACCCGCCTGCAGAAGAACCTCAAACCGCACTGGGTGTGGGCGATCGCCCTCGGCTCAGCTGTCGGCTGGGGCGCCTTCGTGCTGCCGACGGACTGGATGGCCGCAGCCGGCCCGATGGGTGCGCTGCTCGGCCTGGCGATCGGCGGTGCGCTCATGATCCTCGTCGGCGTCAGCTACGGCTTCCTCGCCCGCACCTTCCCCGTCTCCGGCGGCGCCTTCGCCTACACCCTCGTCGGGTTCGGGCGCACGCACGCCTTCATCTGCGCATGGTTCATGACCCTGGGCTACACCTCGATCGTCGCCCTCAACGCCTCCGCGCTCGCCCTGCTCGGCAGGCGGGTGTTCCCGCAGATCGCCGAACTCGGCTACCTCTACAATGTCGCCGGCTGGGACGTGTACTTCGGTGAGGTCATGATCGCCACCGTCGCCCTCGTCGTCTTCGCGTTCATCAACATCACCGGCGCCAGCTTCTCCGGCCGCGCGCAGTTCATCTTCTGCGTCATCATGGTCTCGGCCGTCATCATCGTCCTCATCGGCGTCATCGTCTCCCCGGCCGGCCAGCTGTCGAACGCCCAGCCGGTCTTCCACCCCGAGATCAACCCGCTGGCCGGCATCATGGCCATCGTCGCGATCGCCCCGTGGGCCTACATCGGCTTCGACAACATCCCGCAGGCGGCAGAGGAGTTCGACTTCCCGGCCAAGAAGGCCTTCAGCCTCATCGTCTGGTCGCTGCTGGCTGCCACCGGCCTGTACTGCGCGATGATCCTCGCGACTGCCTCGGCCTACCCGTGGCAGGACCTCATGGGCACCGACCGCGTGTGGGCGACCGCTGACGCAATCATGGCCTCGATGGGCGTCTTCGGCCTCGTGCTGCTCGTCGTCGCCGCCTCGATGGGCATCTTCACCGGCCTCAACGGCTTCTTCGTCTCCGGTTCGCGCGTGCTGCTGGCGATGGGCCGCGCCGAGATGATCCCGGCTGTGTTCTCCCGCGTGCACCGCAAGCACGGCACCCCGCACATCGGCATCTTCTTCGTCATGGCCTTCTGCCTCGTCGCACCTTGGTTCGGGCGCACCGCGCTCAGCTGGATCGTCGACATGGCCTCGATCGGCTTCACCTTCGCGTTCCTCTACACCTGCGCGTGCGCCTTCAAGCTCTTCCGCTGGTCGCACCAGGAGGACCACGCCGATGTCGAAGGCGCCCGGTCGACCCCGCGCAAGATCATGGCCGCCGCCGGCGTCGTCGTCGCGATCGCCTTCTGCCTGCTGCTGCTCGTGCCCGGCTCGCCGGCCCAGCTGTCGCTGCCGTCGATGATCGCGATGGGCATCTGGATCCTCGTCGGCGTCGTGTTCTACCTCCTGCGCCGCAGCCACAACCGCACGCTCAGCGACGACTACGTCGACGAGGCCGTGCTCGGTGGCCCGCGTCCGGAGTTCCTGCGCCGCCCGTCCAGCACGACGGCCAGCTGAGCCACCCGGCCAGCTGAGCCACCCGCCCACAACCGCAACACAGCACACCACCACAACCGCACGGCACGACCGGCCGGGGCCATCCCGGCCGGTCGGTGCCCCGAGTGCGCCCGAAAACACCCGAAGGGAGCCGGCCATTATGACCACCGCACCACCCCAGCCGACCGTCACCACGGCCTCGGCCCCAGAGACCAGCCCAGCCGCCTCGCCTGGTGACTTCCCCGAACGGTTCCTCGCCGGTCTCATCGATCTGGCAGCCGCTGACCGCAAGCACATCATTCTGCCCGAAGGCGACGATGCGCGCGTGCTCACCGCTGCCGCACGGATCGCCGAGCGCGACTTCTGCGACCTCACGATCCTCGGTGAGCGCGAGGCGATCGCGGCACTGGCCGGCGAACACGACATCGCCCTCGACCTCGACCGCGTGCGCACCCTCGACCTGTCAGCGGCAGAGAACCAGGAGCTGGCAGGCGAACTGGCCTCCGGTTACTACGCGGCCCGCAAGCACAAGGGCATCAGCGAAGCCGAGGCCGCCGAACGCGTGGCCGCCCCGGCCTATGCCGCGACGATGCTCGTCGAACTCGGCCACGCCGACGGGTTCGTCTCCGGTGCCCGGCACACGACCGCCGAGACGATCCGCCCGGCACTCGAGGTCATCGGCACCCGCGAAGGGGTCGCCTCAGTGTCCTCGGTGTTCCTCATGCTCTTCGGCCACGGCGCGCTCGTGTTCGGCGACTGCGCCGTCAACCCGCAGCCCGGCCCGGATCAGCTGGCTGAGATCGCCGCCGAATCGGCGGCCACCGCACGCAGCTTCGGCCTCGAGCCCAAGGTGGCGATGCTCAGCTACGCGACCGGCGCCTCGGGCGCGGGCGAGGCCGTCGACGCCGTGAGCGAGGCGACCGCTGCAGTGCGCCGGGCCCACCCGGACCTGCCGGTCGTCGGGCCGATCCAGTACGACGCCGCCGTCCACCCCGACATCGCCGCGCAGAAGCTGCCCGGCGACGAGGTCGCCGGCCAGGCCAATGTGCTCATCTTCCCCAGCCTGGAAGCCGGCAACATCACCTACAAGGCCGTCCAGCAGTCCTCCGGTGCCGTCGCTGTCGGCCCGGTCCTGCAGGGGTTGGCCAAGGCGGTCAACGACCTCTCGCGCGGCTGCACGGTCGAGGACATCGTCACGACCGTCGCCGTCACCGCCGTCCAAGCCCAGCACGCCGCAGGGTAAGGCGTCAGAATCCAGGGTCCCGCGGTGTGGAGTCAGGCCGCTGGAAGTCGATGGTAGCGTGGTCGTCCATGCTCATTGCGGCAAGGAACGACTCACTGCTCTGCCGCGTCAGACGCCGGTAGTCGTCAATGCTGAGCAGGACGTAAGCCGGCCTGCCGTCATCGGTCACCGTGACCGGCTCGAGTCCTGTAGCACGCATCGCAGCGCGGACGTCTGCGCTGAAATCCTGATCCGAGATCGCGGCCACGGTTTCCTCCTTCCACACGTCTGGCTTCAATTCTCCATCGGGTGCCGGCGGCATGGAAGCCCAGTCCGCATCCGGCTTCTGCGGGCCGATGCGCGCGCACCTGCGTCCTCAGCGTCGCCACCCGTTCGTCTCACGCTCATGTCTTTGTCAGCCGACGCCTGTAGCCTGAGGAGTGTAGCAGCTCGTTCACCAGCTGACACTTGAGCGCCCGGTCTGCGCCGGCCGGAGCGCCGCAACGCAGATTGCGAGAGCCCCGTTAACTCCACAGCACTGAGAGTCGCGATCGTCGGGGGAGGCCCCAGGGGCCTCTACGCCCTGGAAAGCCTGTCGGCAGCTGTGCGCGACCACCCAGCTGCCGGCCAGCGGCACCTCCATGTCGACATCTACGAACAGGACACCCCAGGTGCCGGGCGCATCTGGCGCACCGACCAGCCCAGCTGCTTCGTCCTCAACGTCACCTCGGCGATCGTCAGCGTCTGGCCGGCCTCCCGCGCCGCCGCCAGCAAGGCCCGCAAGTCCTTCTCCGCCTGGGCTGAGGTCCACGCCCCCGAACACCGCCTCGACCCGTTCCCGCCGCGCGCGGCCGTCGGCGCCTACCTCGCCTGGGCGTTCGAGACCGTCATCGCCGAGCTGCCCGAAACGATGACCGTCACCGTCGTGCCCGCACGGGTGCGCCGCCTGTGCCGTGCCGGTGACGGCTGGCACGTCCACGCCGGGCCCGAGGTACGGGAACCGTATGACGAGGTGCTGCTGGCCACCGGCCACGCCCGCCGCCACAGCCGGGCGCTGACCACCCGCGAGGTCCACGATGAGACCCGCACGCTCAGCCACGACGACTACTCGACCGTCGCCCGCATCTCACCCGGTCAGCGGGTGCTCACCAGCGGGGCGGCGCTGACGTTCATCGACTTCGCGCTCATGGTCACCGAGAACCGCTGCGGGCACTTCGAGCGCAACGTCGTCACCGGCGACCTCATCTACCGCGCCTGCGGAGCAGAGCCGGTGCTGCTGCCGACCTGCCTGTCCGGCCGCTTCTACAACGCCAAACCGCCGAGCATCTACATCCCCGCCGACGGCGGCCAGCAGCAGGCCGACCTCGACGAGCTCACCGGCCACCACGCCGCCGCACTCGCCGAGGACGCGAGCCCCCGCGATGTCGCTGCCGCGCTGCGCCACCTGGCTGCCGACATCCTCATCGGCCGGGCCGGTGCCTGGCAGGAGCCTGCCAGCGCCGAGGTGGTCGCTGCGGTCGACCAGACCGCCGAGTCCGGCTGGGGTCCGGGTCTGGCGACCTCGGCGAAGGCCGCCTTGGAGCGTTCGGTGCTCATCGCCCGCGGGCTGCAAGCCCCCGATGCCGAGTGCGCCCTAGGCCAGGCCTGGACGGGCCTGCTGCCCCGCATCCGCCAGGTGCTGTCCTTCCGCGCCCACGATCCACAGCAGTGGGAGGAGTTCCTGGCGCTGAGCACGAAGCTCATGCGCTTTGCCGAGGGCCCGCCGCTGGTGAACGCCGAGAAGCTGCTCGCCCTCATCCGCGCCGGGGTCATCGACCTGGAGATGATGAGCCCGGGCCCGGGGGAGAAGGACGCGCACATGTTCGGCCACCCGGACCTGCATGTGCTCGCCGTGCTTGCCCCGCCGGGTGCCGTGCATGCCCGCACCGAGGTCATCGACTCGCTCATCGCCGAGGGGATCGTCGCCAAGCCGGCCGTCCAGCGCGGCATCCAGGTCACCGGTTCCCTCCAGCTTGTCGGCGCCGACGGCCAGCCGGTGCCCGGGCTCTCGGCGATCGGCCGGGCGACAGAGGACTGGACGATCGGCAACGACTCCCTCAACCGGGCCGTCCTGCCCGAACCCGAGGTGTGGGCCGCCCGGATCGTCGCCAGCCTGGGCTGAGGCGGCCACCGCCTCGGGAACGGGACCGCCGCCTCGGATCCGGAGCCGCTGCCCCGGGAGGGGAGCACCGCCTCGGGAGCGGATGCGCCAGCGCGGCCGCAGCGGCGGCCAGTAGGATGGAGCGGTGAACTTCTTCACCTTCATCCCCGTCGAACCGGGATGGCCGTTGTGGGTGATCATCGCGCTCATCACCGTCGACTTCGTCATCCGCGTCGTTGCGTTGGGTGCAGTCCCCTACCGCCGCAAACCGTCGGTGGCCCTCGGCTGGCTGCTGGCGATCTTCCTCATCCCCTATATCGGGCTGCTGGCATTCTGGATGTTCGGATCCTCGAAGCTGCCGCGCAAGCGCCGGGAGATGCAGACGGAGATCAACCGGCTCATCAAGCATGAGACCGGCGGCCAGTCGATCCTCGGCCGCGACGACCACCTGCCCGAGCCGCTGGCCACGGCCGCGCAGCTGAACTACTCGCTCGGTGCCCTGCCGATGGTCCACGGCAATGAGTTCACCCTCGAAGGCGACAACCACCAGTGCATGCTCGATATGGCCCGCGAGGTCGACCAGGCCCAGAAGTACGTGCACTTCGAGTTCTACATCGTCGCCATCGACGACGCCTCCCGCCCGCTGCTCGATGCGCTGCTGCGCGCCCATGCGCGCGGGGTGACGGTGCGTATTCTCATCGACCATGTCGGCTCGCTCGGCTACCCCGGCTACTCCGATCTCGTCAAGGAGCTCGACGCCTCGGGAGTGCCGTGGCGGCGCAGCCTGCCGCTGCGGCCGTGGAAGGGCGAATACCAGCGCCCGGACCTGCGCAATCACCGCAAGATCCTCGTCATCGACGGTGAGATCGCCTACACCGGCAGCCAGAACGTCATCCACCGCTCGTACAACAAGCGCACGAACCTGCGCAAGGGATTCCAGTGGAAGGACCTGTCGGTGCGCTGCACCGGCCCGGTCGTCGCCGAGCTCAACGCCGTGTTCGCCTCCGACTGGTACTCCGAGACTGAGGTCATCCTGTTCGAGGAGTTCGACACCGAACTCGACCCGGTCTACGAGGGCGGGGCGATGGCTCAGGTGGTGCCCAGCGGCCCGGGCTTCGACCTGGAGAACAACCTGCGGCTGTTCAACCACCTCATCTACAACGCCAATGAGCAGATCGTCATCTGCTCGCCGTACTTCGTGCCCGATGAGTCGCTCATGCACGCACTTGTCACCGAGGCCCACTCCGGGGTCGACGTGCGCATCTACGTCGGGGCCACCAGCGATCACTGGGTGACGCAGAAGGCACAGGAGTCCTACTACGCCGACCTGCTCGACGCCGGCGTGCAGATCTTCCAGTACCACGAGCCGACCGTGCTGCACTCGAAGTTCCTGCTCATCGACGACGAGGTCACGATCATCGGCTCGTCGAACATGGACGCGAGGTCCTTTGCGATGAACCTCGAAGTCTCGCTGTTCCTCGTCGACCGCGGCTTTACGCAGGCGATGTACGACCTGGAGGCCGCCGACTACCGGGCCAACAGCGTCAAGGTCGACCGGCAGGAGTGGATGGAGCGCTCGACGGGCCAGAAGTACCTGGAGAACGTCTGCCGGCTGACGAGCTCGCTGCTGTGAGGGGCGGGTGCGAGCTGGGGCTGGGGGCAGGGCCGGCTCTAGACGCCAGCTTTCTGGCAGTGTGTGCGTTCAGTGCAATATCGAGACGTCTGATTTTTGCAGTCAGCGACTATCAAACCCCCGATTCATAGTCGTTGAGTGCAATATCGACGAGCGCGGATTTTGCACTGAACGCGCTCGGCGCGGTGAGGCCAGCTTCTGCCGGGCCCAGCCGCCCGCCATTGGGCCGGCCCCAGAGAGTAGCCGACTCGGGCAACGACCGGCCCTTGTCGGCAGCCACCCAGCCAGCGCCCACCCCAGGCAACGCAAATGCGCGCCGGCATCTGCCGGCGCGCATTCACTACAGCTGGAGTGTCGAGTCAGGAATCAGCGCTTCGGGTTGCCGCCCTCAGACAGCGGATCCTGCGACGGATCGGCGACAGCGTCGTTGAGAACGACCGGATCCTCGACAGCGCCGGCGTTCTTCGCATCCTTCTCAGCCTGCGACGAAGCCTTGTCGGCTGCTTTCTGGGCATCCTTCTCAGCCTTCTTCTGCTGCACATTCGACTTCACGTCGTCGGCCTTGGCCTGTGCGGCACCCGCAGCCGAGGTGGCGGCGGACTGGACCTTGCCGGCAACCTCAGGAGCCTTGTCCTTGACCATCTCGGCGACCTCGGGGGCCTTCTCCTTGACGGTGTCGGTTGCCTGCTGGACGCCCTCCTGGACGCGTGGGTTCTGCCAGAATTCTTCGACCTGGGTCTTGAGGCGCTCGTAGCTCTGGCGGCCGGCGCGCGAACCGAGAACGAAACCGATGCCAATTCCAACGAGCAGAGTCAGACGCTTCTTCATAATCCCCTCCTGTGGGAGTCGATTCCAGCAAGCCACATTGTCTCCCGCGCGGGCGGGTATGACTGGCTGAGGCTGTTACCCACATCATATACCGGCAGGCCGTGCTGTCACGATGCGATTTCCCAGGTGGGATGAGCTGTCCTCACCTGCGGGCGGTCACGGCAGGGGCCGCGGCGCCTCGGGGTCGGCTACCGGCTCGTCATCGGTCTCTCCGCGACTGCGCCACAGGGCATGGGCCTTGCGGCGCATGCGGGCCTGGATCCGGGCATCGGAGACGATCCGGCGGGTGTCGCGCGGGGGCACCTGGAGGACGTCATCGGCGCGGATCCCGTCGCGCAGCTGGCGGGCGCGTTCGACCTCGGCGTCGAAGTGCACGCCGAACAGCAGCGCCATATTCGACAGCCACACCCAGAACAGCGCGATGAGCACGCCGGCCAGCGAACCGTAGGTCGACTCGAACCCGCCGAACACGACCGCGTAGAGGTAGATGCCAACGCTCAAGAGCACCCAGGCGACCAGCGCGATGAGCGCACCGAGGGACGACAGGGTGACGTGTGCGCGCTTGACGTTGCTCGTGGCGATGTAGAGCAGCGTGGTGATGAGCAGGACGAACAGGGCCGCCAGCGGCAGCCGCACCCACGCCCACACAGCGACGAACTGCTCACCGAGGCCGAAGGGCAGGATGATGCTCGGCGAGCTCACCAGGCTGAGCACCGCAGCGACGGTGAGCAGGATGACGACGATGGTGACGAGGAAGGTCTGCAGGCGCTGCTTCCAGGCCGGCCGGCCCTCGGTCATCGCGTAGATCTCGTTGACGGCATGGCCGAAGGCGTTGACGAACTTCGAGGCCGACCACATCGCCACGAGGATGCCGATGACGAAGAACGGCCCACCGGCCGGTGACTTCGCCAGATCCTGCAGCGGCTCCTCCAGCTGCGTAACGTTCTCACCGGCCCCGGCCTGCTGCGCCCAGTTCAGCACCTTCGACACGGTGTCCGGGCCTTCGCCGAAGACGTTGAGGATCGACAGGATCGCGGTGAGTGCTGGCAGCAGGGCGAGCAGGAAGTAGAACGACAGCGTTGCCGCCGTATCGGTGCGCCGGCTGCGGGCGAACGACATGATCGTCCGCTCCCACACATAGCGCCACGCCGCTGGAGACAGGTTCTTCTTCCGGGTCACACTCCGAGTCTACGGCAGGGCGCCCTGACCTGCGCAGCAGCTACAGTGACGACCATGCACGTCCTCTGCCTCGACCTCGGCACCAGCACCCTCAAGGCCGCGCTCATCGACACGACCGGCCGCACGCTCGCCTCCGCGCAGACTGCGATCGACACCCGCCACTGCGGTGAGGATGGGCAGCTGACCGGGGCGATCGAGCAGTCGCCGGCCCAGTGGTGGCAGGCCGTCGCCGATGCGGTGGGCGCCTTGCGCACGGATGGTCACCTGGATGCAGACGGGAGCCTGCCGGCTGCCATTGCGCTCACCGGCCAGATGCAGGACCTCGTGCCCATCACCTCCAGCCCGGCAGGGGCGGAGGGGCTTCGGGTCATCCTCTACTCCGACACCCGCGCCACCGCTGAACTCGCCGAGCTGCGCGCAGCCGATTCCGACTGGGAAGCCAGGCTGCTGACCACACCGGGCCCGGACTGCCTGCCGGCCAAGATCGCCTGGCTCACCGGCCACCACCCAGAAGCTCACATCGACGCGCTGGCTCTCAGCGCGGCCGGGTTCCTCGGATGGAAGCTCACCGGGCGCCTCACCTGCGACCGGCTGAGCGCCTCGACCACGTCGCTCTACGACGCGGCAGCCGATGCCTGGATGCTGCCGCGCCCAATCACCGAATCCCCCGCAGCGGCCTGGCGCCTGCCCGCGCTCGTCGACCCAGGCACCATCGGCACGCTGACCCCGGCAGCCGCCGGACACCTCGGGTTCGGCCCGGAGGCGGCCTGCATCCCGGTCGTCACCGGTCTCGGCGATGCCGGGGCTGCAAGCGACGGGATCATCGGCAGCACACCCGGTGCCGCCTACGCCTACCTCGGCACCTCCGGCTGGATCGCCCACATCGACCCGCAGACCCCGCGCCCGCTTGCAGGCTCCACCTCGGACTTCCACCGGCTCGTCCACCCGGCCGGGACGCTGGCGATCGCCGCGATGGTCAACGCCGGCTCCACCCTGACCTGGGGCAGGCGCGTGCTGCTCGGCATCAGCGCCGGAGACGAGCACACGCCTGCTGCCCACGCCGCTGCCGAGGCGGCGCTGACCGAGGCGCTCGCAGCCGGCCGGTGGCAGGATCTCACCTGCGATCCCGCGCTCGCCGGTGAGCGCACCCCGGCACTCGGGACCGCGGTCTCGACCGGGGCGCTGACCGGCATCCAGCCGGCCACCACCGCAGCCGACCTCTACGCAGGCCTGGCCGCCGGCATCGCCGCCAACCTCGGACGGCTCTGCGCTGCCCTCGGCACCGACCCTCACGCTCCGCTGCCAGTCACCGGCGGACTGACCGTTTCACCCGGGATCCGGCAGATCCTCGCAACCGTCCTCGACCGGCCGATCGTGCCGGTCGCCGAGGCCGATGCCGGGCTGCGCTCGTGTGAGCGGGTGGCATGGGAGGCGCTTGGCATCGAGCACACGATCACCCCGCTCGGTGCCACTGCCTGACTGGCCAAGGGCATGCCAAAGGGCAGGTGCCGCGCGGCACCTGCCCTTTCGCATGTGAGCCTGCAGCCAGCCGAGGCCGGCGGCAGGTCACATCACTTGCGTGCGTTGATCGCGTCGGTGGCCTGCGGCAGCACCGAGAAGAGGTCGCCGACCACGCCGAAGTCGGCGAGTTCGAAGATCGGAGCCTCTTCGTCCTTGTTGATCGCGACGATGTTCTTCGAGGTTTGCATGCCGGCCCGGTGCTGGATCGCACCAGAGATGCCGCAGGCGACGTAGAGCTGCGGCGAGACCGTCTTACCGGTCTGGCCGACCTGCGCCGAGTGCGGGTACCAATCGGCATCGACGGCGGCACGCGAGGCGCCGACGGCAGCGCCGAGAGCATCGGCCAGGGCCTCGACCGGGGCGAAGTCGCCGCCGGTGCCGCGACCACCGGAGACCACCGTGGCGGCCTCGGTCAGCTGCGGACGGCCGGAGGCCGGCTTCTCCTCAGTGGCGGTGATGCGGGCGGTCTTGGCGGCATCGCTCGGGGCGAAGCTGACCGACTCGACAGCAGCCGCGCCCTGGGAAGGCTCAGCGGCAACCGAGTTCGGCTTGATCGCGACGATCGGGGTGCCGCGGGTGACCTTCGACTCGACGGTGTAGCCGCCGGCGAACACCGACTGGGTGGCGACGAAGCCCTCAGCCACGCCGACGGCGTCGGTCAGGATGCCCGAACCGGTCTTGATGGCTGCCAGGCCTGCGATCTCCTTGCCTTCAGCACTGGCCGGGACGAGGACACCAGCCGGCTGACGGGTGGAGATGAGCTCGGCGAGCAGCTCGGCCTTCGGGCCGACGAGGAACTCATCGTATGCCGGGTCCGAGGCGACGAGCACCTTCTCGGCGCCGTATTCGCCGAGCTTGGCGGCAGCGGCCTCGCCCTTGGCGGCATCGCCGATGAACAGTGCAGTCGGCTCACCGAGTGCCTTGGCGGCGGTGAGGAGTTCGAAGGTGGACTTGCGCACGTCGCCGTCCACATGGTCTACGAGAACGAGAACTTCAGACATAAGTGTGTATTCGCTTCCTCTGCGTTCAGATAGTGGATCAGACGAGCTTCTTCGAGGCCAGCCACTCGACGAGCTGGTTGCCGCCCTCGCCTTCGTCGGTGATGACCTCACCGGCGGTGCGCGGCGGACGCTCGGTCAGCGTGACGACTTCGGTGGTGGCACCAGCAGTGCCGACCTCGCCGGCGTCGAGGCCGAGCTCTTCGATGTCGTACTCGTCCAGCGGCTTGCGCTTGGCGGCCATGATGCCCTTGAACGACGGGTAGCGCGGCTCGTTGATCTGGTCGGTCACCGACACGAGAGCCGGCAGCGGCACCTCGACGTACTGCGAGGCGGTGTCACCGTCGCGGCGGATCTTGGCGACTCCGCCGGAGACCTCCAGGTGCGAGGCCTGGGTGGCAGCCGGGCGGCCGAGCAGCTCGGCGACCATGACCGGCACGACCGACATCGCGCCGTCAGTCGAGGACAGGCCGGTGATGATGAGGTCGACCGGGCCCTCTTCCTCTTCGACGACCTTGACGGCGGCGGCCAGAGTCTTGGCGGTGCCGACAGCGCAGGAGGCTTCGAGGCTGTCGTCGCAGATGTGGACGCCCTTGTTCGCGCCCATCTGGAGGGACTTGCGCACAGCGTCGACGGCATCGTCGGGTCCGACGGTCAGGGCGATGACCTCCGTGCCCTTCTTGTCACCGTCAGCGATCTTGAGAGCTTCTTCAACAGCGTATTCGTCGAGCTCCGACAGCAGGCCGTCGACCGAGCGGTCGACGGTGTTGTCCGACTCGAAGGTACGGTCACCGGCAGCATCCGGGACGTACTTGACAAAAGTGACAATCCGCATGTGGGTAGTTCATCCTTCCTGAGAACCGAGGATCACCCTCGAAACAGGGCGTCGTTTCTCTAACGTTACCAAGTGGCGTCCGTCTCACTTCACAGCGGTGGGGCTGTTCGCCGGGGCCTGGTCCGACTCCCCTGCCCAGTGACGTGGGCCACTGTTGAGGGTGAGCCTATCCGAGTCTGGGATGTGGCGTGCAGTCGGGTGCGAACGCGGCGACTTATCGCTCGTTCAGTGCCAGTATCTCATGTCACATTCGCCGCACCCAAACCTGCCCCTGCCCACTGGCCGGACAGCACGGTCACCTGCTGTGACGCCCGTTCCCGAGGTGGTGGTCGCCGGTCCCGAGGCGCCGGTCACCGGTCCCGAGGACGTGGTCGCCCACGTGCGTGTGCCCAGTCGGCAGTCGGTCAGGCTTCGATGCGTTCGACGATCGCGGCCAGTCCCTGCCCGCCGCCGATGCACATGGTCTCCAATCCGTAGCGGGCCTGCCGGCGGTCCATCTCCCGCAGCAGAGTCGCCAGAATCCTCGCACCGGTCGCCCCGACCGGGTGGCCGAGTGAGATGCCGGAGCCGTTGACATTGACGCGCTCGAGGTCGCCCCTTCCGAAGCCCCATTCGCGGGTGCAGGCCAGCGCCTGGGCGGCGAAGGCCTCATTCAGCTCGATGAGATCAATATCGGCAAGTGTCAGCCCGGCCCGCTCGAGAGCCTGCGCGGTCGCCGGCACCGGGCCGATGCCCATCGTAGCCGGATCCACCCCGGCCACTGCCCACGACACGATCTTGGCCAGCGGTTTGAGCCCGAGCTTCTCGGCCTTCGAGGCAGTGGTGACAAGACAGGCGGCGGCGCCGTCGTTCTGTCCGGAGGCGTTGCCGGCAGTCACGGTCGCGGCCTCATCGAGCTTCGCGCGGATCGGGGTGAGCTTCGCGAGCTTCTCGACACTGGCGTCCGGGCGGATGTGCTCATCGGTGGTGACCTCGTAGGCTGCGGTCTTGCGGGTCGCCGGCATCTGGATCGGCACGATCTCATCGGCAAACCGTCCGGCCTCGGTCGCCGCGGCTGCCCGCCGGTGGGATTCGACGGCGAACGCGTCCTGCTCCTCACGGCTGATCTCATAGATGCGGCGCAGATTCTCCGCCGTTTCGATCATCCCGCCGGGCACCGGGTGGTCCTTGCCGCCTGCGGTCACGCGCCCACGGGCGAGGCTGTCCTTGAGATCGATGCCGGGCCCGCGCACACCCCACCGGATCTCCTCGTTGAAGTACGGCGCGCGGCTCATCGACTCGGCCCCGCCGGCGATGACGACCTCAGCACCACCAGCGGCGATCATGCCCATCGCGTCGATGACCGCCTGCAGGCCGGAACCGCAGCGCCGGTCGAGCTGCCGTCCCGGCACGCTCGTCGGCAGTCCGGCATCGAGCGCAACGACGCGGCCGAGGGCGGGCGCTTCCATATGCGGGAAGCACTGGCCGAACACGACATCGTCGATGACGCTGGGGTCGATGCCGGTGCGCTCGACGAGCGCGACGACGACCTGCCGGCCGAGCTCCTGCGGAGGGGTGGTCTTGAACTGGCCGCCGTAGCCTCCGACGGGGGAGCGCAGCGGTTCGCAGATGACGATGGGCTCGGACACAGGTTCTCCTTCGACGGTGACATGGCTCATAGTAGTCCCCGCCGCGGACACCGGGCCCGAGGCGGTTGATGCCTCAGTCGGTCTCGGCGCTTTCCGGAGTGTCTGGGGGAGTGTAGAACCAGCGCTTGAGCAGGAACAGCACGAGCAGCCCGAGGATGACGGCGAGGATGCCGGTGAGGGCTGCATCGAGCGGATCGAATCCGGCCACGGTCATGCCGGGCAGCCCATAGCCGATGACGATGAGACACACGAGGCCGAAACCCAGACTCTGACTGCCGATGAACGGCAGGGCCGCCAGCCTGTCACCTCGGGACCGGAACACAACCGCCACGACGGCCGCCGCCACAGCAGCGCCGGCCAGCCACAGCCACCAGGAGGCAGTAACGTCGTCGCCGCGCAATAGGCGTTTGACCACCTCGGCGCCGGCCCCGCACGCGGCGGCGATGCAGACGCTGAGCAGCACCGTCATGAGCTTCGACGGCTGGACGGCAGCGGGCATGCGGGTCGCTCGCTTCCGATCAGGCAGGCGGGGGTGTGGTGGCAGGCTGACAGCCGCGGCCGTGAACCGCCTGCCGGGCGCCAGCATAGACTTGCTACCGTGGCTGTGAGCAACAGCACGGCGAGGGCCGCGGACGCACAGCAGCCGCGGCAGGAGGGCGAGGGGCATGAGCGCACCGCATGAGGACAACCGCAGCATTGACCAGGCGATGACGCGCACCGGAACCGGACCGCTGGCCGGCATCGTCGTCGCCGACTTCTCCCGCGTGCTCGCAGGCCCCTACGCCACCATGATGCTCGCCGACCTCGGCGCGACCGTCATCAAGGTCGAAAGCCCCGGCGGCGACGACACCCGTGCCTGGAAGCCGCCGATCCGCGAAGACGACGCCACCTACTACCTGTCGGCCAACCGCAACAAGTTCGACGTCGTCCTCGACTTCAAGGACCCCGACGATCTCGCGCTCGCCCACGAACTCGCCCGCCGCGCCGATGTGCTCGTCGAGAACTTCAAACCCGGCGGACTTGCGAAGTACGGACTCGACTACGACGCCGTCGTGCAGACCAACCCGGCGGTCATCTACGCCTCGGTCACCGGCTTCGGCCCGCAGAACCCGCAGCCCGGCTACGACCTCCTCGTCCAGGGACTCTCGGGCTTCATGAGCCTCACCGGCGAAGCCGACGGCAAACCGTACCGGGCCGGCGTCGCGATCTTCGACGTCATCACCGGCCTGCACACCACTATCGGCATCCTCGCGGCGCTGCGGCATCGCAGCCAGACCGGGGAGGGTCAGAAGGTCGACACGAACCTGCTGTCCTCAGCCCTCTCAGGCCTGGCGAACCAGACGAGCGCCTATGTCGCCGGCGGTGTCGTGCCGCACCGCATGGGCAACGAGCACCCGAGCCTGTACCCGTACCAGCCGATGCCCACCGGCGATGGTGAGCTCATCGTCGCCGTCGGCAACAACCGGCAGTTCGAGATCCTGTGCACCGTCATCGACCGCCGCGAGCTGCTCGACGACCCGCGGTTTGCCCACAACGCTGACCGCAACCACAACCGGCGTGAGCTCGAGCCGCTTCTCATCGAAGCGCTGTCAGCGAAGTCCGCGCAGGAATGGTTCACGCTGCTCAGTGACGCCGGTCTGCCGTGCGCGCCGATCAACACGATCGAACAGGGCGTCCAGCTCGCCGCCGAGCTCGGTCTCGAACCCGTCGTCAACGCCGGCTCCGGCGACCGCGTCATCCCGACGGTGAAGAACCCGATCACGCTTTCGGCCACCCCGGTCAGCTACGACCTCGCCCCGCCGGCCCTCGGCGCCGACTCCGAGGCCATCCGCGCCTGGCTGCAGCATCCAGCCGACCGGCAGGCAGACTCTCAGTAACACGCTCACCGGCCCACCGCCTCGGGCACGGACCGTTCCCGAGGCGGTGGGCCGGTGGCCTACTCGCACGCATGGGCGGGGCGGCCGGTTTGGTGTCGCGGACGTGACAG
Organism: Brevibacterium sp. UBA7493; assembly: GCF_002479565.1. Taxonomy (NCBI): domain Bacteria; kingdom Bacillati; phylum Actinomycetota; class Actinomycetes; order Micrococcales; family Brevibacteriaceae; genus Brevibacterium; species Brevibacterium sp. UBA7493. Next base: position 31,638 of record NZ_DLOD01000017.1, on the reverse strand, counting down.
TGTGCGCACATGACAGCGGCACCCTGCCGGGATCCGATGCAGGTGCACCGTCACCTGGAAGGGTGCCGTGTTCTGATCGCTCACCCGATCGCTGACTGCTCAGCCGGCCGGGCGGTCGGGGTGGTGCTGAAGCTCAGCAGGTACAGCTCAGCGCAGCGGGCGTCCGTCCGCGTCGGGACCCGGGCCGTCAACCCCGCGTCCGTCCACGCCGCGTCCATCGACGCCGCGTCCGGCAGCATCGCGGCCTTCAGCGCCGTCAATGTCGATCTGCTCCTTGCGGACCTCACCGCCGACGGTCTCCTTGTCCTCGACGACGCGCTTGCCGACGTTGACCTTCTCCGTTGCCACGGTCTCCTTGTCGACAACCGGGCGCTCCTCGCGCAACGTCACCGTCTCATCGACAGCACCGCGATCGGCGTCGATTCCGCCGCCCTTGCGGGCTTCGGGGGAGTTCGGGTCGATCGACTCGCGCTCGACGACGAGCTCCTCGCGCTGCACCGGAACCTCAACCTGCTGGTTCTCGGTGACGACGTGCTTGCGCAGGCGCACCTTGCCGGTCTCGACCTGCTCCTTGCCGACGTTGAGGCGCTCCTCATGGGCGACGACCTGCTGCTGGTCACCAGCAGCAGCACGGTCGTGGTCGCGCACGCCGTCACGATCGAGATCGTGCTTGCCGTGGCGATCATGGTCGCGGTCGTGTCCGGCTGCACCGGCGACTCCACCGGCAGCGCCGGCCACACCGGCGTCACGGACGCCGTCGCGGTCGGCATCATGCTTGCCGTGGCGGTCGTGGTCGCGCACGCCATCGCGGTCGCGGTCACGGCCGGTGCCGGAATCGAGCTGGTAGTAGCGGAAGATCTCTTCCTCTTCCTCCGGCGTCAGGCTGCCGTCAGCGGCGATGTTCGGTGCGTCCTTGACGAAGGACTTCTCGAACGGAGCGACGAGGTTGTCGCCGTCACGCGAGACGCTCTGGTAGGGAACGAAAGTCTCGTTCATGCCGAAGAGACCGGTGTTGACGGTCACGAATGCTGGTTCATTGGTCTGGTCATCGAGGTAGACCTCCCCGATGCTGCCGATTTTGCTTCCGGTCTGATCGTAGAGATCGGATCCGCGAAGTCGGTCGATGTCGATGTTTTCCATGCTGAACTCCTGTGTTGTGACGTTTCACCGTCGAGGAACCCTTCCCCAACGGGTGGTGCCTATCAGCACTGAAGTGCTGTATCCGGAGTGACATCGGATGAGTTCACGCTAACACCTCACTCACCTCGGCAACAGTCCTTGTTCGTTAGCGCTCCCTCAGACTTTTAACCGGCAGGTCTCCCTGCGGCGGGCCGCGAGGCACTGTGCATCGTATTCAGCAAGAATGGAACGGTGATTGACAAGTACACGAGCACCGATCGGCTGCGTGGTTCCGACGACCCGCTCATCCGCGAGGCGCCCGAATTCGTGCAGCGCCATGAACGCCTGCTGCCGGGCTGGAAGCTGCTCGGGAAGATCGGCCAGGTCCTCGGCCGCTGGTTCGGCCCCTACACCGCGCTCATCCTCTTCACCAGCATCGGCCTGGGCATCATGCTCGGCTGCGTGGCCATCGCCGAAGAGATCTACGAAAGCCTCGACAACCCGCGTGACGGCATCACCGCCATCGACCGGCCGATCCTGCACAGGATGCAGGAGCTGCGCACACCGGCACTCAACCGCGCGGTCACCGTCTTCACCAACCTCGGCGACATCGTCGGGATGACCGTCATCGCGTTCATCATCACCGGCATCCTCACGATCGTCTACCGGCGCCGCACACCGCTGCTGCTCATGCTCATCACCGCCCTGGGCTCGGTCGCGTTCACGGTGCTCGGCAAGAACCTCATCGGCCGTCCGCGCCCAGCGCATGCCGATGCGGTTCCGCCGTATGAAGGCGGGTTCTCCTTTCCCAGCGGCCACTCGCTCAACTCCCTGGCGCTGTACGGCATGATCGCCTACCTGGTGCTCATCCTCATCCGCCAGTGGTGGCTGAAGATCCTCATCGTCCTCGGCTGCCTGGCCTTCGCCGCCTGCATGGGGCTCAGCCGCATCTATCTCGGCCAGCACTGGACGACCGATGTGCTCACCGCCTGGCTCGTCGCGATCGCCTGGATCACCGTCGTCATCACCGGCCACCGCATCTTCCTCGCCGTCGCAGCCGCCCGCAGTCGCCGGCAGCCTGGTGCCGACGGCCGCGCCGCTGGCTGAGATGCCCGTGCTCGCCTCTCACCGCTGCCGAGGCGGTGTCTGGATGGCATGAGACGCTGAGAGTATGACATCTTCCCGCCAGCAGACACCCCCACCTGTTGTGCGCGCCGCCGGTCTCCGGGCGCGATCCCACACGCTGCTCGTTGCCGCTCTGGCAGCCGCCGGGGTGGTCTTCGCTGCTCTGTCGCTCATCGAGGCCATCTTTCGCAGCGGCCTGCCGGAGGCGGCCGCGCTCATCAGCAGCCTCATCTTCGAGCTGCTGCCTCCGCTCATGGCAGCGGGCGCGGTGGCGCTGCTGTCTCGGCGCACCGAGTGGGAGTGGATCGCAGCGGCTGTCATCACCGTCTATGCGGTCATCTGGACGGCCATGCTCGTGTTGGAGAGCCCGCTCTGGTCAGGGGGCTTCACCCTGGCTGGCCTGGGCAACTACTACTATCCGCTCGTCTTCGGTCTGCCCCCGCTGCTCATCGCCATCGCGCTCTGGGTGCTCGGCCTCGCGATCCGGGCGTTCCTCTCCGGCCGGCACACCAACCGCACCACGGAGCCTGCAGCCGGTGACGATGATGAGCCCGAAGTGACGGCAGGTTCCGACACCAGCAGCATCGAGGCAGCCAGCGCAGACGGCCCCCGTGATGACGACCCGGCTGAGGCTGACAGTGCGGCGTCCGTGCGGCTGCTCGGCACGAGCATGCTCATCGGCGCGCTCGCCTACAGCGTGGTGTGCGCAGGCTCGCTCCTGGCCGCTGACAGAACGGAGACGAAGACGGTGATGATGTGCGTGTTCGCCATCGCACTGCCGGGGATCCTCGCGGCCATCCTGCTGTGGACGCTCAAGCCGGCGACCGCCCAGCCGGGTCTGGCGGCGCTGCTGTCGATGCTGGTGTTCGCGGTCCCGGGTGTCGTCGCCGGCAGGCTGTTCGACGCCTCGGTATTCATGCTGCCGTTGAGCCTGGCGGGGTGTGCCCTCGGGCTTGTGACGTGGTGGGTGCTCTCAGCGGTGCTGCGAGTGCCGCATCCGGCGCTGCCGCAGCCACCGCCTCGGGCACGGTTCAGTAGTACACGGCAAGCGGACCGCGCGGGCCGTCGATGACGTCGACGGGGGTGTCGAAGACATCGGAGAGCACTTCGGGGCGCATGATCTCAGCCGGGGTGCCGAAGTAGCAGACCTGCCCGTCTTTGACCGCGCAGATCCGCTTGGCGTAGTGGGCGGCGAAGTTGATGTCGTGCAGCACGATGACGACGGTGCGGCCGAGCTCCTCGGCGGCGCGTTCGAGGTGCTGCATCATCTGCACCGAATGGCGCATGTCGAGGTTGTTCAGCGGCTCATCGAGGAGCACATAGTCGGTGTCCTGCGCCAGGACCATCGCGACGTAGGCGCGCTGCCGCTGCCCGCCGGAGAGTTCATCGAGGTACCGGCCCTCCAGCGGCCCGAGGCCCAAGAAGTCGATCGAGCGGGTGATGATCGCATCATCGGCGGCGGTCAGCCGGCCCTGCGAGTAGGGGAACCGGCCGAAGCCCACAAGCTGGCGGACGGTGAGCCGGGTGACGAAGTGGTTCTCCTGCCGCAGGATCGAGACGATCTTCGCCAGATCTTTCGACTTCGTCGTCGCGACGTCGTAGCCGGCGATCTCGATCGCGCCCTCGTCCATGCCCATGAGCCGGCCGATCATCGTCAGCAGCGTCGACTTGCCGGCTCCGTTGGGCCCGACGAGGGCGGTGACGCCGCCGGCGGGGATCTGCAGGTCGACCGGGCCGATCGAGACCTCGGCCGAGTAACTCTTGCGGACAGCGGAGAGGGTGATCACAGGCGGCCCTTTCGCAGGACGTAGAGCAGGAAGAACGAACCGCCGACGACCTCGATGATGATGCCCACGGCCCCCTCGGCATAGAACAGGTGCTTGAGCGCGAAGTACGCCCCGGCCAGCACCGCCACACCCGTGATCCAGGCGAGCGGGAACACATACCGGTGGTCGTGAGTGTCGGCGAGCTGGTAAGCCAGCATCGCGACGAGGAACCCGAAGAACGTCATCGGCCCGATGAGGGCGGTCGAGATCGCCATGAGCACGGAGACGAGCAGCAGCACGATGATGTTGTAGGCCCGCTGGTTGAGCCCGAGGTTAACGGCCGTGTCATGGCCGAGGGCGAGCACGTTGAGCTTGGGTGCCAGCAGCCAGAGTGCGCCACCGGCTACAGCGACGATGGGGGCGGCGATCCACAGATGGCTGGCCTCGGCGTTGGAGATCGAGCCGATGAGCCGAGCGGTGAGCAGATCGAACTCACCAGGGGTCATGAGCCGCTGCATGAACGTCGACAGCGAGCCGAGCCCAGCACCCAGGATGATGCCGATGAGCAGCATGATCTGCATGTTCGCGTAGCGGCCCGAGAGCAGCCAGCCGTAGAGGAACGCAGCGAAGACGACCATGGTCCCGACGGTGGTGAGGAACATGCTCGTCGACCCGGCCGCGACGATGCCGGCTGTGCCGAAGAAGAACACCATCGAGGTGTGGATGAGCGTGTACAGCGACTCGAAGCCCATGATCGAGGGCGTGATGATCCGGTTGTGGGTCACCGTCTGGAAGGCCACGGTCGCCATCGCCTGGCAGAAGGCGACGATGATGATGATGGCGATGTTCGTCGAGCGCAGGTTGGCGATGAGCCAGAAGCCCTCGGAGCCGACCGGCATCGGGTTGTCCCAGGCCAGCAGCGCGAAGCAGGCGGCCAGGGCGAAGACGCCCATCCCGGCCAGGATCGCGAAGTAGCGCACCCGAGCAGCCCGCGTCGGCAGGGCGCCCTGGTGGCGGGTGTCTGGCGCCGGTGCTGGCGTATGAGTGCGTGCGCTGGTGGTCCGGGCTGCAGCACCCGAGGCGGCGGTGGCGGTCTCGTCTGCCGTGCCCGAGGCGGTGCCGGCGGTGGCCTGGGTGCCGGTGGTGGGGGTGGCGCCGGCGGTGGGGGTGGCGCCGCTGACGTCGGGCAGGGTGGACGGGCCGAGCTGGCCGGCTTGGCGGGCCAGCGAGGCCGGGTCGGTGTAGGTCGCTTCGTACAGGTCAGCCATTCCGGCGCCTCCGCAGCAGCAGGGTGATGAAGACCGCTGCACCGACGACAGCGAGGATGAGCGAGACGGGGATCTCGAAGGGGGCGACAATCGTGCGGCCGATGATGTCGCAGACGGTGACGATCGCAATGCCGAGCAGGCACACCCACGGCAGGTTCGAGCGCAGGTCGTCGCCGCGGAACAGGGAGACGATGTTGGGCACGATGAGGCCGATGAACGGCAGGTTGCCGACGACGACGGTGACGATGCCGGTGGCGATCGCGATGAGCCCGGTGCCCAGCAGCAGCACCTGGTTGTAGTTCAGGCCGACGTTCGTGGCGATCTCCTGGCCGAGGCCGGCGACGGTGAACCGGTCGGCGACGATGAATACCGCGATGACGACGATGAGCACGAACCACAGCGGTTCGTACTGGCCGCGCAGCACCGCGGTGAAGGAGCCGGCGAACCAGATGCCGACGGTCTGCAGCAGGTCGTTCTGCAGGGCCAGGAAGGTCGAGACCGCGCCGACGACGGCGCCGAGCATGAGCCCGATGATCGGCACGATGAGCGAGGACTTCAGTGTCACCCGGCGCAGGAAGGCGAAGAAGATGAGGGTGCCGATGAATGCGGTGATGATCGCCACACTCATGGTGACGATGAGCGGAGCGCCGGGGAAGGCGATGAAGGCCAGCAGCAGACCCAGGCCCGCCCATTCGGTGGTGCCGGTCGTCGTCGGCTCGACGAACCGGTTCTGCGTCAGCAGCTGCATGACGAGACCGGACATTGCCATCGCCGCTCCGGCGAGCACCAAGGCGATGGTGCGCGGGACGCGGGTGATGGCGAACATCTCCGAGCCGTCTTCGGCGCCGAAGATGTCGTAGACGCCGATGAACAGCGAGGAGGCGACCAGCGCTGCGGTGAGAAGCACGCCGATGAGCAGCGGCCACGAGAACAGGCGCGACGATGCACTTGTGCCGGCCACCGCCTCGGGCGCGGCCGCCGCAGGCGCCCCGGCGGATCCAGGTGCCCCGGCGGACGTGCCGGCGGATCCGAGCACGTCGGCAGCGGCACCGTGAGCTGGTGCGTGTGCCTGGTGGCGTTCGTGGATGCTCATCGTCTCAATCGGTTGGGATCAGGTGGACCGCCGGCGGCGCGGAGCAGGCCCGCACCGCCGGCGCGGTGTCACTGGGAGTTCTCCATTGCGTCGGCGAGGTCGTTGAAGAAGGTGGTGTACGTCTGGATGCCCTCGGCAAGGTAGGTGTCCTTGGGCATGTAGACGATGTTGCCGTTCTTCACGGCGTTAACGTTCTTGAGCGCCTGGGACTCCTCGATGATGCTCTGGGCAGGCTTCGCATCGTCTTCGACTGCGGTGTCGCGGTCCATCACGAGCAGCCAGTCCGGATTCGAGTCGGCGATCGCCTCCACGGAGATATCGTCACCGGTGTGGTCATCCGATGCGCCCTCCGGAGCCTCGATCGAGGGGGTCAGGTCGAGGATGTCGAACACCGGGCCGAGCGTGCGGCCGACCTTCGGTGCGGAGTAGTTGATGTCGCCGCCGGAGGTGATGACGCCCATGACCTTGTCGTCGGAGTTGTAGGCCTCCTTCACCCGCTCGATCGAGGCATCGAAGTCCTCGTTGAGCTGCTTGGCCTCCTCCTGCTTGCCGAACACCTCGCCGAGCACCTCGGTCTGGCGCTTGAGCTCAGCGTCGAGGGGCTGGTCGTCGCGCGGATCGAGGTTGAGGATCGTGGCATCCGGGGCCAGCTTGGCGAGATCCTCCTGGTACTGGGCGAAGCGCTGACCGTTGATGATGAGATCCGGCTGGGCTTCGACGACGGCTTCGAGGTTGGGCTCGCGGTGGTTGCCGAGGTCGATGACATCCTCGTTCTGGGTGTAGGAGACGCTCTCGGGCATGAGGGCCACGGCGCCGGCCTTGAGCTCCACGCCCCAGTCATCAAGAGTCTGGAAGGTGCGGTTGTCGGTGGCGACGACGCTCGTGGGCGGCGTGGCGATCTCGTGGGTGCCGTTGTTGTCTTCGACGGTCACGGTCGCGGAGTTCTCAGGGGTTTCCTCCGCCGAGGTGCCGGTGCCTGAACCGCAGGCGCTGAGGGTGAGTGCGACGGCTGAGAGAGCAGCGACGGCGCTCAGGCGGCGATGCATGATCCGCATCAGGTAGGGCTCCTTTCGAGTGCGCGCAGCCAGTGGACTTCACCGGTGACGCGCGGGGACGTAGTGGTGTGGCTCCAGCAGCCGGGAACTCCCGACTGCTTAGGTGAGCCACACTAAGGCTACGCTCACCCATTTACGAAACGGAAACGTGTCCAAAGTTCGTTAGGCTAATGTTACCTAACTCCCCCGGCGGTTCGCATGCTTGCAGGGCGCTTTGTGACGCGAAGCACATCAGGCTGATCGCCGGCAGCGCGAACGCCCGGCTGAGGCGGACTCGACCGGGCGTTCGCAGGAAGGGTCAGCAGGCAGCTGGCTGAGGGGTCTGGGTCAGACGCCGCCGCACAGTGTCATGCCGCCGTCGAGGGTCAGGATCTGGCCGGTGATCCAGCCGGCCTCGTCGGAGAGCAGGAAGGCTGCGGCTGCTGCGATGTCCTCAGGAGTGCCGAGCCGCTTGAGCGGATAGGCCGCGGCCACACCCTCCTCATCATGGGCGTAGAGCTTCTCGGCAAACCGGGTCTTGACGACGGCCGGGGCTACGCCGTTGACGCGGATGTTCGGGCCGAGCTCCATGGCCAGCTGGCGGGTGATGTGCACGAGCATCGCCTTGGACGATCCGTAGAAGCCGATGCCCTCGGGCTGGCCGAGGCCTGCGACCGAGGCAACGTTGAGCACCGCGCCGCCACGCTCGGCCAGCGATGCAGCGTAGACCTTCTGGGTCCAGGAGAGTGCGGAGATGTCGTTGACCTCGAAGATCTTGCGGGCGGCATCGAGGTCGAGGTCGATCATCGGGCCGTAGACGGGATTGATGCCGGTGTTGTTGACGAGGATGTCGACCGGGCCGAAGGCCTCGGTCGTCTTGGCGATCGCCTCATCCTGGTGCTCGGGGCGATCGGCTTTGCCGGCGACGCAGATCGCCTTGTCCGGCCCGCCGAGCTTCTCGGCTGCCTCGGCGAGTGCCTCCTCACCGCGGGCGGTGATGCACACCCGTGCTCCTTCGGCGACGAGGCGTTCGGCGATGCCGAAGCCGATGCCGCGCGATGCGCCCGTGACGATCGCAGTCTTCCCCGTGAAACGCTGGCTCATGGTGCCTCCCGGCAGATCGCTTGAATACTTGCTGAACGATTGTTTACTAACTTTACCTGCTCGGCGGTGCGCGTCAACAGCCTCTCGGCATCCGGTCAGCGGGAGAAGGCGCGTATGGGCTGTGACCTGCGTTTCAAACCGGTTGGCGACCGGCAACGTAGCGATTCTCGCAACTTCACTGTACGGTGAGGCCATGACTGCCGCGACACTGCCTGCCTCGGCGGCCACCGCATCGGTGGCTGCACGTGTTGCGCGCGTCCTGCGCGACAGTGAGTTCAGCCAGGTCGAGGCGGCCCGGCACATCAGTCTGGACAAGACGAAGCTGTCGAAGTCTCTCTCCGGTGCCCGGCGTTTCCGCATTGAGGAGCTTTCGGCCATTGCTGAGCTCACCGGTGTCTCCCTCGACTGGCTCAGCAGGGGAGTGACCACCAGCGCCGCCGGAGTCGAACCGACCGTCGCCAGCACACCTGGCGCGGACGCGCCCGCCGCACAGCGGGCCAGCGCCCCCGCCGCCTCGGAGACGCGGGCACCCAGCCCAGCCACCGCCTCGGGCCCGGTGGACAGCGCAGCCGAGACGAGCCGGCCGGGCGGAGCGAAAGCGCAGCGGATGCGCGCCAGGATCGCTGAGGCGGCCTGGCAGCTGTTCTCCGAATGGGGCTACCACCGGGTGCGGATGATCGACATCGCCCGCCAAGCCGGGATCAGCGCAGCCGGCCTGCACTACTACCACGCCTCCAAGAGAGAGGTCTTCGACGCAGCCCTCCAGCACTCCGCCCAGCGGCTGGCCGCCGAACGCGCCGTCCTCCTGCAGGCCCGCGCCCCGGCCGCCTGCGCACCAGCCGAGCACCGCGCACTGCTGCAGTCACTCATCGAGATGAAGATCCCACGCGGTTTCGCAGCGCGCATCACCGACGCCGACGCGGCCACCCCCTTGGCCGGGGACTGGTCGATCTGGCTGCAGAACTACGCCGAGATCGCCGTGGGCGCCGGCTCCCGCAACCAGGCGGCCGGGCTTGCCGCTGACTGGGACGCGATCCTCACCGCCTGCCTGGCCGCCGGACAAGCAGGCGGTGCCTTCGAGCTGACCGACCCAGCCGAGGCGGCCGGCCAGCTGACGATCTTCCTCGACGGACTCGTGCTGCGCACCCTCGCCGGGGCTGTTGACCACCCGCACACGCTCATCGACCGCTACCTCACCGACACCATCCTGACTCCCGGCCTGCTGGAAAGCGACGCGCACACCGCGCCCGCTCCTTCGGCGCGGGCGGCGAGGACGAAAGGAGAGCCCGCATCATGACAGCACCACCCCCACCCGCACCGCCGCGGGGGCTGACCAGGCGGGCGGTTCTCGGCGGCGCCGGCATGGGCATGGGCCTCATGCTCGCCGGCTGCGCCACCGGCACCCAGCCGGCCGTCGGGCCAGCCGCCGAGGTCACAGGGCCGCCGAAGAAGGGCGGGACGATGCGGCTCGGCTTCGTCGGCGGCGGCGCTGCCGACACCCTCGACGGCGCTGTCGCCACCAACCTCGGCGACGTTGCCCGGGCGGTCAACATGTACGACTCGCTGCTTACCCGCGACGACGACTACAACCTCGTGCCGATGCTCGCCACCGAGGTCACCTCCAATGACGATGCGACTGTGTGGACGGTGCGCCTGCGCGAGGGCGTGACCTTCTCCGACGGCCGGCCGCTGACGCCTGCCGATGTGCGCGCCAGCATCGAACGCATCGTCGACCCCGACGATCCGAAGAACGGCGCCGCCTCCCTGGCTGCCGTCGAAGAAGTGCGCGAGATCGACGACCATACCGTCGAGATCCACCTCAGCACCCCCGATGCCGCGCTCGACGACATCCTCAGCCAGTACGCGAACATCATCGTGCCCGCCGACTTCGACCCGCAGAATCCTGTGGGCACCGGGCCATTCATGCTCGAGAGCTTCACACCGGCACAGTCGACGATCCTGCGCGCCAACCCTCACTACTGGGGCGACGAAGGGCCGTACCTCGACGAGGTGCAGCTGCTGAACTTCAACGACACAGATGCACTCATCAATGCGCTGCTGTCCACCCAGGTCGACGCCGTGGCCCAGATCCCGGCGGCATTGGCCGAAGTCATCAGCGCCGATGCGCGCATGCAGGTGCTCAACTCCGAGACCGGCATGTGGCTGCCGTTCACCATGCGCGTCGACGTCGAGCCCTTCGACGACGAACGCGTCCGGCAGGCCTTCCGGCTGGCGATCGACCGCGAGGAGATGGTCGAGCAGGTGCTCTCCGGCTTCGGCCGCGTCGCCAACGACATGTACTCGCCCTACGACCCCGCCTACCCGGAGTTCCCGCAGCGCCAGCAGGACATCGAGGGAGCCAAACGGCTGCTCGCCGAGGCCGGCCATCCCGACGGGCTCGAGGTCGAGCTCGTCACCGCGCCGATCCAGGCTGGCGTCGTCGAAGCCGCACAGGTGTTCGCTGAGCAGGCCAGCGAGGCTGGCATCACCATCAACATCAAGCGGATGGACCTGACCTCGTACTGGGGTGACTATCTCAACTATCCGTTCTCGCAGTCGTTCTGGTACACCCGCAACTTCCTCGGACAGACGAACTCCGGCACCATGCCCGATGCGCCGTTCAACGAAACGCACTGGGACGACGAGGAGTTCAAGGAAGTCATCGCCGCCGCCCGGCGGGAGACCGACACCGCCAAGCGCAGCGCACTCGTCGAGCAGGCCCAGCGGATCCTCTATGACCGTGGCGGCCTCATCATCTGGGGCTTCGCCAACCAGGTCGACGCCTACCAGTCGTACCTCGGCGGCATCGTCGAGAACGCCACCGGCCTGCCGCTCTCCGGCTTCAACCTGCACCGCGTGTGGATCGGAGACGTCGCATGATCGTCAGACTCATCCTCCAACGGCTGGCGATCAGCATCGTCATCCTGCTTGCCGTCTCCCTCATCATCTTCTTCGCCACTGTGCTGCTGCCCGGGGACCCGGCCCGCGCGATCCTCGGCCAGCAGGCCACCCCGGAGCGGATTGCTGCGATCAACGAGCAGATGAATCTCAACGAGCCGCCGCTGACCCGCTACTTCCTGTGGCTGGGAGGGTTGTTCGTCGGCGATCTCGGCACCTCGGTGGCCACCGGCCAGCCGGTCAGTCAGCTGCTGAGCGACCGGGTCGGCTCCTCGGTGCTGCTCATGGTCGCCGCTGCGCTCATCAGCATCCCGGCCGGTGTCATCCTCGGCATCGTCTCCGCACTGCGCCGCGGCAAGGCCGTCGACAACACCGTCACCGGCCTGTCCCTCGTGCTTGCCGCGCTGCCGGAGTTCGTCGTCGGCATCGCGCTCGTCGCGTTCTTCTCCACGACCGTCTTCACCATCCTGCCGGCGGTGACGATGCGGCCGCCAGGCAGCCAGGTGTGGGACTTCCCCAGCCAGCTCATCCTGCCGATTGCGGTGCTCGTCCTCGTCGTCACTCCCTACATCGCGCGCATGATGCGCGCGACGATGCTCGAAGTCCTCGACTCCGGCTACGTCGAGATGGCCCGCCTCAAAGGGGTGCCCGAACGCCGCGTCATCTTCCGGCACGCTCTGCCGCACGCGATCGGCCCGGTTGCACAGGTGATCGCCATCCAGCTGGCCTGGATGGCCGGCGGTGTCGTCGTCGTCGAGTTCCTCTTCCGCTTCCCCGGGCTCGGGCAGGCGCTCATCGACGCCGTCGACTACCGCGATGTGCAGGTCGTGCAGGCGGTGACGATGATCGTCGCCCTCATCTACGTCATCGTCAACCTGCTCGCCGACATCGTCGGCATCCTCACAAACCCCAAGCTGCGCACTGGAGGTGACGCCTGATGACCACCACCCCGCCTCCGCACACCGGCGCGGCCGACCGCGACAGCTCCGCCGTCGAACAGCGCGCCGACCTCGACCCGACGACCACTGCCTCGGCGGCCCCGAGCCTGGCGACCAAGGACGCCCACACCGGCCAACGCAACACCGTGCTCACCCGGTTCTGGGCGCAGAAGCAGGCGAAGATCGGCGTCATCATCACCGCCGCAGTCGTGCTGCTGGCCTTCCTCGGCCCGCTCTTCGTGCCCTGGGCGACGGGATACACGACGACGGAATTCGTCGCCCGCCCCTTCCAGCCCGACGGGATCGCCGGATCCGACAACCTCGGACGCGATGTCTTCACCCGGTTCATCGGCGGCGGCCTGACGCTCCTCCTCTACGCGCTGCTCGCCACCCTCATCGGCCTGGTGCTCGGCGTGCTCTTCGGGATGACCGCGGCCTACACCGGCGGCTGGCTCGACTCGCTCATCATGCGCAGCAACGATGTGCTGCTGGCGATTCCGCAGCTCGTCTTCGCGCTGCTGGCGATCACCGTGCTCGGGCCTCGGGGCTGGGTGCTCATCACCGTCATCGGCATCACCCACGCCCCGCGCATCGCACGCGTGGCCCGCTCGGCCACTCTCGGGGTCATCAACGAGGACTACATCCGGGCGGCCGAAATGTACGCGATGCCGCGTCTGCGGCTGCTGACCCGCGAGATCATGCCCAACATCACCGGCCCGATGGCCGTTGAGGCCGGCCTGCGCCTGACATATTCGATCGGTGCGATCGCTTCGCTGTCCTTCCTGGGTCTGGGCATGCAGCCGCCGACCGCCGACTGGGGCCTGATGATCAACGAGAACCGCATCGCACTGTCCGTCCAGCCCTGGGGTGTGCTTCTGCCGGTGGCAGCGATCGCACTGCTGACCATCGGCACGAACCTCATCGCCGACTCGATCGCACGGGCCTCGGCGTCATCGAACGTAGGTGAGCAATGACCAGCTTCGACACGACTTCCACCGGCAGCATCGCCACGGTCAGCCCGTCTGCGCGCCGCTCCTCAGCCTGGCATACTCGGGCACAGGAGGGCGGCAACGTCCTGGAGATCGACGATCTGCACATCACCGCCACCGCCTCGGGAGCCGACGTCATCTCCGATGTCGACCTCGACCTCAAACCCTCGGAGATCCTTGCGCTGGTCGGCGAATCCGGCTCCGGCAAGACGACCGTCGGGCTGGCGGTGCTCGGGCACTTCCGCACCGGGCTCATGCATGCCGGCGGCACGGTGTGGCTCTATCCCTCCGACGCCGATGAACCGGCGGAGATGACCGCCCTGCCCGATGCCACGCTGCGCCAGTTGCGCGGGGCCCGCGTTTCCTATATTCCGCAGGACCCGGCGCTCTCCCTCAACCCCGGCATGCGGGTCGGCGAGCAGATCAGCGAGGTCCTCGACATCCACGGCTTCGGCTCCTCCGCCGAGGAGCGCACCGAGCGGGTCCGCCAGGTGCTGCGCGAGGTCGGCCTGCCCGATGACGAGGCCTACCAGCGGCGCTGGCCGCACCAGCTCTCAGGCGGGCAGCAGCAGCGCATCGGGATTGCGATGGCCTTTGCGATGTATCCCGATGTGCTCGTCCTCGACGAACCGACCACCGGCCTCGACGTCGCCACCCAGGCGCAGGTGCTGGACACCATCCGCGAGATGACCGTGCGCAACAAGGTCGCCGGCCTCTACATCACCCACGACCTGGCCGTCGTGGCCGAGATCGCCGACCGAATCGCGGTCATGCTGCGCGGACGCATCGTCGAACAGGGCGGCTGTGCCGATGTGCTCGAGCGCCCGCAGCACGATTACACGAAGACGCTGCTGGCTGCCGTGCCCGACCTGGCCGGACGCAACCGGATCGGCGACTTCGAACGCGCCGACGTGCCAGAAGATGAGAAGGCGGCAGCCGAGGCGAGAGCCGAGGCGGCTGCGAAGCCCCAGAAGACCCACCTGCTCACCACGGCTGCTTCCCGCGCGAGCGCCGCTGCCGAGGCGGTCACCGCCTCGGGTTCGGAAACCGGCACCGCGAGCGAGGTGAGCGACCGGCAGCCGACCGCACCGGCCAGCGACGCGGTGCTGCAGGTGCGCGGGCTGGGCCTGGCGTATGGGCCGAAGACGATCCTCAAGTCCATCGACCTCGACCTGCAGGCCGGGGAGTGCACCCTCCTGCTGGGTGAATCCGGTTCCGGCAAGACGACGTTGGCGCGCTCGATCGCAGGCCTCAACGACGGCTACACCGGCGATGTCATCTACCGCGGCGAGACGATCGCACGCTCGACGCGGCAGCGCAGCATCGGCCAGCGCACCGACATCCAGTACATCTTCCAGTCGCCGTTCTCCTCACTCAATCCCCGGCGCACGATCGGCGAATCGCTGGCCGTGCCGCTGGAGATGGCCGGCGGGCTCAGCGCGGCCCAACGCCGCGAGCAGGTCAAGGACGCCCTCGATGCTGTGCGGCTCGGCCGGCAGTTCCACGACCGGCGCCCCGGCGACCTGTCCGGAGGCGAGCGGCAGCGTGCGGCGATCGCCCGGGCACTGGTGAACATGCCCAGCGTCCTCATCTGCGATGAGATCACCTCCGCCCTCGACGTGTCCGTGCAGGCGAGCATCATCTCGCTGCTGCGCACCCTGCAGGACGAGCGCGGTCTGGCGATGCTCTTCGTCACCCACAACATCGCCCTCGCCCGGCACATCGCCTCCCGTGTGGCGGTGCTCAACGGCGGGCGGATCGTCGATGACGGCCCGGTCGATATGGTGCTGGAGAACCCGCAGCACACGTACACACAGGAGTTGCTGACCAATGTCCCCAGCCTCTGAGTCCGGCTCTGTCGCCGAGGTCTTCGACCGGCACGTGCGCGCAAGCGGCGGCGGCATGGCGTTCGCCGTGTGCCGCGACGGCGAGCTCATCTGCAGCCTGGCCGGCGGGCACACCTGCCGTGGCGGGGCTGCCGCGCCCGAGGTGTGGACGCCGGAGACGATGGCTGTGCTGTTCTCCGGGACGAAGGGCCTGGCCGCAGCCGTCGTCGGGATGCTCGTCGATGACGGGCTCATCGACGTCGAGGCACCCGTCGCCCGGTACTGGCCGGAGTTCGCGGCTGCCGGCAAGGACGAAGTGCCGGTGTGCCAGCTTTTGAATCACACGGTCGGGCTGCCCTATGTCGACCCGGATCCTGTCGGTGACGGCGACCAGTACGACAACCGGCTCATGGCCAGCCGGCTCGCAGCCCAGCAGCCTTTGTGGTCACCAGGCACCAAGGTCGCCTACCATGCGATCACCTATGGCTATCTGCTCTCCGAGCTCGTGTGGCGGGTCACCGGCGCTGATGTCGGCGAGCTCATCGCCGAACGCATCGCCGGCCCGCACGGCCTCGACATCCACCTCGGGCTGCCTGCGGAGCTGGAGGACCGGGTTGCGCCGATCCACCAGGCGGCCGGCTATCGGGTCTCGACGTTCCTCGACGACGACCCCGAGCGCCGGGCGATCGTCGACCGGATGTACGCTGGCCTGCTGCTTTCCGGGGACAGCCCGTTCAACACCCGCGAATACCACGCCGCGCAGCAGGCCGCTGGCGGCGGCATCGCCACAGCGGAGTCGATGGCGCGGTTCTACGCGCTGCTGCTGAAAGACGGCCCGATCCTCTCCCGGCAGACCCGTGAGCTGTTCACCCGCACCTGGTCGGAGGGCATCGATGCGATCAACGACCGGCCGCTGCGCTTCGGCCTCGGGTTCGAGCTCGCCGACCCGATCGGCACCTACGGGCCGGTTGAGGCGGCCTTCGGGCATTCCGGGGCCGGCGGGGGACTGCACGGCGCATGGCCCGAGCACGGGATCGCGTTCTCGTTCCTCACCAATGAGATGCAGTCTGAAGATGTCGACACCCGGGTCAAGGAGCTGCTCGCAGCGCTGCATGCGGAGGTCACCGGCTGAGCCGTCGGGATCTCCGGCTTCCGAGTCTCTGACCGTGCAGCAGCTCGGTCATATCATGATGTCACCAGACGTCAAGGAGGTGCTGTGATGAATGTGCTGATTCGTGGACTCAGCGATGAGGCTGTCGCTCGAATCGACAGGAGTGCTGAAGAGCTGGGCCTTTCGCGCAATGAATACCTCCGGCGCAGGCTTGAGGGTGATGACTCCCGCCCGGCGGTCAAACTCACTGACGAGCATTGGAAGCGGTCGGCCGAGGTTCTTGCCGACCTCGCCGATCCCGACATCATGGCCGACGCATGGCGATGACGAGCTGGCTCATCGACAAGTCCGCGTTCGTGCGGCTGCAGCTGGGGCAGGCGTCAGATTCTGGGATCTGGAACGCGCGGATCGAGCGCGGTCTCGTCCGGATATCGACGATCACCCGGCTCGAGGTCGGTTTCTCGGTGCGTGCCGGGGAAGCCGGGCGGATGATCTTCGCAGAGCCTCCGCTGTCGCTGATGCCGATCGAGTACCTGACGCCTGCGATGGAGGATCGTGCCTGGGAGGTGCAGATGCTGCTGGCAGACCATGGCCAGCATCGTGCGCCGTCCATCCCAGAACTTCTCATCGCCGCAACTGCCGAGAAGCTGGGCCTGACTGTGCTGGCCGTGGACAAGGACTTCGACCTGATCGCAGACATGACGGGACAGCCAGTGGAGACGCTCACGCTGCGTTGACGGCGATGGACCAGAGCCTGGGGCCCCTCGTCTCCGACGCCAGAATGCAGCGGCACGCGGCACACGCGTGCGAACAACCTGGCCATCGTGAGCGGCCGTCGCTGCTCACCCCTCGACGTCGATGACCTGACGGGCGCGTGACTGGCGGTAGGTGGTGATCGCGATCGTCGTGACGACCAGCCCGACGACGGTCAGCCCGACACCGGTGAGTGCTGGTGCGCGGAAGCCGAGTCCGGCGTCGATGACGATGCCGCCGGCGAACGCGCCGAGCGCGTTGGCGAAGTTGAATGCCGCATGGTTCATCGCCGCAGTCAACGAGGGCGCGTCGTGGGATTCGCGCATGAGCCTGGCCTGCAGGGCAGTGACGAACAGCGAGCTGAAGATGCCGATGACCGACACACAGCCGATCGCCACGGCCGGCACGTGTGCGAACAGCCCGAAGGTCAACAGCACGATGCCCAGGCCGACGAGCCCGATGACAGCCGAGCGCTCGATCGACCGATCGACGAGCGGGCCTGCGACGAAGGTGCCGACGGTCATGCCGACGCCGAAGCATACGAGCACCCACGGGATCGCCGAGGCGGGCAGCCCGGTGAGCTCGGTCAGGGTCGGGGCGATGTAGGTGTAGAGGGCGAACATGCCGCCGAATCCCACCGATCCGGCGATGAGCGTGAGGATCACCTGCGGGCGCTTCATGGTGCGCAGCTCACCGCGGATCGACGGCGCGGCAGCCGGCGCGGTCTGCGGGACGAGGAAGAACACGGCCACCAGAGTCAGCAGTCCGATGAACGCGACGAGCGCGTAGGCGACCCGCCAGCCGAACTCCGTGCCCAGCGCGGCAGCGGCGGGGACACCGATGATGTTCGCGATCGTCAGGCCCAGCATCACCCGGGCCATTGCGGTGCCCTTGCGGTGCGCTGGTGCCAGGGTGGCGGCGACGACGGCGCCGACGCCGAGGAATGCCCCGTGCGGGAGGCCGGTGATGAATCGGGAGACGAGCATGAGGTTCATCGTCGGGGCCAGGGTCGAGCCGACGCTGCCGATGATGAAGACGACCATGAGGCTCAGCAGCAGCCAGCGGCGGTCCATCTTGGCCGCCAACGCAGTGATGACCGGTGCGCCGATGACGACTCCGAGCGCATACAGCGACACCGCATGCCCAGCTGTGGTGATCGAGGCGTCCAAGCCCTCGGCGATCTGCGGCAGCAGGCCCATGGTGGCGAACTCGGCGGTGCCGATGCCGAAAGCGCCGATCGCCAGCGCGAACACTGCGAGCCTGGCAGTCCGGGTGCCCACCGCCTCGGGAGCGGTCGTCGCAGATGCGAGCGCACGCTCAGACGGCGCTGCGGGCATGGGATCTCCTGTCTGCTCATCGAGTGGTGACGCATGCGCCAACCGGCGCGCAGGCCAGCCTATTCCCGATGCGGCAGAACTTCTGCCCCGGCAACGGCAGGGTCACAGGCCGCAGACGGGGAGCAGATGAGGCCAGCGGGTGCAGTGCGGTGCGCCCCGGCTGCCGACTCAGCGTCGCGAGACGGGGATCGAGAGTTCGAGCATCGGCGGGTCGAGGTCGTAGCGCACCTGCTGGCGCATCGCCTGGTCGGCCACCTCCAGGCCGCGTGCGGCGATCGCATCGAACAGCGCGAGTGCTGCCGGGTGCATCGTGTCCTCCGGCAGGTCGAGCGGCTCGGACAGATCCCATTCGGCGACCAGCTCGGTGCGCTCGGGCAACTGCCCGACCTCCGTGCGCTCACCGCCCCACCCGGCGGGCAGCGGATGGTCGACTGCCCAGCAGAAGGCCACCTCCATCGAGGCGCGCGGACCCTCGCGCATGCCCGTCCACATCGCACCGCTGGGCGGATGCCCGGCGGCGACGAGCTCCCGATAGAGCTCCCCGAACGCCGCAGAGGCGGTCTCGTCGCTGAGCTGTTCGACATCGGCTTCAGATGCGAGCCGGAGGATCCGCCCGGCATAGGGCAGCGGCGGGCAGCGCCGCTCGGTCACCGGCACCGGCTGCGCGAAGCAGTCGAGCATCGTGTGCGCCTGTGCGATCGCGGCGTCCTGGGCGGCGCGTTCGGCAGCCAACTGCTCTTCATGCGCGCGCAGCACCGCCACCGGGTCACCGCCGTCCAGCACCGCCCGGACCTGGGCCAGCGGCACCCCTGCCCGGCGCAGTTGGTGGATGACCGCCCCGTCGCGCACCTGCTCCTCGGCGTAGAGCCGGTAGCCGGAGACGGGGTCGGTCTCTGCCGGGACGAGCAGCCCGGTCTCGTCGTAGTGCCGCAGCGCCTTGACGCTGAGGCTCGTCGTCTGTGCGAATTCACCGATCTTCAACATGATTCCAGTCTCCAGTCTCCTGTGACAGGAGGGTCAACTCCGGCGCGGCACAAGGCTCAGAACCTGCCGGGATGGACCGCGCGCCTTCACGACGCCCTCAATCTCTGCGAGAGCAGGGACCATGAGTACGAGTGGCGCTCCGACCCGGACAGACACGGCCGGCCGCAAAGCACGCGACTTCTCATCTGATTTCATTTGCGGCCGTTTCGGTGAAGATCGGAACAGTCGAGGCGAGTGACACCAGAAACGGCGAGACGGTCTGTCGCGGATCCTGCGGGTCCGCGCAACCGCGTTCGGCAGGGACTGCTCTCGAAACGCTCAAGCGCTCTGCGTTCTACTTCACTTCCTTCAGACACCAGCATCGGTCGCCGATCTCACCGAAGACGTCGGTGTCGATGCCGCCGAGGTCGATCGGCAGCTCCGAGCCCGGGGTGAGCACCCGGAACCCGGCCCGGTGCGCGAACGTCGCCCGCGCCTCGGAAGCGGCGGCCACGAGCAGGCAGCGAGTCGGCAGCCCGGCGGCCGAGAGCACTTGCGGGGCCATGCCCGCCAGCACCGTGGCAAGCCCCTGCGAGCGGAACTCCTCGGCGGTGGCCAGCGCCCGGATGAGCAGCGCCTGGCCGTTGTCGAAGCTCACCGCGGTGACGGCGAGCACGGCGGCGATCTGCCCGTCGGGGGACCGGGCGATGAGCCCGGAGTCCTGGGGCAGGAACGCGAAGTCCGCGCCCGAGGCTCCGGTCGCCTCGGCAGCCCGCAGCACCTCGGCAGCGGGGCCGTGATCATCGGCAGTGAGCAGGTCGAAGCTGAAGCCGGCGTCGACGAGCCGCTGGGCGTAGCGCAGATGGCGCTGGGCGACGGCGGAATCGTGGAGTCCGGAGTGGAGGAGGGCCATGAGACCCACGATATCCGCACCGGCTGCGGGCGATACACTGACCGGCATGGGAAAGAAGTCCAAGAAGTCCAAGGAAGAGCTCATCGCCAAGCGCCTGGCCAAGCAGCAGGCCGCCGGCTTCGTCAAACGCCCCTTTGAGGGCCTGCCGTTCGAAGCCGACCTCGTGTGCCTGCGCGAACTCGTGCCCGCCGCGACCGCGACTGCGAAGCTGAACGAGGAGCACGGCGGCGGCGAGATCGTCATCGCCTCGCTGCTGCCGGCGGCCTGGCAGGCACTGCACCGTCAGGATGGTGTCATCATGGCCGGCATGCAGGTCCCGGTCGCCTCCCCGGATCCCTCCCGCGACATCGCCGCAGCGATCCTCAAGGTCAAGGACTCCGAACCCGGCACCTACGCCGAAGCCAACGCCAACCCCGGCTCCGGCCCGCGACTGCAGGATATCCTCGACACGTCTGCTCCCTTCACCGTCAGCGTGCAGGAGACCTTCGACTACTGGCTCGCCGATGACCCCGAGCACCGCGATGAGGATCTCGCCGGTGCGCTCGAACAGGCCAACGAGTCGATCAGCCCGACGGAGAAGCTCGTCTCCGCCGACTCCGCCTACTGGACCGAGATGGGCGGGCACATCTACCTGCGTTGGGCGCAGAAGCAGGACGAGGACACCGTCATGAACGGCCTGGCCCGCCTGCACGCCCGCGGCGAGAACACCGTCTCCGGTCTCGGCCGCTACCTCGGATGCTTCCGCGCCCACGGCATCGTCATCCCCGTCTGGGAAATGCCCGATGGCACCCAGCCCGATGCGGTCGAAGAGCCGCTGGGCGCATTCGCTGCGCAGTTCGATGCCGCGATGGGCGAGACCGGAAACCTCGACTACGACGAACGCCGCGCCAAGGCCGGCGTCGTCTCCCGCCAGCTCACTATCCGCTGACCCGGCTCAGCCGAGCCCAGCACCCGCTGCACCACCGTCTGCGTCAGGAGGCAGGATCCGATGTCTGCACCCCCAGCTGTTGCCGCGATCATCCCGGCCAAGGATGAAGCCCAGCGGATCGCCGCGACCGTGGCCGCCACCCGGCAGATCCCCGGTGTCGACCTCGTCATCGTCGTCGACGACGGCTCATCCGACGACACCGCGAACCTGGCCCGCCAGGCCGGGGCGCAGGTGCTCGTGCACCGGAAGAACCGCGGCAAGGCCGCAGCGATGATGACCGGCGCGTTCGCCGTGCGCAACCGCGAGATCACCGATGCGCCCACCGGGCAGCGCCCCGAACACCGGGCGCTGCTGTTCATCGACGCCGACCTGGAGGACTCCGCCGTCGCCACCGCGCCTCTGACCGCACCGGTGCTCGCCGGCGAGGCCGATATGACGATCGCGATCCTGCCGCCGCAGAAGCGCTCCGGCGGCGGATTCGGCTTCGTCGTCGGCCTGGCGAAGAAGGGCATCGCCGAACTCACCGGCTTCGAGGCCACCCAGCCGCTGTCGGGGATGCGATGCCTGAGCCGCGAGGCCTTCGAAGCCGCCCTGCCGTTCGCCGCCGGCTGGGGCGTCGAAACCGCCATGACGATCGACGTCCTCGACGCCGGGCTGCGCGTGACGGAGGTCGAATGCGACCTCCACCACCGGGTCACCGGCCGAGACCTCAAAGCCCAGCTGCACCGGGCCGCTCAGTACCGCGACGTCGCCCGGGCGCTGACGGTGCGCCGACTGCGCCGGGCCCGCCACCGCCTCGGGCGCGGCACCCGCTGACCCGCCCCGAAAGGAGACCACAACTGTGACCCTGTCCTTCGGCTACCTCGGACCCGAGGCGACCTTCACCGAGGCCGCACTCATCCAGCTGCTCACCGCCCACGACCGGATGGATGCCGCTCGCCGGCCCATGCGCAGCGCCGACGCCGCCCTGGCCGCCGTGGCCGCCGGTGAGCTGACCGGCGCGGTCGTGCCGATCGAGAACTCACTCGAAGGCGGTGTGCCAGCGACGCTTGACGCGCTCACCCAGCACGGACAGCTGCAGATCGTGGCCGAAACCGTCGTGCGCGTGCGCTTCGTGCTCGCCGCCGAGCCCGGCACCGAGCTCTCGGCGGTCACTGCGTTCTCCACCCACCCGCACGCCGAAGCCCAGACGCGGGCCTGGCTGTCAGAGCACCTGCCCGAAGCCCACTACATCCCTGCTGCCTCGACTGCGGCCGCCGCTCGCGGCCTCGCCAAGTCAGACGCCGGCTACCAGGCCGCGATCTGCCCGGCCCTGGCCGCCGATCGCTACGGGCTCACCGTCCTCGCCGATGACATCGGCGACCGCGACGACGCCGACACCCGGTTCGTGCTCGTCTCCACACCTCGGGAGCTGCCCGCACCGACAGGCGCTGACAAAACCACCGTCGTCGCAGCGCTCGCCTCGGACCGGGCCGGTGCGCTGCTGGAGCTGCTCGAGCAGTTCTCCACCCGCGGCGTCAACCTCTCGCGCATCGAATCCCGGCCCACCGGCGACGGGCTGGGCCTCTACCAGTTCTCCATCGATGCCCAGGGGCATGTGGCCGAACCGCGGATGGCCGAGGCGCTCACCGGGGTGCACCGGATCGCCCGCCGCCTGCAGTTCCTCGGCTCCTACCCCTCAGCTGATGGTGAGAAAGTCATCGTCGACCCGGACATGACCGCCCAGGCCTTCACTGCCGCCCACGAGTGGCTGGCAGAGATCCGGGGCTGAGGTGACGCTGGGGGTCGGCTCCGAGACCGGACGGCTGCGCGAGGTCATCGTGCATCGGCCCGATATCGAACTGGAGCGGCTGACCCGAGCAATATTTCCGCGCTGCTCTTCGACGACGTGCCCTTGCCGAGGCCGCCCGCAGCGAACACGACGGCTTCACCGCAGCCCTGCGCGATGCCGGGGTGAGCGTCCCCCTCGTCAGCGAGCTGCTCGCCGAAAACCTCACAGTGCCCGAAGCGGGGGCGGCGGCGCTCGAGGCGGTCGTCGATGAGCGTGCCTGCGGCACCGTCGCAGCCGCATCGCTGTCCGACACTCCCAGGCGATCAACACCCACACTCCCAGGTGACCAGCGCCGACGCTCCCAGCCGGGCGGCTGACCCCGGCGCAACCGGCACCTCGGGAGTTGCAGATGCATCCGAAACCGCCCGCATCACCGGTGCCTGCACGACGCTGATCGCCGATTGGCGCGTGGTCGTTGTCTCCAGCGGGCACTTCGTCAATACTGAAACTGACCGAGTCGGGCGCGACCAGCGCTCCGGCGCGACAGAAACGGAACACCCCATGGGATTCGGAGTCGGAGTCTTCCTCATCCTCGTCGGCGCGATCCTGGCCTTCGCTGTCCGTGATGCCTGGAGCTTCATGGACCTGACGATGGTCGGCTACATCTGCATCGGCGTCGGAGTTCTTGCGCTGCTGCTGGCCTTCATCACCATGGCCAACCGACGCCGGCAGCTCTAGGCCGCACCCTCAGCGCCACAGACACTGAGGGGTCTGCCCATACTGGGCGGGCCCCTCAGTCGCGTCGGGGCACCTGCCCGGCGGCCGCCCCCAACCGGCGCAGCCCCTGCACCCCGTCGATGCCGAGCATCCGGTGCATCCGCGACAGACTGTACGTCCGCTCCCGGGCCAGATTCCGCATCGCGTGCCTGGTATACGGTGGGCGGCGCTTCTTCCGCCGCGCCTTGCGCTCAGCGAACCACGCCTTGACGAGCGAAAGGTCGGCAGCGATCGAGTCGAGTTCGAGCGACGGGTGGCCGAACCGGCCGAGGTAGGTGGTGAGCGCCTCGTGCACGATGTAGGGCTGCGGGTCGCCGATGTTCATCGGCCCGTAGGCCTGCGGCTTCGTCAGCGCGGCATCGACGGCTGCAGTGAGTGTGTCGATGTGCGTCATCGTCATCGTGTGCTTCCCGCCGTCAGGCAGCCGGAGGACACCCTCGTCCGCCGCACGCGCCAGCACCGGCCACAGCGTCGTGTCGTCTGGCCCGTACACGGCATTGGGTCGCAGCACGAGCGCTTCGGGCCGCACCCGGGCGATGACCCGTTCGGCCTCGGCACGACTGCGCTCGTAAGCGCACAGGTAAAGGTGCGGATCGACCGGCCCGCCCTCCTCGTAAAGCTGGCGGTGAGCATCGGCCGGTGGGTAGACGGCGGTGCTGGACAGGCAGATCATCCGCGGCTTGCCGAACGCGTCGAGCACATGGCGGGTGCCGGTGACGTTGACGGCCTGCAGCTCGTCCTCGGCTGCCCAGTCATCGTCGATGACCGCGGCGTGGACGACGGCATCGGTGAAGCGCAGCCGGTTCTGCAGCTGCGTGGGAATCTCCTCACGGATGTCCCACTCGTGGTGCTCAACCCCGCTGATCTGCGGATCGGCAAGCCCGACGCTCGTGACCCGGCGACCGGATTCGACCAGCCTGCGGGCGATCGCCTGACCGACGTAACCGGCAGCACCCGTGACGACGACTCTCACTTCGACTCCTCTCCTTGCGATCAGGCTAATGCGCCCGCCCGGGCGGCGGCATCATTGCCCGCGCCGTGTCTGCTGTGACTCCCCTGAGCACGCCCCGTTCCCGAGGCCCTGGTCGCCGCTTCCGAGGCGGCTTCCCCGTTCCCGAGGTGCTGGTCGCGGTATGCACGAGGTGTGCCCGAACGGGAACATCGCTGTGACCGGCCGCCGGCTGCTCGTCTGTAGCCTGAAGATATGAGCAGCACACCACACTCCGCCCACCGGCCGCGACGACTCCGGATCGTCGGGGCGCTGCTGTGCCTGCTGCTCACCGGCGGCGCGCTGAGCGCCTGCACGAAGCCTGCGAAACCGCTGCCGGAGTCGACCTACGCGGACCTCGTCTCTGAGGTCGAGGGGTTGGCCGGCGTCACTGCGGTGACGCGGGCGAGCACTGATGTCACCGTCACCGTCGAGGCAGACACTGATCCTGATGCCCTCGATGACACTGCGGAAGCACTGCTCGCACGTGTCAACGACTACCGCTACCCGCAGGGGCCGCCGGAGGTGAGGGTGGAATCCGGCCGGTTCACCGGAACTGTCGGGCACACCGTCCGCAATACCACCGCCAGCGTCCCGCAGCCAGGACCGCTGAATCTCTCCCAGCTGCCCTTCCTCACCAGCCTGCCCGATGTCGCTGACGGGGAGATCGGCGAGAACATGAACGCCAGTGTCACACTCACCTTCGGCACCGACATGCGCACCTGGCTCACCGACACCACCACCGGTCAGCGGAAGCTCGTCCTCGGAGTGCGCCGCGCCGCAGCAGCTGACGAGGTCGATCTCGTCGAACACGCCCCCGGCTCCTCCGGCGGGGACGAAGGCGATGAAGATCCGAGCATCACCGCCCGCGTCGACATGTCCGAACCCGGCGTCCAGGACGCCATCACCCGGTTCTACGACACCGCAGAACAGGCCGGCAGTCTGCCCTTCACCGTCAAGTGGACCCACTCCCTCGAACGCCCCAACGCGACCGTGCTCGTCGAACACGATGCCGACATCCCAGACGTCCTCGACGCCTTCACCGCCGAATATGGGGCCGGCGAGCTCTCCGACCTCACCGCTGTCTCCGCTGAGGGGCTGAGTGCGGGGTTCGGCGACGGCCGAGCAGACGCTGGCGCGTACTTCCGGGCCTGGGATCTGCTGGCCGAGAGCGGCATCAGCGTCGAGCACATCGCACTCAACCGCCAGTCCATGAACGTCGTGACCCCAACCAGCACCGAGCTGCGCGATCTTGCTGCCCTGATCGCCGGCAACCAGTGGCCGCTGCCCGGCGCGGTGAGGCTCACCGTCAGCAACTCCGATCACCCAGACGACAGCGGCACTTTCCCCGTCGCAGCGTGGCCAGCCCATGCCGACCTGCTCGCAGCGTTATGGGATACCGGCTTCACTTCAGTGCGCATGTCGACGTCCGTCGGCGGAACGGGCGCGGACTTTCGTCTCGACGTCCGCCCCACCGACGGCCAGGACCTGAGGAGCGCAGCCAGCCAAGACGCCCTCATCGAGGTGCTGCGCGACACCGGATGGGACGGCAGGGCGCTCATCACGCTGTCCACCGGTGGCCACCCCGTCTTCACCGCCACCGAACGCGGGACGGCCACGGGAGCCCGCATGTCCCTGCACGGCGTCGATCCGAAGCCCTCAGGCTGGGCGAAGGAGTTCCTCGACCGCTTCGACGCCACCGCCGGCTGACGCGACTCGGCTGTATGGGCTCCGTTGCCTGACCCGACTCGGCTGACCCAACTCGGCCGACTCGGTCCGGCCGTGCCGGCCGGGCCGTCCGTCCAGGGCCCTGGATCAGGTGTCGTCTGTGCAGTGCCGCCACTGCGGCTGGCGCTTGGTCAGAAACGCATCGATGCCCTCCTGCGCATCGGGCATGACGGCATTGGCCGCCATCGTCTCCGACATCTGCGCATACGCAGAAGGCGTGTCGAGGTGAATCTGCTGGTAGAACGCCTCCTTGCCGATCGCCACCGTGGCAGCCGACGCCTCGGCGACCGTCTGCGCCACCTGCGAAGCGGCAGCAGCCAGCTCGTCATCGGCGACGACGTGGGAGACGAGTCCGAAGGCAAGCGCCTGCTCGGCATCGAGCAGGTCACCGGTCATGAGCATCCGCATCGCCGTCTTGCGCGGCACCGCCCGCGACAGCGCGACCATCGGCGTCGAGCAGAACAGCCCGATGCGCACACCCGGGGTGCCGAACCGGGCTGATTCGGCAGCGACTGCGAGATCGCAGGTGGCCACCAGCTGGCAGCCGGCCGCCGTGGCAACACCCTGGACAGCGGCGATGACCGGCTGCGGGATCGACTGGATGAGCAGCATGAGCTGCGAGCAGCGCTCGAAGATCTCCTGCTGCCGGGCATGGTCGGCCCCGCGGATCTCCTTGAGATCGTGGCCGGAGCAGAACACGTGCCCGGCAGTCGAGAGCACAACAGCGTGCACATCGGTGCGCTCGCCGATCTCGGTGAGCGCGTCGATGAGCGCACCCATGACCGGCATCGACAGGGCGTTGCGGGTCGGTGCGGCATCGATCATGACGAGGGCGACCGCGCCCTCGACGGTGACAGTGACAGGTGCATCAATGGTGGCCGGTCCCGAGGCGGTGGTGGCAGATTCGTTCGTCATGGCACCAGTGTGACACCCGCCACGGACGCCTGCGCTTGTGGCGCTCTGGCGTCTGGTCAAAGATGCGGTTCTGCATCCGAAAGTATGGTCGATATGGCTGATTTGACCGTTTTGGGCGATTATATAGGCATGATCAATACCAAGAACCGGGGTGCGCGAGACGAGCATGTCGTCGAACCTCCTGAGGATCTCCACGACATGCTCGAATTGGCGCGCTTCCTGGAGAATCAGCCTGCTCCAGCTGTGCTTCTGGGTCCGGACGGTGAACAGATCCCGTTGCCACTCCCTGCGTACGAGGTGCTCCGCAGGGTCGTGAGCGCGATGGAACGAGGAGCATCCGTCAGTATTGAGCCGATCGACAAGCAGCTGACAACACAGCAGGCCGCCGATCTGCTAGGCGTAAGCCGGAATACCTTGGTTCGTCTACTGGAAGAGCATGAGTTGCCGTTCGAGCGATTCGGGCAGTCGCGGCACCGTAGGCTTCGGTTGCACGATGTTCTGGCGTATCGGGAACGCAAGCGCGCGGAACGCCGCAGCCGGCTGGACGAGCTGACTCGGCAAGCCGAAGAGGACGGTCTATACGATGTCGAGCCCGCGGCCTATCGGGAGGCGCTGGCTGAGGCACGGAAGTCGTGACTGATGTCGCGCTTCACAGTCTTCCTTGACGCATGCGTGTTGGTGCCGATTGCGCCGTGTGACACCTTGCTGCGTATCGCTGATGCGGGGACCTTTCGTCCCTTGTGGTCGGCCAAGGTTGTCGACGAGGCGCTAAAGGCGTTAGCGCGAATTCAGCCAGAGGTGGACGAGAGTAGATTCCTCAGCCGATTTCGTTCGATGGACTATGCGTTCGAGGACGCCCTCGTCGAAGGATGGGAGCCCATTGAGTGAGCTGTCGAGTTACCCGACCCTGATGACCGGCACGTAGTCGCGGCTGCCCTCCGCGGTCGCGCTGATGCAATTATCACCGAGAACACCAAGGACTTCCCTGAAAGGGTTCTAGAACCTCTCGGGTTGGAAGCGATTCGGCTCGATGACTTCTTGCTGGACCAACTTGACCTGAGTCCGGGTGCGATCTGCCGAGTTGTGAAAGACCAAGCGGCTGCAATGAGGCGGCCGCCGGTCACCGTGGAGACCTTGCTCGCGAAGCTGTCGCGAAGTGGTGCGCCCCGTTTTGCCCGTGCTGTGTCAGATGTGCTGGTGGGTCAGACCAACTCCGACTGACTGTCCGATGGTCCCGACATTTTGCGCATGTGGGCCCGTCGGAAACCGATCTGCTGTGGCCTGAAGGGCGGTGCCCGTTGAGCTGATCGGGCCTTTGGCGAGCGCCTCACTCGTGCGACCACCGGCGTTGAGATGGGACTTTCGCAGCCTTCCTCACGGGTGGCGGATGCGCATCAAACCTCTCGAAAACCAGGGTTGAGTGGAATAGACTCAATTTTGACGGCGTTGTGCTGATCAGAAGATTCACATTCACGCTCATCCGCGTCGGCATGCCGGCGCCGAAAGGAACTCCGATGGAAGCCAAGTTCACCACCAAATCGCAGGAGGTGCTCTCCGCGGCGGTCAAGGATGCCGTCACCCGCGGCAACTCGCAGGTCGAGCCGGCCCACCTGCTCGCGGCCCTGCTCAGCCAGCCTGAGAGCATCGCCGCCGCCCTGCTCGAACACATGGGCGCCGACCCGGCCGCCATCCGGGCAGGGGCCGAGCGGACCGTCGCCGGCCTGCCGTCGGTCTCGGGCTCGTCGGTCTCCCAGCCGCAGCTGTCCCGCCAGGCCCTGCAGCTCATCAACAACGCCGAACAGGAGATGCAGGCCCTCGGTGACCAGTTCGTCTCCACCGAGCACCTGCTCATCGCCGCCGCCGCAGACACCGCCGAGGTCGGTCGGCTGCTGACCAGTCAGTCCGTCACCCGCGACGGCCTGCTCGCCGCCCTGCCCGAGGTGCGCGGCGGCAGGAAGGTCACCAGCGAAAACCCAGAGGACACCTTCCAGTCCCTGGAGAAGTTCGGCGTCGACCTCACCGCCCAGGCCCGCGAGGGCAAGCTCGATCCGGTCATCGGCCGTGATTCGGAGATCCGCCGGGTCGTGCAGGTGCTCTCGCGCCGCACGAAGAACAACCCGGTGCTCATCGGCGAACCCGGCGTCGGCAAGACCGCCGTCGTCGAAGGCCTCGCACAGCGCATCGTCGCCGGCGACGTGCCCGAATCGCTGCGCAACAAGAGCCTCATCAGCCTCGACCTCTCCGCGATGGTCGCAGGTGCGAAGTACCGCGGCGAGTTCGAGGAGCGCCTCAAGGCCGTGCTCGAGGAGATCAAGTCCTCCGACGGCCAGGTCATCACCTTCATCGACGAGCTGCACACGCTCGTCGGCGCTGGTGCCTCCGGTGACTCCTCGATGGATGCCGGCAACATGCTCAAACCGATGCTCGCCCGCGGTGAGCTGCGCATGGTCGGCGCGACGACCCTCGATGAGTACCGCGAGAACATCGAAAAGGATCCCGCGCTCGAACGCCGCTTCCAGCAGGTGTTCGTCGGCGAGCCGAGCGTCGAGGACACAGTCGCGATCCTGCGCGGGCTCAAGGAGCGCTACGAAGCCCACCACAAGGTCACGATCGCCGATGCCGCACTCGTGGCCGCGGCCAGCCTGTCGAACCGCTACATCGCCGACCGTCAGCTGCCCGACAAGGCCATCGACCTCGTCGATGAGGCCGCCAGCCGGCTGCGCATGGAGATCGACTCCGCGCCCGTTGAGATCGACGAGCTCTCCCGCGCCGTCGACCGGCTGAAGATGGAGGAGATGGCCCTGGCCAAGGAATCCGACCCGGCCTCGGTCGAGCGCCTGGCCGCCCTGCGCGAGGACCTGGCTGACAAGCAGGAGGAGCTCGCCGGTCTCAACGCCGCATGGGAGAAACAGCGCGCGGACATCAACCGCGTCGGTGAGCTGCGCGAGAAGCTCGACGAGCTGCGCTCGCAGGCCGAGATCGCCCGCCGCGACGTCGACCTGGAAAAGGCCTCGCGCCTGCTCTACGGCGAGATCCCGGCCGTGGAGAAGCAGATCGCCGAAGCCGAGGCGGCTGAGTCCAGGGCCGGTGCGCAGACGATGGTCGGCGACCAGGTCACCGAGAACGACATCGCCGAGGTCGTCGCCGCCTGGACCGGCATTCCCGCCGGCCGGCTGCTCGAAGGCGAGCGCGAGAAGCTCCTGCATGCTGAGGAGCACATCGGCCGCCGGCTCATCGGACAGCAGTCTGCGGTGCGCTCGGTCGCCGATGCGATCCGCCGTTCGCGTGCCGGGGTTTCGGATCCGAACCGGCCGACCGGTTCGTTCCTGTTCCTCGGCCCCACCGGCGTGGGCAAAACGGAGCTGGCGAAGGCGCTTGCCGACTTCCTCTTCGATGACGAGCGCGCGCTCGTGCGCATCGATATGAGCGAGTACGGCGAGAAGCACTCGGTCTCTCGGCTCATCGGCGCACCTCCGGGCTATGTCGGATACGAATCCGGTGGCCAGCTGACCGAGGCGGTGCGCCGCCGCCCGTATTCGGTGGTGCTGCTCGACGAGGTGGAGAAGGCCCACGCGGATGTCTTCGACATCCTGCTGCAGGTCCTCGACGACGGTCGCCTGACCGACGGCCAGGGCCGGACCGTGGACTTCCGCAACACGATCCTCATCCTCACCTCGAACCTGGGCTCGCAGTTCCTGGTCGACCAGACGCTCGACGTCGAACAGCAGCACAAACAGGTGATGGGTGTGGTGCATTCGGCGTTCAAGCCCGAGTTCCTCAACCGGCTCGATGACATCGTCATCTTCGATGCCCTCAGCCAGGACGAGCTCGCCCGGATCGTCGACCTGCAGATCGCTGCCATGCAGGCCCGGCTCACCGAGCGCCGGATCAACCTGGAGATCACTCCGGCGGCCGCCGAGTGGCTCGCCCGGGAGGGTTACGACCCGGCCTACGGCGCTCGCCCGCTGCGCCGGCTCGTGCAGCGCGAGATCGGCGACCGGCTGGCCCGCGAGATCCTCGCCGGTGCTGTGCGCGACGGCGACACCGTGCGCGTCGATCGCCCGGACACCAGCGCCGAGGCGGGCGCTGGGGAGGGTCTGACCCTCAACTCGGTCACGGGAGGCGAGGCTGACGATGACGGGGATGATCCCGAGATCATCGACGGCGAGGTCATCGACTGACCCTGAATGCCGACAGCGGCGGGCTGGTTCTCACCAGCCCGCCGCTTGGTGTGAAAGTGATTCTGCGGAGCGGCCGGGATTCGCACTTAAGGGGCTCTTCGTAATTGAGGGTG
>NZ_DLOD01000023.1:17284-44858 GCF_002479565.1 Brevibacterium sp. UBA7493 | reverse complement strand
GGTCGCACCACGGAAGTACCCTGACGAGCTGCGCGAGCGAGCGACAAGGATGGCGATTGATGCGCGACAGGACCCGGCGACTCGAGCCGGCGCGTTCCGTCGGATCGGGGAGCAACTCGGTGTCCACCCTGAAGCGCTGCGGACGTGGGTGAAGAAGGCTGAGATCGATGAAGGGCTCAGGCCGGGTACCACCTCGGATGACGCTGCGCGGATGGCAGAGCTTGAGCGGGAGGTTCGTGAGCTTAGGCGAGCGAATACGATCCTGCGGCAGGCATCGGCTTTCTTCGCGGCGGAGCTCGACCGCCCCTCGCGGTGATGTGTGCGTTCATCGACGCGCATCGTGATGAACACGGGGTCGAGCCGATCTGCAGGGTGCTGCAGATCGCCCCGAGCAGCTACTACGCCCACCGCACCCGCAAGCCTTCAGCCAGGCAACAACGGGATGTGGAACTGACGGAGGCGATCACGCAGGTGCACGAGGACAACTACGGCGTCTACGGAGCGCGTAAGGTCCATGCCGAGCTGCGCAGGCAGGGGCGGGACGTGGCTCGGTGCACCGTCGAGCGGCTGATGCGGAAAGCAGGACTGCGAGGTGTGAGCCGGGCCAAAGGGCCCCGGACGACGAAGCCGGCACCGGAGACGGACAGGCCTGCGGATCTCGTCAATCGTGACTTCACGGCAGAGGCAGCCAACCAGTTGTGGGTCGCGGATATTACGTATGTGCGGACGTTCGCCGGATGGGTGTACGTCGCGTTCGTGCTGGATGTGTTCTCTCGTCGGATCGTGGGTTGGCAGGTGTCAACGCGGTTGTACACGACGCTGGCCGTCGATGCGTTGGAGATGGGGATCTGGACACGTCGGCGTGATGGTGACGATCTGTCCGGTCTGGTCCATCACAGCGACCGTGGAGTTCAGTATCGTGCCGTGCGCTACGCGGAGCGACTCGCGGTGGAGGATGCTGTCGCGTCGGTCGGGTCTCGCGGGGATTCGTATGACAACGCGATGGCGGAGGCGTTGAACTCGTTGTTCAAGGCCGAGTTGGTCCGGAATCACGGGCCATGGCGGGATGTGTCGCATGTCGAGGTCGCGATCGCGGAGTGGGTCGATTGGTACAACAATCGCCGACTTCACGGCGAGATCGGGCACATGCCTCCCGTTGAGTTCGAAGCAGTCCACACGGAGCAGCCAGCTCGGGCGTTGGCATCATTTCCAGATAGAAATCCCTCTACAAAACTCGGGGCTTGACAAGTCGTAGTAGTTGTAGCGGCTTGTGAGCTGGGCGCGGGTGATGCGCATCACCCGCGCGAGCGTCGAGGACTCGTTTGTGACGGTGAAGCTCGGCTGATTCCATACCGGAGGCTGTGCCGGGTTGGTGCTCTCGCTGGTGCTGGGCACATTGGCGAAGTCGAGCGTGTAGCTGTCCGTCTGTGCCGAGAGCTCATCGGTGGTGAGCTCTTCGAACCACATGGCCAAAGTGGAGCCGGTCGGGGTGAGGGCAGTGGCGATGACGATGAGGAGTGCAGCGATGAGGCTTGCCAGGGCGATCCACTGCTGTCTCACGGTGCGTGCTCCTTTCGTATCGTCATGCGTGTCGTGTCTCGTGTGTTCTCGGATACAGCTCGGCGCTGGAGTGAGCTGTCACCGGCGGTGTTCCCTGCCGGTGCCCAGTGCGGGCCTGCAGTGCCGGTGCGGTGTCGACTGCAGCAGAGGTGTCACTGTGCCTGCTGCTCGAGCTGAACGGTCAGCGTGCCGAGGTCGATGCTGCGGGACTCGAAGGACACCGGCCACTGCTGTGGGGTGATGATCGTCGAGCTCACCAGCCACTCGGCTTCCTTCAGTTCTGCGGGGTCGGATCCAGAGATCTCGGCCGGATCGTCGAGGCTCTCACCATCGCGGGTGAACTCGGTGTCCACCGTTGTGCCGTTGGGCAGAGCAGCTGTGACGTCTGTCCGATCGACGGTGACGTGTGCGGTGAGGTTCGTCCCGTTCGCTGCTGCCGTGAAAGTCTCCTGGATGAGCAGCTGGTCGCCGGGCAGCAGTCGCTGCCCTTCGAGTTCAGCTGCCGTGAGTTCACGGCACGCCGCGAACCCGCTCGGCGCCGTGCAGGCGATACCCCCGGTGAAGGACCGGTGATCAACGGAGAATCGGCTGTGCAGCTGCACCGGAGCGGTGGAACCGGCCTCCAGCGTGAGAGAGCCGGAGGAGATCTGGGTATCCGGCAGGGTGGTCTCTTCGTACCACTTCGCCAGGGTGACGCCGGTCGAGGACAGGAGAACCACCCCCAGACCGGCGGCCACCGCGGCTGCCGCTACCCGTCGCACGGAGGCAACGGTCATCAGATCAGGGGCTGTCGGGGTTGTTGTTCTGGATCAGTTCGACCTTGGTGGACGACAGGTTCACCGTGCCGTCTTCACCTTCGTTGACCCACCAGTTCGACCGGTCGTTGTCTGGAGCCGGATCCTGGCCGTCCGTCGTCAGCGGGAATTCGAGCTCAACGGAGACCTGAATGGTAGTGCCGTTGTCGGCTGGGGTCACGGTCCGCTCGGTGTCAGTTCCGTCACCGACAGTGGCCGTGACCTCGACGATGTCCTGGAGGTCACCGGAGACCGTCTCATCGGTGTTCACTCGCAGCGTGGCTTCGAGGTTGTCACCAGCAAGGTCCGTGGTGACATCGGCGGTGTAGCGCAGCTTGTCACCGGGGACCATGCGGAAGGTATCTGCGTTGATCGCGGCATTGCCATTGTTGACATCGACCCACTGGGCGCCATCGACATTCAGATTCAGGTGACCTGACTGCATGTCGGCGTCGCCAATGGTCTGCTCTTCGTACCACTTGGCGAAGGTGGTGCCGAGTCCGGCGAGCAGGGCCACACCGAGGGCACCGGCTGCGGCTGCCTTGACGGCACGACGATTGGGCTTCTTCTGCGTTGGCGTTTCGGTCATGGGAGATCCGTTCCTCAGGTGGGTTCTCCTGCGGCATGCTTCAGTTGCGGTGCGCCGCAAGTATGGCGCGGATGGCACCGTGGAGCAGTATTCAGTTTATGCGAATTTGCAGATTCAAACAATTCAGTGCGATGCAGATGACTGCGCAAAATCTTTCTGGAGCCGCGCCTGCGCCCACATTCAGGAATGCATGCTTGAGCCACGCATTACTGCCGAGTAGAAGCAGGTGAGTGATGAGCAGGCAGCAAACGGTCGTGGGTGCACACCCCTGCGGGGCGACCGTGAGTGCCTTCGCAGATGCGGTCGGCTCACCTTGCCGCCCAATGGTCGCCCACTCGTCCAACAGGTGCCCACCGGTCTCTGCCGTGCGACCGATGCATCAACGGGGTTCGCTGTCACCGCCGTGCGAACAGTCAGCGTGGGACAGGATGCGTCGGCTAGCCTGGAACCATGCAATCGCCCATTCAGCAGTACCTCGACTCCGTGCACGAGCGTCTCTTCGATGTCCACGGCGGTGAACAGCCGCAGAACAACCCCTCACTCGCCGAGGCCGACCCCGATCTGTGCGGCCTGGCGATGACAACCGCTGACGGATACACCTACACCTCCGGTGACGCCGAGGTGCCCTTCAGCATGCAGTCGATCTCCAAAGTGTTCTGCTACGCCATCGCGCTGCAGGATCGCGGCTTCCGGTTCATGGACGCGAAGATCGACGTCGAGCCCTCCGGGTCCTCGTTCAAGGACCTCTCCAGCGAGGCCAACACCGGCAGGCCGAAGAACCCGCTCATCAACATCGGCGCGATTGCAGCAACCGCCCAGATTCTCCCGGACTCCGACGGCGAGGTCTTCGACAAGATCCTGCGCGTCATGTCCGACTGCGCTGCACGGGACCTCGAAGTCGACGAGGTCTCCTATGAAGCAGATCGCGACGGCGGTATGCACAACCGCGCGCTGTCGTGGTTCCTCGCCTCATGGGGCATCATCGACGGCGATCCGCTGCCGGCCTTCGACGACTACAGCCGCCAGTGCGCCATCCTCACCAGCGCGAAGGACCTGTCGATCATGTCCGCGACGCTGACCAACCTCGGCGTCAACCCGGTCACCGGCAAGCGCGTGTTCTCTCGCCAGGTCGCCCAGCGGGTGCTGTCGGTCATGCTCACCTGCGGCATGTACGACGACTCCGGTGACTGGGTGTCCTCGGTCGGCATGCCGGCCAAGAGCGGCGTCGGCGGCGGCATCATCTCCGCTCTGCCCGGCCAGCTCGGCATCGCCACCTACGCACCGCCGCTCGACCAGCATGGTTCGAGCGTGCGCGGTCTGGCCGCCCACCGGATCCTCTCCCGCGACTTGGAGCTGCACTTCGTGCGCACCTCCAAGGCCGGTCTGTCGACGATCCGCACGCACGACACCATCGACCATGTGCCCTCGACCACGCGTCGCCCGGAAGCCGCCGAGGCGGTGCTCGCAGAATACGGCGAGCGCGCCCATGTGCTCGAAATCATGGGCGACCTGCTGTTCTCCGGCATCGAAGTGCTCTCCCGTGAGGTCGCGACATTCGACAGGAACACCGTCTGCGTCGTTGTCGACCTCTCGCGTGCCGATCACATCGCCGAGGTCTCAGTCAAGGCGATCTCGCGGCTGGCCGCCGCGCTCGCCGACGTCGACACCGCCCTCGGTCTCGTCGACCCGTTCGACCGGCTGGCGAACCTCCTCGTGCCCGTCGATATGCGGGTCGAGATCTTCGAGGACCGCAACGATGCCCTCTCGTGGGCTGAGGATCAGATTCTCCGCCAGTACGGCGACGACGACTGCTTCCCCGACGAGGCGATCTCCACTCCAGTGCTGCTCGAGGGCATCGACGAGCAGATCCGTGAGAAGGTCGTCAGCCTGCTCAAGCGCGAGGAGTACGACACCGGCGATATCGTCCGCAAGGTCGGTGACGAGTTCGACGGCATCCGGTTCATCGTCTCCGGCGAGGTGCACACCCTCAATCCTGAGGATGAGGGCGGCGACGTCAACGCGCAGCTCGTCGCCGGCATGTCCTTCGGTGAGCTCGCCCTCAATGAGACCTACCATCAGCCCTTCGACGTCCGCGTGGCCGAGCCGACCGTTGTCGAACTGCTGTCGAAGTCCGCGATCGAGAAGCTGGAGAAGTCGGATCCGGAAGCCGCGGCCATGCTGTGGCGCGCGATCGCGGTCGAAGGCTACAGCCGCCTCGGGCAGGTCATGCGAGGAGTCAACTGATGTTCGAGGCGTTCCTCGCCGATCACGGGTACCCGCACGCTCCCGGTGGGGAGCACAAGCCGTGGGTCATCGCCCACCGGGGCTATTCGGGAGTCGCACCGGAGAACACCCTCGTCGCTGTCGAAGCTGCCCGGGTGCTCGGATCCGACTGGATCGAGATCGACATCGGGATCAGCGCTGACGGGACCCCGATCGTGCTGCACGATACGACGCTGAACCGCACCACCTCGGCGACGGGAACCGCAGCGCAGATGAGCGATGAGCGGATCTCGTTAGCCGACGCCGGCTCATGGATGGGCCCGGGCTTCATCGGCCAGCGGGTGCCGAAGCTGCGCACCGTGCTCGCCAATCTGGCAGACTTTGACGGCAACCTGCTCTTGGAGTTCAAGGACGACTGGTCACCCGGTGCGATCGCGCAGGTCGCTGACGACATCATGGCCACCGGGATGGCTGACCGGATGATCCTGCAGAGCTTCTCGCCCAAGACGCTCACCGCCGTGCGCGACCTCATCCCGATGGTCGCCCGCGGGCTGCTGCGCATGGTGCCCCGGCCAGAGGACAAGACGCTGGCCGCCGACCTCGATGTGACGTTCTACAACCCCTCACGTCGCGGATTCTTCCTGCGTCAGGCGCTGCTGGAGGAATTCATGGCCGAAGGCTACGGCTGCCTCGTGTGGACGTCGAATGTGCCGGCCGACTGGGAGCGTCTCATGGCCGCCGGCGTGCACGGCATCATCACTGATCATCCGGGTCGTCTGCAGGGCTATCTGACTGCCAAGTACGACGCAGACTGACCGTCAGGACGCCGATTTTGTCAGCACCGGGAAAGTGTGTATAGTATTTTCTCGTTGCCCCGATAGCTCAGTCGGCAGAGCATCTCCATGGTAAGGAGAAGGTCAAGGGTTCGATTCCCTTTCGGGGCTCTCGTGCCGCTCAAAAGCGGTACTGCGGCGGGGTAGCTCAGGTGGTTAGAGCGCACGACTCATAATCGTGAGGTCGCGGGATCGAGCCCCGCCCCCGCTACGGCAGAAGAACGGCCACCACACAGCGCGTGTGGTGGCCGTTTCGCGTCTGCAGGTTCAGGGCGTGCGCAGCTGGCGGCGCAGGATCTTGCCGGTGGCCGTCTTCGGCATCTCGTCGAGGATCTCGACCTCGCGCGGATACTTGTAGGCCGCCATATTCGCCTTGCAGAAGGCCACCAGTTCCGCAGGCTCCACCTGCTGCCCGCTCTGCAGCGTCACGAAGGCCTTGACCGTCTCGCCCCGGTACTCATCGGCCACCCCGATGACCGCCGCCTCGGCGACGGCCGGATGCGTGTAGAGGACGTCTTCGACCTCGCGCGGCCACACCTTGTAGCCGGAGGCGTTGATCATGTCCTTCTTCCGGTCGACGAGGTAGAACCAGCTCTCGTCGTCGACGAAGCCGATGTCCCCGGTCTTGAGCCAGCCATCGACGAAGGCGCCCTCAGTCGCCTCGGGCTTGTTCCAGTAGCCCGGGGTGATCTGCGGGCCGGTGATGACGATCTCGCCGTACTCACCCGGCGGGAGGTCGGCGAGGTTCTCGTCGACGATCCGCGCGCGCGTGTCATAGACCGGCTTGCCGATCGACAGGGCACCCGAGGTGGGATCGACCGGTGCGCGCTGGCCGCGCGGCACCAGATGCGTCGGAGAGGCTGTCTCGCTCATCCCGAAGATGTTGTGCACATACGCGCCATAGATCCTTTCCAGGCGATCACCGAGCGACGGCGCGATCGGGGCGCCGCCGGAGTAGATCGTGCGCAGGCTGGTGAAGTCCTCGGCCCTCGCCTCCGGGCTGTCGGCCAGTGCCATGAGTGCAGTGATCGCACCGACGGTGAAGGCCGGGCGGGTGCGGCGGATCGCCTCGAGCATGACGCTGGGGTGGAAGCGGTGGGTGATGACGATCGGGGTGCCGAGCCGCAGCCCGAGCATGACGTGGCCGACCATCCCGGTGATGTGGAACAGCGGCGCGACCGCCAGGATCGCCTCGCCGGGTTCGAGCGCGGAGATCTGCACATAGGTCTCGGCATTGAACGTCAGGTTCCCGTGCGTGTTCATCGCACCCTTGGGCTTGCCGGTGGTTCCCGAGGTGTAGGTCAGCAGCGCGACATCGTCGCCTGTCAGCTCGGCCGGTTCGTAATCCGAGCCGGCCGGCAGGTCATCAGCCGAGCACACGACAGCCTGACCAACCGGTTTGAGGAGCTCGTCTGTCACCTCCGCGCGGGACTGCTCCGGCCGGTCGCCTGTCATCCGCCACTCATCGTGGCCCGCGACGATGACGAGCTCGACAGCGCCGATGCCGGCAGAGACGACCTCACGGGCGACGAGCGACCACAGGCCCGGCAGTGTGATGAGGGCCTTCGCCCTTGAGTCCTCCAGCTGGTAGCCCAGCTCGCGGGCTGTGTTCATCGGATTGACCGGCACCGCAATGGTACCGAGCTTCCAGGCTGCCAGCAGCCCGGTGATGAAGATCGGGTCGTTCTGGGCGAACAGCGCGACCCGGTCGCCTGCGGCGATCCCGTGCGCGGCGAACACACGGGCGAGGCGCTCGGCTTCCGCCTCGGCGTCAGCGCACGTCCACGTGCGGCCGAAGCAGTCGACGAGTGTGGCTGACGGACGCTTGGCCACGGTGGCGGCGAACATCTGCGGCACCGTGGCGTAGGGGACTGGCAGGTGCTGATCGAGGGGCAGCATGTCTGACATGGAATCTGACGTGGGTGCATTCATAGCAGTGCAATCGGGTTGACGGGTGAGCCGGTGGCGCGGTGGATCTTGAGCGGGGCTGCGATGTAGCAGAACTTGTAGCGGCCTTCGCGGTCGCAGGCTTCGGCGAGCGATTCGAGGTCGCAGATCTCGGTGAAGGCGATGCCGAGGTTGCGCATGAGCGCGTTGTGCAGGACGAGGGCGGCGCCGGTGGAGGGGTCCATCGTCACCTCGTTGGCGATGGTGTCGGTGACGAGGTTGGGGATCTCCATATCGGCGAACCACTGCACGAGCTCCGGGCTGTACTCCAGGCCCGGTTCGCAGAAGTCCTCGTAGAAACTCTCGCCCTGCTCGAAGAACAGCTGCAGGTGGTTCGTGCGGATGAGCAGGATGTCGCGCTTGTCGATCGTGACGCCCTGGCGTTCGGCGCAGGCGAGCAGATCGGCGTGGTCAAAGGTGTGCTTGGCCTCCATCGCCTCGACGCCGAAATGCCGGGCCATGTCGAGCAGTACGCCGGTGCCGACGACGCCGCGCTGGGCGATCGGCTCGACGCTGGCCTTGTCCATGCCGCCGACCGTGGTCCGGGCGTCATAGCCGTTCCACAGCTTGCCGTCGTACCAGACGTGGCCGAGCGCGTCGTACTGCGTGGACCCCTGCAGGAACGCCTCGATCTTGTCATCGGCATAGTGCAGGCCGCCGGGGAACTGGGGTGCGTCCTCGCGGTCCCAGATGGATTCGTCCATCACCATCTCGCGCTCGGCAGGCGAGCGGCCCGGCCACACCGGGTCGCCCTTCGGATCGCCGATGAGGCGCTGGAGTGTGTGGACCTCTCCTGAGGTGACATGCGAGATCGCCTGCAGCACACTGACCGGAGTCAGGTAGTTGAGTGACCCCACTTCGTCATCGGGTCCCCATTTGCCCCAGTTGGTCGGTGCGTTAGCGAGCAGTTCGGTGAGATTGGGTACATCGGTCATGGCATTCCCTCCAGGGGAGTTCGGCGGATACGAGCCATTCATCGGGTGCGCCGATGCCGACGGCGGTGCGCGACGCCGAGCACCCGGTTTTAATGTTTGGCGAACAATCGTTCAGCCTTTATCTTTTGATTTTTGTGCGCAGGCGCCGGGGTGTCAATACCCCAGGCGCGCAATTCCGCGAGCCGAGACAGGTTCCGCGCTTGTGCGGCTGCTCACCCCAGGTCGCAGTGAAAGCCCGTTGCCGCTCCCGAGGGGGTGTCTGGGTGAGTGCGGCATCAGTCCTGGTGGCCGTGCTGGGTTCGGGAATCTGAGCCAACCGGTTCCGCCTGGCGGCCACCCGCTCCGCATGAGGTGTGCCCGGGCTCACAATGGACTATGGAACAGATCACGCAGAACCCCGAAAAGACCACCCCGTCGCCGATTGAGACCCTCAGCCTCGATGAGTGCTGGGTGCTGCTGGAATCCGAGAGCTTCGGCAGGCTCGCCGTCGCCGTCAACGGCGAGATCGAGATCTTCCCCGTCAACTACGCCGCCTACGACGGCGCCCTCTACATCCGCACCGCCGCCGGCACCAAGCTCGCCGCCGTGATGATCAGTGGCCGGGTCGCCTTCGAGGTCGACCGCATCGCCGCCCCCGGCGCCCGCAGCGTCGTCGTCAAGGGCCGCGCCGAGGTGCTCGAGACAGCCGCCGACATCGCCGCAGCCGAAGAGGCCGGACTGCGCCCCTGGGTGGCGAGCACCAAGTCCCGCCACATCCGCATCCGCCCGACCGAGGTGACCGGCCGCAGCCTGCGCTTCGGCCCCGAACCCGAGGCCGAACCCGACGTCACCTGCTGAGCCGAACGCTCATTCGGCAACTGGGCCACGCTGACCCGGAAACGCGCGGTGGGCATGCCTGCAGACGGCGTGTGAGTGCCGTATCCTGTTTAGTATGGTTAAAGTTCATGGGGTTGAAGGCGGATCGGGCATCGGCGGCCGCGTCCGTGCGGCCCGAGCACAGGCCGGTTTGACGCTGGAGGAGCTCAGCTCGCAGATCGGCGTCAGTCCCGCCACCTTGTCCCTCATCGAGCGCGAACGCGTCTCGGTCACCGTCGAGCGAGTCTCACGGCTGGCCGAGGTGCTTGGCCTCGAACTCGAAGACCTCATGTACTCCAGCGAGTTCGAGCCGAGCGCGGTGCGCACCGGGCCCGGCGGCCGCGAGCACGCCGGCGCCCCACACCTCGTGCGCGGCGCTCCCGATGCCCCGCATCCCAAGATCGTCGAGGCGGTCATCGACTGCTTCGTCCGCTGGGGCTACCACGGCACCTCGATGCGGCAGATCGCCCAGGCCGGCGGGGTGAGCGTGGCCGGCGTCTACCACTACTTCACCTCCAAGCAGCAGATGCTCGTGAGCCTCATGGACGAGACGATGTCCGAGCTCATCAGCCGGCTCGACCATGTGCTCACGGCGGCGGAAGGCCAGCCGGTCGAGGAACGCTACCGGCAGGTGGTGCGCGAGCTGGCGCTGTTCCACCTGGAGCAGCGGCGCAAGGGATTCATCGGCGCCAGCGAGATGCGCAGCATCGACGAACCCGACCGCTCCCGCATCGCAGGGCTGCGCCGCGATGTGCAGCACACCGTCGACGCGCTCGCCCGCGAGGGCATCGAGACTGGCGCGTTCACCAACCCCGACTGGCGGTTCGCCGGCCGCGTGGTGTCGAACATGTGCACCTCGACCTCGCAGTGGTACGACCCTGAGGGCCCGGTGTCCAAGGACGCCGCTGCCGACAACCTCGCCGAGTACGCCCTGGCGATGATGCGAGTGCCCGGCCCCGGGCGATAGACTCGCCGCAACGGGGCTGCCGCACGTTCCCGGCCTGAGGCCAGGAGGTGCCGGCAGTCTGTCCACCTGAGCCGGACGAACCCGCACGGGCCTCAAGCCTGTGCTCAAGGAGGTACATCTGCCGATGGTTGTCAACACCGAGTTGCAGGGTGCGAGCTACGCCCTGCCGGAGCCCTATGAGGTCTCCCGCGAGGCGATCATCGAGTTCGCCCGCGCGACTGGGGCGACGAACCGCGCCCACCGCAGCGCTGAGGCCGCAGCCGAGTTCGGCTACGCCGACGTCGTCGCTCCGCCGACGTTCGCCGTCATCGCCTCCCAGCGCGCCGAGGCGCTCTACATCTCCAGCCCGGAGGCCGGCATCGACTTCTCCCGCGTCGTCCACGGCTCCGAGCAGTTCACCTACACCCGCCCGATCGTCGCCGGTGACAGGCTCAACGCCGTCTGCCATGTCGACGGGCTGCGCGAGGCCGGCGGTCACGCGATGATCACCACCCGCACCGAACTCACCGACGCGAACAGCGACGACGCGCCCGTGGTCACCGTGACCTCGACGATCGTCGTGCGAGGAGGAGAAGCATGAGCGAGTCTGTCGAACGCGAGGAATACCGTCCCTCCGGCACCGACCTGGCGCCGAAGCTGCGCGACCAGGAGGTCGGCCGCACCGTCGTCTCCGCACGCATCCCGCTTTCGCGCGCTGATCTCGTCGCCTACGCCGGCGCCTCGGGAGACCACAACCCGATCCACTGGAACGAGCGCTTCGCCCGCGAAGTCGGCCTTGATGACGTCATCGCCCACGGCATGCTCTCGATGGGATCGGTGCTGGCCCGCATCACCGAATGGGCAGTCGACCCCGGCGCGATCATCGACTGCCGCACCCGCTTCACCGCCCCGGTCGTCGTCGCCGATGCTGACTCCGGCGCCCCGGACACCCCGACGGCCTACCTCGACATGACCGCCGTCGTCGGCGCGATCGACGAAGAGGCTGGCACCGTGCGCCTCGACATCTCCGTCAGCTGCGGTGAGGACACCGTGCTCGGACGCACCCAGGCGAAGGTGCGACTGGCGTGAGTCAGACACAGCTGGCGGACTATGCGACGATGCGCGTCGGCGGCCCAGCCGCCGACCTCACCGTTGTGAGCACCCGTGAGGAGCTGCTCGACTTCCTCGCCGCCCACCCGCTGACCGCCGACCGGGCCGCCGAATCCCGCGGCGGTGAGCAGGAGCCGGCTGGCGGCGGGCAGGGGCTGAATCCCGATGTGCTCTTCATCGCCGGCGGCTCGAACCTCGTCATCAGCGATGTCGGCTTCGCAGGCCCGGTCTGCCTCATCCGCACCAGCGGCATGGAGTTCACCGAGCTCGGCGGCGACCGGGTGCTGCTGCGCGTGGCCGCTGGTGAGAACTGGGACGACTGTGTGGCCGAGACCGTGGCCCGCGGGCTCTCCGGGCTCGAGGCGCTCTCCGGAATCCCCGGCTCAGCCGGTGCGACCCCGGTGCAGAACGTCGGCGCCTACGGTGCCGAAGTCGCTGACACCCTCGAATCCGTCACCGTCTACGACCGGCTCTCCGGCGACATCATCACGTTGCCGCGCGCCGAACTCGAATTCAGCTACCGCACCTCCCGGCTCAAGCGCACCACCGCCGAGATCGGCACCGTGCGCTTCGTCGTCCTCGACGTCAGCTTCGTCCTCACCGCCTCGGCAGAGTCCGCGCCGATCCGCTACCAGCAGCTCGCCGGCGCCCTCGGCGTCGACCTCGAAGACCGCGTGCCGCTGGCCGAAGTGCGCGAGGCAGTGCTCGCCGTGCGCGCCTCCAAGGGCATGGTCCTCGACTCAGAGGACCACGACACGTGGTCATGCGGGTCGTTCTTCACCAACCCGATCATCCCGGTCGCCACCCCGCTGCCCGAGGGCGCACCGGAGTACCCGGTCATCGACCCGCTCACCGGCATGCGCGATGAGCACCGGAAGAAGACTTCGGCCGCCTGGCTCATCGACCGGGCCGGCTTCCACAAGGGATTCGGGATCGGCGATCACCGTGCCCGCCTGTCGACGAAGCACACCCTGGCGCTGACGAACCGCGGTCAGGCCCGCACCGCCGACATCCTCGACCTCGCCCGGCGCATCCGCGACGGAGTCGAAGAGGCCACCGGCATCCGGCTCGAACCCGAACCGAACCTCATCGGCTGCCGGATCTGAGCCTGCGGACCTGGTCCGTGGGCCCGCAGGGCTGTTCAGCCTGCGGCCTCCCAGCGGTCGATGTCGGCCGCGGCGGCCTGCCGGATCCGCGCAGGTGCCAGCGAGATCGCAAAGGACTGTCGTGCCAGCTCAGCGATCTCTGCCCGGGTGAGACCCGCCTCGGCGGCGGCGACATACTGATCGACCAGCCGCGAATCGAAGATGAGCGGGTCATCGGCGCCGAGCGCGATCTGCGCACCGGAGTCGTACAGCCTGCGCAGCGGCA
Source organism: Brevibacterium sp. UBA7493 (assembly GCF_002479565.1). Lineage (NCBI taxonomy): Bacteria > Bacillati > Actinomycetota > Actinomycetes > Micrococcales > Brevibacteriaceae > Brevibacterium > Brevibacterium sp. UBA7493. The sequence goes on along the minus strand of NZ_DLOD01000023.1, from coordinate 31,695 downwards.
CCTGCTCGGGCGTCGCGTACACCCCGAGTGAGACGTTCGAGCCGGGGCACACCTCCAGGCCGATGCCGGCCTCGACGATCTGGTGCAGCAGCTGCGGATCCTCCACCGCCCGCACCCCGTGCCCGAGGCGGTGGGGGTGCAGGTGCGCGATGACCTCGCGGATGTGCGCGGGACCCAGCAGCTCCCCGCCGTGGGGCAGGGAGGCCAGGCCGGCTTGGCGGGCGATGCGGAAGGCGTGCCGGAATTCTGCGGTGTCGCCGCGGCGCTCATCATTCGACAGCCCGAAGCCCACGACCGTGGCGGCTTCATCGCCGGCGTACTGGGCGGCCAGCCGGGCGAGCGTGCGGGCCTCGAACTGGCTGCGGGTGCGGGAGGCGGCGACGATGATCGCCATGCCGAAGTCCGGCCCGGACTGGCGGGCGGCCTCATCGAGGACGATCTCCAGAGCCGGGGTGATGCCGCCGACATAGGGGCCATACGAGGTTGGGTCGATCTGCAGCTCCAGCCAGCGCGAGCCCTCGGCCCGGTCGGCAGCTGCGGCCTCGGCGACAACCCGGCGCATGATCGTCTCCCCGCGCACCACGGCACGGGCGGCATCGTAGAGGCGCTGGAACCGGAACCAGCCGCGCTGGTCAGGGGAGAGGTTGGCCGGAGTCGAGCCGACGATGCCGCGCGGCAGCCGGATATCGGCCTCTGCGGCGAGCTCGGCGAGCGTCTCATCCGCCAGTGAGCCGGTGAAGTGCAGGTGCAGGTGGGCCTTGGGAAGAGCGCGCAGATACTCCCGTGTCACCATGGCGACAGTCTAGTCGATGGCGTGTCGCGCGTGCCGCCGGCTGCCGGCGTCTGCCCTGATGGGCTGGCCTGCCACCGGGTGGCAGGCCGCTCGTATAATTGCCCGCATGGTCTCAGCTCCGCGCCCCGCACGCCGGGCCCTGTCCCGCCTTGCATCCGTGGCGCGGTTCCTGGCCGCAGCCCTCGGGCTGTTCCTGGCAGGCGCCCTGCTCGCCGCACCGTGGGCGGTGACGACCGCCAAGACCGAGGCGGCCTTCGGCCCGCACGATGCGACCTATGCGGTCACAACCGATGGGGCGATCACCGTCGACCTCGGGCCGATCGGCCAGCTCGTCATCCCGGCAGGCGACAAGCTGCCGCTGGGCCTCGGTGTCGACGTCACCGTCGAGGAGATCCCCAACCATGCCGGCGTGCCGGTCTCGACGATCGACGAACTCGCCCAGGACGCCACCGCCTACGCCAGCCTGTTCGGCGACATCGACGCGCTCGTCACCGTCGTGCGCAACGGCATCATCGCCGATGCCCTCACCCGCGACCTCATCGCCGCCGGCATCTTCACCCTCATCGCCGGGGCCTATCTGCTGCACCGCCGCACCCGCCGGCAGGTCGATGCCGCGAGCGAACGTGACCCGGCCGATGGGCCGATGACCGCACTCGTGCTCAGCCTCGCTGCGATGCTCATCGCGATCATCGTCGTGCCGGTGACGGCTCCGAAGCAGATCACCCCGAATCCGGTGTTCGAGCGCACCCCGTTGGCCGGTTCCGAGGTGACCGGCCGGTTCTCCGGCATCATCGACGAAGTCGCCCGGGTCGTCACCGACTACTACGACGACAACGAGACTTTCTACGACACCGCGCGCACGAGCTTCGACGCCGCCTGGGTGACCCGCCCGACCAGCCCGCGCACCACCTCGGGCGCGGATCTCGTGCCCCGGCCCAACTGGGATCAACCGCTGGCTGGCGAGAAGCCTGCCGGCGACGGCACCGAGGCCGCCACTGCTGAGGCGGCCGATGGCGGGGAGGCCCAGGCAGGCGGGCAGGCCGGTGAGGAGCCAGTCGAGCCAGCCGGTGTCATCACCGTGCTCATGGCCTCTGACGTCCACTGCAACACCGGCATGTCGCGGGTGCTCGCCCGAGCCGCCCAGCTCTCCGGCGCCGACCTCTACCTCGACGGCGGGGACATCACGATGACCGGCACGACCGCCGAGAACATCTGCGTCGACTCCGTGCACCAGGCGCTGCCGCAGAACCTGCCGCGCCTCTACGTCAAAGGCAACCACGACTCGGCCGACACCGCCGACCACGCCCGGTCACTGGGCTGGAAGGTCCTAGACGGCCAGCCGGTCACCGCCGCGGGGCTGACGTTCTTCGGGCTGCCGGATCCCCGGCGCACCGTCTTCCCCACCGGCGACGTCCTCGAACGCGGCGAGACCGGCGCCGAATTCACCGACAGAGTCGCAGCCGAGGCGTGTGCCGCCAAGGACATCGACACCCTCGTCATCCACGACCCCAGGCAGGCGGCTGCCGCCCTCGGAGACCGTTGTGCAGGCTTCGCCGTCTCCGGGCACTGGCACCGGCGCGTCGGGCCCGAGGCGTTCGGACCGGCCACCCGGTTCGTCAACTCGACGACCGGCGGGGCACTGGCCAATGCGCTGACGCCGGGACCGCTCAAGATGCCCGCAGAGTTCTCCTTCATCCGCTACGACGCGCAGACCCGCAAGCCCATCGACATCCAGGTCGTCACCGTCGACATGGACGCGCATGTGAGCTTCAGCCCGTGGATGCCCATCCCGCAGCCGGGCCCCTGGGCGCCTGCAGAAGCGGAGTGAACCGTCGTTAGACGGATGAGACATCGAGCGTGTATGCTCGTACCTTGGCGGAAGCCGACCCGGGTCTCCGGGTCTGTTTCATGTCCCGGCTGTGCCCGCATGGCCGAAGGGGTGTGGCGCAATTGGTAGCGCAACGGTCTCCAAAACCGTAGGTTGCAGGTTCGAGTCCTGTCACCCCTGCTGAGAACGACGAAGCACAACGACCCCCGAGTGAGGAAGCGTGAGCGAGACACCCGCAGGAACCTCTGAGAAGCGCGGCTTCTTCGGCACCATCATGCAGTTCTTCCGCGAGGTGATCGGCGAGCTCAAGAAGGTGGTCACGCCCACCCGCAAGGAGCTCATCAACTACACGCTCGTCGTGCTCGGGTTCGTCATCTTCATGATGCTGCTCGTCACCGTCCTGGATCTGCTGTTCGGAAAGCTCTCCGGCTTCGTCTTCGGCGGCTCGCCGATCTGGCCTCTGTGGGGTTAGTCGGCTGATCCAGCCGCCGAGCGGCGACACAGCCGCAGACGCGCCCCGCACACGCCAGACCACGCCCCACGACCTAAGCACAAGGAGAACAGGTGTCGGACAACACCCCGGAAACCGAGAACCTCGACGCAGCCGCAGAGCCGACTGCCGATGAGGCTGTCACTGAGGAGACTGCCAGCCAGCCGGCCGCCGACGAGGCGACCGAACAGGCACCGGCCGCCGAGGACACCGGTGACGAGCACGATCCGGCCGAGGAGTTCAAGTCCGAGCTGCGCATGAAGGACGGCGACTGGTACGTCATCCACTCCTATGCCGGCTACGAGAACCGCGTGAAGGCCAACCTCGAGAACCGCATCATCTCGCTGGACATGGAAGACTACATCTTCGAGATCCAGGTGCCGATGGAAGACGTCATCGAGGTCAAGAACGCCCAGCGCAAGCAGGTCCGCCGCGTGCGCATCCCCGGCTACGTGCTCGTGCGCATGGAGCTGACCGACGAGTCATGGGGTGTTGTCCGCCACACCCCGGGCGTCACCGGCTTCGTCGGCAACGCCTACGACCCCGTCCCGCTCACCATCGACGAGGTCTTCTCGATGCTCGCCCCGGTCTTCGAAGAGGAGCAGGCCAAGGCCGCTGCCGAAGCCGGCGAGCAGGCCAAGGCCGCCGCTGAGGGAACCGCCTCCTACGAGGTCGAGTTCGAGGTCGGCGAATCGGTCATGGTCAAGGAGGGCTCCTTCGAGGGCCACCCGGCCACGATCCAGGAGATCCGCCCCGAATCCCAGAAGCTCACCGTCCTGCTGTCGATCTTCGAGCGCGACGTGCCCGTCGAGCTCGGCTTCGACCAGGTCGCCAAGATCTGAGCCGCACCACAACGTTCGCCGGCACGCACCGGCACGCATCCGCGCCCGAGGTGAGAACCGCCTCGGGCGCGGTGGCGTCTGTGAGCCCTGGGGCTGGATTTAACAACCGCGGGCTGTTCATGGAATAATGGTGTGGTTTGCGCCTGCGACATTCATCGGATCGCGGCGCGATACCCCTGACGCATCCCGCGCAGGGAACGACCCTCGGCAGCCGCCGAGGGCTTCATCGAAGTATTAAGGACCGAAGAATGCCTCCCAAGAAAAAGGTAGCCGGCCTGATCAAGCTTCAGATCCAGGCTGGTGCGGCCAACCCCGCACCGCCGATCGGCCCCGCGCTTGGTCAGCACGGCGTCAACATCATGGAGTTCTGCAAGGCGTACAACGCCGCAACGGAATCCATGCGTGGCAACGTCGTCCCGGTTGAAATCACCGTCTACGAAGACCGCTCGTTCACCTTCATCACGAAGACTCCGCCGGCTGCGGAGCTCATCAAGAAGGCCGCCGGTCTCAAGTCGGGCTCGGCCACCCCGCACACCGACAAGGTCGGACACCTGACCAAGGACCAGGTGCGCGAGATCGCCGAAACCAAGATGCCGGACCTCAACGCCAACGACATCGACGCTGCGTCGAAGATCGTGGCCGGCACCGCCCGCTCGATGGGAATCACCACCGACGTCGAAATGTGACCAACGGTGCCGCCGGCCCGGTGAAACCGGCCGGTGACGGCACCGACGTCACGTGGTAGGAGCAGCGCGCTCCCCGACACCACAACTGCAAGGAGAGAAGCAGATGGCAAAGCGCTCAAAGGCCTATCAGGCCGCCGCGGAGAAGATCGCGGCTGACACATACTACGAACCGGCTCAGGCAGTCTCCCTGGCCAAGGACACCTCTGTCGCGAAGTTCGACGCCACCGTTGAGGTCGCTCTGCGCCTCGGCGTCGACCCGCGCAAGGCTGACCAGATGGTGCGCGGCACCGTCAACCTCCCGCACGGTACCGGTAAGACCGCTAAGGTCCTGGTGTTCGCAGCCGGCGACCGTGCCGAAGCAGCCCGCGAAGCAGGTGCCGACTACGTCGGCTCCGATGACCTGCTCGAGAAGGTCGCTGGCGGCTTCACCGACTTCGACGCAGCCGTCGCCACCCCGGACATGATGGGCAAGGTCGGACGACTCGGCAAGGTTCTCGGCCCCCGCGGCCTCATGCCGAACCCGAAGACCGGCACCGTCACCATGGACGTTGCGAAGGCTGTCTCGGACATCAAGGGCGGAAAGATCGAGTTCCGCATCGACAAGCACTCGAACCTGCACTTCATCATCGGCAAGGTGTCCTTTGACCAGAGTGCACTCGAGGACAACTTCAACGCTGCGATGGACGAGGTCATGCGCCTCAAGCCTTCCTCGTCGAAGGGCCGCTACATCTCGAAGGCGACCATGACGACGACGAACGGCCCGGCCATCCCGATGGACGTCTCCGCCCTGCGCAAGTGACATCGGAGGCGCGACCCGGCCGCCAGTCGGTCTGAGGTCTGCAGCCACACCCCGCAGGCCCCGCCTGCCCCACACCGTGGGGGACAGGCGGGGCCTGTGGCGTTGAGCGCAGTCTGTCCGGCTCCGGAATTTGTGCTCGCACATGCCCGGTCGCTGCAGGCCGAGAAGCTGCGCGGGGATCTATCGGGGACGGTCTGCGCATCGCCGCCCGGCCCGAAGGGCTCGACCAGCAGGATCTCGACGCCGCTCATGCCCGGTGGGCCGGGCACGGGATCGGCGCCTGTGCGCTTGCCGGCCGGATCGTCGATCTTGCCGGGGCGCTCGTCCTGCTCTCGATCGCCGCCCGCGACCTCGACGCCGTCGAACGATCTGCATTCCAGGCTCAGGACTGGGCCCGGCAGCGCCGAAGCAGGGCACCGGCGTCGGCGCGAGCAGGGCCGCGGAGGCTGTGCGCTTTCGACCCGACGCACGGGGAGTCAAACGGCGAGGTGTCTGATGCCCCTCGTGCGGCGGACTGCGATGACGACCGCGGCCACACCACCGGCGACGAGGAGTGCGAACAGTGCGAGAACGGCCATGGCGATGACATAGACAATCGGGGCCGTGGGAACTCCGCTTGCGATTCCAGGGCAGGGGCGCACATCGCCAGCCTGCTGCCGGGGCACGGGAACAGCGCTGGCCCCGATTTGGATTCTCGGCCCGCTGTGCTCTATGCTGATAGCTGCCCAAGACCGTCGGTCTTCACAGGGACTCACATCTCACCTCCGCGTGCAGCTGTGTGCCGCTGTGAACGAAGACTCGCAAGAGTGGCCAGCGCAGGTGTTCAGTGGATGACTGTCCCGGTGATCCGGCTGCGATGCAGCTGTGAGGATCCGGATGTGCAAGCGTTCCGTGCCACCTGCGCGGGACGCTTTTTTCGCGTCTGACGCACCGACATGTACGAAAGGAATACCATGGCGAGGCCTGACAAGGCAGCCGCAGTAGCCGAACTCAAGGAACTCTTTGAGAACGCTCCTGCTGCAGTGCTGACCGAGTACCGCGGTCTCACCGTGGCGCAGCTCAAGGAGCTGCGCCGTGGTCTCGGTGAGAACGCCTCCTACGCCGTGGTAAAGAATACGCTGACCGCTATCGCGGCTAAGGAAGCCGGCATCGAAGCGCTCGAGGGACAGCTCACTGGCCCCTCGGCTATCGCCTTCGTCACCGGTGAACCCTCCGAAGCCGCCAAGGTCCTGCGTGACTTTGCCAAGGCGAATCCGCAGCTGGTCATCAAGGGTGGTTACTTCGAAGGTAACGCCATGACCGCTGAGGACATCACGAAGCTCGCCGACCTCGAATCCCGTGAGGTGCTGCTGGCCAAGGCCGCCGGTGCCATGAAGGCAAGCATGTACAACGCTGCCTACATGTTCACCGCTCCGCTGGTCAACGCCGCACGCACCGTCGACGCTCTGCGCGAAAAGCAGGGCGGCGAAGCGGCTGCCGAGGACGCCTGAGTTTCACTCAGACCCACAGACAATCCATTCACGGCTGAAGAGTCAGCCACGTACGGAAGGACATAGCCACCATGGCTAAGCTCACCCCCGAAGAGCTCATCGAAGCGTTCAAGGAGCTCTCCCTCATCGAACTGTCGGACTTCGTCAAGAAGTTCGAGGAGACCTTCGAGGTCGAGGCAGCCGCTCCGGTTGCTGCCGTTGCCGCTCCTGCTGCCGGCGGTGCCGGCGGTAGCGATGCCGCTGCTGAAGAGAAGACCGAGTTCGACGTCATCCTCGAGTCGGCCGGCGACAAGAAGGTTCCGGTCATCAAGGAGGTCCGCGGCATCACCTCGCTCGGACTGAAGGAAGCCAAGGACCTCGTCGACAACGCTCCGAAGGCCGTCCTCGAAGGCGCCGACAAGGAGACCGCCGAGAAGGCCAAGGAAGCCCTCGAGGGCGCAGGCGCCACCGTCTCGCTCAAGTGATCTTCCACCCGGCCAGGCAGCGCACACGCGCAGCCTAGCCCGGGATCACGTCAACAGCCCCGTTGCCAGCTGGCAGCGGGGCTGTTGCTATTCACTGCTGCAGTTCATCGTGCGGGCAGATCAGCGCATGCGGCCTGCCAGGCAGCCGCCAGCTCGGCCGCATCCGCCCGAGCGCGCGGCATCGAGACTCCGTGCCGGTCGGCTGCCAGGGGAGTGCCCTCGGCCGCCCACTGCTCTAGGGCGCGGATCGTGATCGCCTCCGGCAGCCGGCCGCTGGCGTTCGTCACCCGCCACCAGGCCACGTTCGCGCCCCAGGTGGCCATGATCCGGCCGACGAGCCGTGGGGAGGCGCCGACGAGCTCGGCGATCATGCCGTAGCTGACCACCTGTCCGGCCGGTACGCATTCGGCAGCGCGCAGCACCCGTTCGACGAGCAGGTCATCCATCGTGGCGCGGTCCCTGCCACGTCCCTGACGGAGGGGCAGGCGGAGGCGGAGTGGGCGGCTGCCAGTTCCGTTTCCGAGGCGGTGACTGGTCGGGCCCGCCGGGCTCTTGGCCAGGTGGCTGGGGAGGTGCCGGCGGAGGTGGACCCTGCCGCGGCGGGGCCTGCGGCGGTCCATAGCCGTGGGCCGGGCCGGCCGGCGATTGCGGGCTCTTCGGCTTGCGCAGCAGCTGCCAGACCACGACGCCGATGATGAACACGGCGATGATGACAAGGGCCAGCCACATGAGATCGCGCAGGAACCACACGATGCCGGCGCTGACCCCGGCCAGACCCCACCACAGCGCCCACGCCCGCAGCAGCACGGCGCCGGCGATGAGGAGGGCGGCATGGTCGATGAGGAACAGCAGGGAGTAGCCGGCATGATCGGCAGTGAATGCCGCGATCGTGCCGGTGAGCGCGATGAGCGCCATCGGGATGACAGTGCGCAGGTCGACGCGGAGGAACTGGGCACCGCGCCCGCTGTGCGCCGGCTGGCTGCGAGCGTAGAAGATCGCCCAGCCGATCGCTGCGGCCAGCAGCACATGCAGGGGCACGACGAGGCGCAGCTGCCAGATTCCGGCCAGTGCGATCATCCCGCCGAGCGCGCCGATGTAGGTGGCGACCTCAGCGGTGATGCGGCGCGTGAGCTGGTGCGGGAACCGCTGGGCCAGCAGCACGAGCATGAAGGCCGGCATCATGAGGGTGATGCCGGCGATGAGCATCGTGAGCGAATTGAGTGCAGGCACCTCGGCGTCGACGAACAGCGCGCTGATGAAGGCGGTGAGCATTGCAATGAATGCCACGACCAGCGGGGACAGTGACCAGCGGGAGAAGCCGGCGAAGAGGTGCTGGGCGCTCGGCTTGCGGTCATAGGCGACCGAGATGAACCAGTACAGCGCATAGGCCAGCATCCAGACCAGCCATGCCGCCAGCAGGTGCGCCAGCGCCGCATCAGTGATGCCGAGACCGGCGAGGACGCGGACACCGTGGTAGAGAGCGAGGAACCCGAGCAGCATGACCTCGGGGACCCGTGCGGCGAACGCGTGGGCGAAGGCGATGGCCGCCAGCAGCAGAAGCACGACGGCTGCTGCCACGCGCACGTGCTCGACCGAATGAACCGTGACGATGAGGACGGTGGCGAGGAACGCCGCCACTGCTGAGATGCTCAGCGGCAGCAGCCGCAGCTCAGCGAAGCGCAGCCTCAGCCCGGCACCAGCAGATGCCAGTCTGCGGCTGGCCCAGTGACCGGCGGCGAACAGCCCGACGGTGATGAGCAGGAGGATCGGCCCGGCGGTGTAGGCGGCCTGGCTGTCCTCAGTGCCCATGGTGAAGATCCTGAACAGCAGCCCGAGGCCGAAGAATCCCGCGAGGATACCTGCGGTGATGACGGCGTAGCGGGCCCGCCAGGTGCGTCCGCGCCGGCGCAGGCCGACCTCGGCAAGGGCCAGCCCGCCAAGGGCTGTCGCCAGGATGGTGAGGTACCCGCCGGCGACGACCGCGGTGGCGACACTCGATCCCAGGCCGAGTGCCTTCCAGATGTCACCGAGCACGAAACCGAACGCCAGCGCCACCGGCACAGCGCCGGTGACAAGCAGCGCATTACGCGCCCACCAAGCGCACAGGCCCAGCGCCACCACTGACGCGATGACGATGAGTGCGCTGAGCGGCGAGTCGATGTCGGCAGCTGCCATCGGTGCCGGGATCAGCAGCAGGAGAGCGGCAGCAGGCATGAGCAGAGGCATGCCGGTGCGCAGCACTGTGAGGTGACGGGCTCGGCGAGAGGTGATGATCGAGCTGAACCAGGCGAGCCCGATGAGCAGCAGCGCGTACCAGATGAACCCGGCGCTCGTCGCCACCCCATCCGGCAGCTGGTCACCGAGCGGCGCATCCTGCGGGCCGAGGTCCATGACCTGGTAGACGATGAACGCCCCGACCCGGGCCGCGACTGCGATCCCGGCGCCAAGCGGCAGCAGCGCATCGGCGCGCAGGGCCGCGAACACCGTGGCCCCTGCCGCCAGCAGCCCGGTGACGCTGATGAGGATCGTGGCGATGGTGCCGCCCGGATCGGTGTAGGGCACCTCGGCGAGCACGATACCGGTGGCGTAGAGGAATCCGCCGGCGAGCATGAGCGCGATGTGCGCAGCCGTCGCCCCTGTGGCAGGAGCGGCCATGGCCTCCGGCCGCTCGGACGTAACCGGCAGCGGGGCAGGGTCGCCTCGGCGGGCCGGGCGGCGCAGGGCGGCCTCGGTGAAGAAGGCCGCACCGATGAGGAAGGCCGCGACCGTCGTCAGCGGGCGGTTCCAACTCGAGTGCACGCCGATCATCTCGTTGTGGACCAGCCCGCTCATGATGAGCAGGATCGCCAGCGCGAAGCTGAACCGCGCCCCGACCCCGCGCAGCGGCGAGCGGCGCAGCAGCGCGCCGACGAGGAAGTGCACACCAAGGGCCGCGAACAGGATGCCCCACTCCAGGCGGGTCGGCGACGGGTCGATGAAGACGGCGCCGACGACAGCCAGGGGTGCGAGCACATCGCCGAGGATGATCTGCGGGCGGATGTACTTCTCAGCCAGCCGGCCGCGCAGCAGCACCGCCAGCAGCGCCAGGGGAGCGGTCGTGAGGATGAGGACGACGAAGTACCACACGACCGGTGCCGGGGTCAGGGCGATCGCCGACATCGTCAGCGAGAACGTAAACGCCACGCTGAGCCAGGTGACGAGCTGGGAGCGCAGCACAACCGCAGCCCCCAGGTAGGCGAGCACACCGGCGGCCGAGGAGATGAACCAGGCCAGCGTGCCGGAGGTCAGCTGCCAGCCGCCGAGGCCGAAACCGGCGATCGGGATGATCGCCAGGCCGATCGCCGTGAGCGCGAAGCCGACCGGCCGCAGTTTGGCGACGAACGAGTAGACGATGAGCCCGGTGGCGTAGAAGACGACGGCGACGACCCACAGGCTCACCGCTTTGACGAGAGTCGAGGAGGCGACGGTGATGAAGATGATCGCCGCAGTGATCATGAGCAGCGCGGCGACCCCGAGCAGGATGTTGAGGTACAGGCTGGTCCGGTCGATCGGTGGTCTCACCGGGCCCGAGGCGGTGGCTGGCTGACCCGGGTGCCGGCCGCCGGCATGCGGCGGGTAGGGCAGCCGGGGTGCGCCGGGCGGACCGGGCGGCGGACCCGGATGCGGCATGCCCGGGCGCATGGCAGGCCCGGCAGGGGCCCGCATGCCCGGTGGCGGCGGGTCAGGAGGGAACCGGTTGCCCGCCTGCGGCGGACGCTGGTGAGGGTGCACACCCTGGTGCGGGCCCGGATGTCCAGGTCCCGGATGCCCTGGTCGCGGCGGATCTGATCGCGGCGGTGCTGATCGCGGAGGCGCCGGTGGGGGTGGTGGTCCTGGTCTGCCGGGTGCCGGCTGCCTGCCGGCCGGTGGCTGCCCAGGTGCCGGGCGGCCGGGTGCTGGTGCCGGAGCCGACCGGGGCCGGTCTTTGACGCGAGCGGTCGTCCAGGCCGCGAACCACGCCACCGTCGCATAGGCCACCAGCAGCAGTGTGAGGATGAGGCTGATGAGATTCAGTCCTGCTGCAGCTGAGGCGTTCACGGCAGACTCGCTTTCGACGGGGGTGCTGTGCCTCACCCTAACGAATGTCAACGGCCAGAACCGGTTATCCACAGCCGGGAGTGCGACATGCTGACATGCCTCCCGCCTCGGGCGCGGAAGCATCCTAGGATCGGATCATGACCCGACTGCCCCGAAACCGCAGGCGCCTGGCCGCCGGTGCGCTGGCGCTTGCGCTGGTGAGCGGGCTGTCGGGGTGCACGCTGCTCGGCCCGGTCGAGGTCGGCACGCACGATGCCGGGATCATCGCCCGCTTCACCGATCCGCGCACCGGTACGGCCAACCGCAGCTGGGTCATCGAGGCCGTCCCGGAGAAGGCCGCCCTGCGTGTGCACGCCCACGAGGAGTTCCTCGGCTATGAGCGCGTCGACCTGCCCGCCGAGGTGTGGTCAGAGGTCGCCACCGCCGCTGAGGCCGCCCAGGAGCGGACGAACTTCATCCCCGAGCAGGGCTGCGAAGGCGCGCGTGAGATCGAGGTCGAACTGTGGCGCGGGGACAAGCAGATGAAGACGCTGACCGCCAACAACTGCGGCAGCGACGACACCTACTACGACCTGTACATCGCCGTCACCCAGCCGCTCATCGACGAGTTCGATCCTGCGCAGCTCAACCCCAACGTCGAGCCGGGAGAGACCCAGCCGCGCACGACGATGAGCCGCGAGGTCAGCGGGCCGCCACGGCCGTAAGCGCTCTGCGGCTGGGCACATGCAGCAGCTTCGCGGTGCAGCTGCTCAGCGCAGGCGGCGCACACCTGCAGGCAGGCCGGGGCTCTCAGCGAAGGCGAACGGCTCGGCGCTCAGCGCGGTGAGCTCATGGTCGGGATCGGCAGCGAGAACTGCGATGTCCTCGGCCTGACGGCGGACGAATCCGGCGGCGACCGGCTGGCCGTGACCGGGCGCGAACACCTCGGCGCCGGGAAGTGCCGCAAGCTCCCGCAGCCCAGCGGCCCAGCGGCTCGGGGTGGCGTCATCGCCGGCCTGGGGTGGGGCACCCTCCTCGACGAGATCGCCGGTGAAGACGACATCGGCGCAGGCGAGGACGAGATCGGTGTCCGTGTGCCCAGGCATTTCGTAGGCGTGCAGCTGCCAGCTGCCGATGTCGAGCACCGCGCCATCGGCCAGCGCGGTGACCTCAACAGCGAGCTCACTCGGGTCAGCCGGCAGATGCGGTTCGGCCTCCAAGGGCACGGCGTGGAACTGCAGCCAGGCAGACCCGGCCTGATCGCGGGCGAAGGCCGGTGAGCCGAAGAACTCCTCGACACCGCAGGAGGCGAAATGGGCGTTGCCGAAGAAGTGATCCCAGTGGTCATGGGTGTTGACGGCGACGATCGGCAGCTCGGTTCCCCGGCCGGCATCACTGTGTTGGGCGAGCACGGCGGTGAAGGCGTCGAGGATGCCGGCGGCCTGGGCGGGGCCTGCACCGGTGTCGATGATGACAGCGCGCTCGGTGCCGATGATGAGATAGGAGTTGAGCGCGGCCGGCTCGGAGGTGTGGACGAAGATCGCCGGCGCCGGAAAGGAGGGCTCAGACATGCCCGCAGACTATCACCGGCTCACCAGGGCAGATGGGGCGGCAGAGGCGAAAACTCAGCACTCTACTACACCGGCTTGCCACATGTGGGCGCTGCGACTATGCTAGTTCTTTGCGTTGCTTTGTCTTTGTGGTGCCTTCATATAGCGGTGGGCTCACGCACAGCGCCTGACGGAAGCGGAACCAGCCAACCCTCAATCACCCGGGACTCTACCAGCCACTGCGAGCTGTGTCCGGTGTGTGCGGCGGCGCGTCTCCTCTCCGGCTCAGGCAGGCGAAGCGAACTGACCAGGTGAACCACTCGGAAGGATCCCATTGGCCGCCGCCAACGAACACACCAGGACCGCTAACCCACCCACGCGCGTTTCTTTCGCGAAGATCAACGAGCCGCTGCCGCTGCCGAATCTCCTCGGCCTGCAGACCGACAGCTTCGACTGGCTGATCGGCAACGAGAAGTGGCAGGACCGCGTCGCCGAGGCCATCGAGACCGGCGATGACTCCGTTGCCACCACCTCGGGCCTGGAGGACATCTTCGAGGAGATCTCCCCGATCGAGGACTTCTCCGGCGCGATGAGCCTGTCGTTCCGCGAACACCGCTTCGAGCCTCCGAAGTACTCCATCGATGAGTGCAAGGAACGCGACATGACCTACTCGGCGCCGCTGTTCGTCACCGCCGAGTTCATGAACAACAACACCGGCGAGATCAAGAGCCAGACCGTGTTCATGGGCGACTTCCCGCTCATGACCGACGAGGGCACCTTCGTCATCAACGGCACCGAGCGCGTCGTCGTCTCCCAGCTCGTCCGCTCGCCCGGCGCCTACTTCGAGGCCGCTGCCGACAAGACCTCGGACAAGGACATCTACACCGCCAAGATCATCCCGTCGCGCGGTGCCTGGCTTGAGTTCGAGATCGACAAGCGCGATCAGGTGGGTGTGCGCCTGGACCGCAAGCGCAAGCAGTCGGTCACCGTGTTGCTCAAGGCCCTCGGCTGGACCAGCTCGAAGATCCTCGAGGAGTTCGGCGATTTCGAGTCGATCCGCGAGACGCTTGCCAAGGACACCGTCGAGACCCGCGAAGACGCGCTGCTCGACATCTACAAGAAGCTGCGCCCGGCTGAGCCTGCGACGATCGAGGCGGCAGAGAACCTGTTGAAGAACCTCTACTTCAACGCCAAGCGCTACGACCTCGCCAAGGTCGGCCGCTACAAGATCAACCGCAAGCTCGGCATCGATGCGCCGCTGTCGGATTCGGTGCTCACCGTCGACGACATCGCCCAGACGATCCGCTACATCGTCTCGCTGCACGCCGGCAAGGACACCATGACCGGCCGCCGCGACGGCGCAGACGCCGACATCCGGGTCGCCCTCGATGACATCGACCACTTCGGCAACCG
>NZ_DLOD01000023.1:0-17051 GCF_002479565.1 Brevibacterium sp. UBA7493 | reverse complement strand
CATCGACCACTTCGGCAACCGCCGCATCCGTGCGGTCGGCGAGCTCATCGAAAGCCAGGTGCGCACCGGCCTGTCGCGCATGGAGCGCGTCGTGCGTGAGCGCATGACGACTCAGGACGTCGAGGCGATCACTCCGCAGTCGCTCATCAACATCCGCCCGGTCGTCGCTGCGATCAAGGAGTTCTTCGGAACCTCCCAGCTCTCGCAGTTCATGGACCAGAACAACCCGCTGGCCGGCCTGACCCACAAGCGCCGCCTCTCGGCACTGGGACCCGGCGGTCTGTCGCGCGACCGCGCCGGCATGGAAGTCCGCGATGTCCACCCGTCGCACTACGGCCGCATGTGCCCGATCGAGACGCCGGAAGGCCCGAACATCGGCCTCATCGGTTCGCTGGCCTCCTACGGCCGGATCAACCCGTTCGGCTTCATCGAGACCCCGTACCGCAAGGTCGAGAACGGTGTCGTCACCGACAAGGTCGAGTACCTCACCGCCGATGATGAGCTCGAGTTCGACATCGCGCAGGCCAACGCCCCGCTGACCGAGGACAACGAGTTCGCTGAGGAGTTCGTCCTCTGCCGTCCGGCCGGCGGCTCGGGTGAGGCCGAGCTGCTGCCGGTCGACGAGGTCGACTACATGGACGTCTCGGCACGCCAGATGGTCTCGGTGGCCACCGCGCTCATCCCGTTCCTCGAGCACGACGACGCCAACCGCGCCCTCATGGGTGCGAACATGCAGCGTCAGGCTGTGCCGCTCGTGCGCAGCGAGTCGCCGCTGGTCGGCACCGGCATGGAGTACCGCTCCGCCGTCGACGCCGGCGACGTCATCCTCGCCGAGCAGTCCGGTGTCGTCACCGACGTGTGCGCCGACTACGTGACCGTCATGAACGACGACGGCACGACCATGACGTACAAGGCCGAGAAGTTCCGCCGCTCCAACCACGGCACCTCCTACAACCAGCGCATCCTCGTCAACGTGGGAGACCGCGTGGAGGCCGGTGCCGTGCTCGCCGACGGACCCTCGACCCAGGACGGCGAGATGGCCCTGGGCAAGAACCTGCTCGTGGCATTCATGTCGTGGGAGGGCTACAACTACGAGGACGCCATCATCCTGTCCCAGCGCATGGTGCAGGACGACGTGCTCTCCTCGATCCACATCGAAGAGCACGAAGTCGACGCCCGTGACACCAAGCTCGGTGCCGAGGAGATCACCCGGGACATCCCGAACATCTCCCCGGACGCGCTGGCCGATCTCGACGACCGCGGCATCATCCGCATCGGCGCCGAGGTCACCGACGGCGATATCCTCGTCGGCAAGGTCACCCCGAAGGGTGAGACCGAGCTGACCCCCGAGGAGCGCCTGCTGCGCGCGATCTTCGGTGAGAAGTCCCGCGAAGTCCGCGACACCTCGCTCAAGGTCCCGCACGGCGAGTCCGGCACCGTCATCGGCGTCAAGGTCTTCGACCGTGACGAAGACGACGAGCTCTCGCCCGGCGTCAACCAGCTGGTGCGCGTCTACGTCGCCCAGCGCCGCAAGATCACCATCGGTGACAAGATGGCCGGCCGCCACGGCAACAAGGGCGTCATCTCGACGATCCTGCCGGTCGAGGACATGCCGTTCCTCGAAGACGGCACCCCCGTCGACGTCATCCTCAACCCGCACGGCGTGCCGCGTCGTATGAACATCGGACAGGTGTTCGAGGTTCACCTCGGCTGGATCGCCAAGCAGGGCTGGAAGATCGAAGGCAACCCCGAGTGGGCCACCGAACTCCTCGATCACGGCTTCGCCGCCGAGGTGGAGGCCGGCACCAACGTCGCCACCCCGGTGTTCGACGGTGCGCACGAAGAGGAGCTGCGCGGACTGCTCGAGGCCACCCACCCGAACCGCGACGGCGACCGCCTCGTCGACACCTCGGGCAAGGCGCGCCTGTTCGACGGCCGTTCCGGCGAGCCGTTCCCGTACCCGATCTCGGTCGGCTACATGTACCTGCTCAAGCTGCACCACCTGGTCGACGACAAGATCCACGCGCGTTCGACCGGACCGTACTCGATGATCACCCAGCAGCCGCTGGGCGGTAAGGCGCAGTTCGGCGGTCAGCGCTTCGGTGAGATGGAGGTGTGGGCGCTGGAGGCATACGGTGCCGCCTACACCCTGCAGGAGCTGCTGACGATCAAGTCCGATGACATCCCCGGCCGCGTCAAGGTCTACGAGGCGATCGTCAAGGGCGACAACCTGCCGAATCCGGGAATCCCGGAATCGTTCAAGGTGCTCATCAAGGAGATGCAGTCGCTGTGCCTCGACGTCGAGGTGCTGTCCTCGGACGGCATGCACGTCGAGATGCGCGACTCCGATGATGAGGTGTTCCGTGCAGCCGAAGAGCTCGGCATCAACCTGTCGCGTCACGAAGCACAGACCGTCGAAGAAGTCTGATCGCCCCTGCCGGCCCGCACGCGGGCCGGCAGGCACAAGCCTGAGTATTCGAGAATTTCGACAGCTGTCCGTCAGCTGTCAAGAGAAAGAGGATTTACGTGCCTGACGTCAATTTCTTTGATGAGCTGCGCATCGGCCTGGCCACCGCTGATGACATCCGCCGCTGGTCCCACGGTGAGGTCAAGAAGCCCGAGACGATCAACTACCGCACCCTCAAGCCGGAGAAGGACGGTCTGTTCTGCGAGAAGATCTTCGGACCGACTCGCGACTGGGAGTGCTACTGCGGCAAGTACAAGCGCGTGCGCTTCAAGGGCATCATCTGCGAGCGCTGCGGTGTCGAGGTCACCCGCGCCAAGGTCCGCCGTGAGCGCATGGGCCACATCGAGCTCGCCGCCCCGGTCACCCACATCTGGTACTTCAAGGGCGTGCCCTCCCGACTGGGCTACCTGCTCGACCTGGCGCCGAAGGACCTGGAGAAGGTCATCTACTTCGCCGCCTACATGATCACCTCCGTTGACGAGGAGTCCCGCCACCGGGATCTGCCGACCCTGCAGAACCAGATCGACGTCGAGAAGAAGCGCATCGGCGACCGCCGTGACGCCGACCTCGACCGCCGGTCGAAGAAGC
Source organism: Brevibacterium sp. UBA7493 (assembly GCF_002479565.1). NCBI lineage: Bacteria > Bacillati > Actinomycetota > Actinomycetes > Micrococcales > Brevibacteriaceae > Brevibacterium > Brevibacterium sp. UBA7493. The sequence goes on along the minus strand of NZ_DLOD01000023.1, from coordinate 13,996 downwards.
TCGAAGAGGACCTCGCCGAACTCGAGTCCGAGGGTGCCACTGCAGCTGCGAAGAACAAGCTGCGCACCCAGGCCGAGAAGGAGATGAACAACCTCCGCAAGAACGCCGATCGCGAGATCGACCGCATCGAGCAGGTGTGGGAGCGCTTCAAGGGCCTCAAGGTCTCCGACCTCGAAGGCGATGAGAGCCTCTACCGTGACATGGTCGCCCGGTTCGGCATCTACTTCACCGGTGCGATGGGCGCTGAGGCGATCCAGAAGCGCCTGCAGGACTTCGACCTCGAAGGCGAGTCCGATAAGCTGCGCGAGCTGATCAAGACCGGCAAGGGACAGCGCAAGACCCGTGCGCTCAAGCGCCTCAAGGTCGTCAACGCCTTCCTGTCGACCGACAACAGTCCTGAGGGCATGGTGCTCGATGCGATTCCGGTGATCCCGCCGGAGCTGCGTCCGATGGTCCAGCTCGACGGTGGCCGCTTCGCCACCTCGGACCTCAACGACCTGTACCGTCGCGTCATCAACCGCAACAACCGCCTCAAGCGCCTCCTCGACCTGGGTGCGCCTGAGATCATCGTGAACAACGAGAAGCGGATGCTGCAGGAAGCCGTCGACTCGCTGTTCGACAACGGCCGCCGCGGCCGTCCGGTCACCGGACCGGGCAACCGCCCGCTCAAGTCGCTGTCGGACATGCTCAAGGGCAAGCAGGGCCGGTTCCGCCAGAACCTGCTCGGCAAGCGCGTCGACTACTCCGGCCGTTCGGTCATCGTCGTCGGCCCGACCCTGAACCTGCACGAGTGCGGTCTGCCCAAGACCATGGCGCTCGAGCTGTTCAAGCCCTTCGTCATGAAGCGGCTCGTCGACCTCAACCACGCGCAGAACATCAAGTCCGCCAAGCGCATGGTCGAGCGCCAGCACGCCCAGGTGTGGGACGTCCTCGAAGAGGTCATCTCCGAGCACCCGGTGCTGCTCAACCGCGCACCGACCCTGCACCGCCTCGGCATCCAGGCCTTCGAGCCGCTGCTCGTCGAGGGCAAGGCCATCCAGATCCACCCGCTCGTCTGCTCGGCGTTCAACGCCGACTTCGACGGTGACCAGATGGCTGTGCACCTGCCGCTGAGCGCTGAGGCCCAGGCTGAGGCCCGCATCCTCATGCTCTCGGCGAACAACATCCTCAAGCCCTCGGACGGCAAGCCCGTCACGATGCCGTCGCAGGACATGATCATCGGCCTGTACCACCTCACCAGCGAGCGCTCCGGCTCGGAGGGCGAGGGACGCGAGTTCGCCTCCATCGCCGAGGCGATCATGGCCTTCGACCGCGATGAGCTCAACCTCGGTGCGAAGATCAAGCTGCGGATCGACGATATCGTGCCCTCGCGCACGATGGAGATGCCCGAGGGCTGGGAGCCGGGTCAGCCGGCGATCGTCGAGACGACGCTCGGCCGCGCCCTGTTCAACGAGACGCTGCCGGCGGACTACCAGTACGTCAATTCGACGGTGGACAAGAAGGCGCTGTCGAAGATCGTCAACCGCCTGGCCGACCTGTACCCGAAGGTCGAGGTCGCCCACACGCTCGACCAGTTCAAGTCCGAGGGCTTCTACTGGGCCACCCACTCGGGCCTGACCGTCGCGATGTCCGACATCGTCTCCCCGGAGTCGAAAGCCGGCATGCTCGACGAGGCCGAGGAGCAGGCGTCCCGCGTGCAGGAGCAGTACGACTTCGGTGCGCTCACCGACGATGAGCGCCGCAGCGAGCTCGTCAAGATCTGGTCGGACACCTCCGACCAGGTTGCCGAGGCGATGCAGAAGAACTTCCCTGAGGAGAACTCCGTCGTCCGCCTCGTCAACTCCGGCGCATCGGGCAACTGGACCCAGGTCCGTCAGCTGGCCGGTATGCGCGGCCTGGTGACGAACCCGAAGGGTGAGATCATCCCGCGTCCGATCAAGTCGAACTACCGCGAGGGCCTGTCCGTCCTCGAGTACTTCATCGCCAGCCACGGCGCCCGTAAGGGCCTGGCCGACACCGCTCTGCGTACGGCAGACTCCGGCTACCTGACCCGTCGTCTCGTCGACGTGTCGCAGGATGTCATCATCCGCTCGGAGTCGACCGATTCGCCCAAGGGCATCACGCTGCCGGTCGCGCAGCGCGGCGTCAACGGCGAACTGGAGCCGCACGAGTTCGCTGAGACCAGCGTCTACGGCCGCCTGACCGTCTCGGACATCACCGACGCTGACGGCAACGTCATCGTCCCGGCCAAGACGGACGTCGGCCCCGACGTCGTCGACACCCTCGTCGCCGCCGGCATCGAGGAGATCAAGGTCCATTCGGTGCTCACCGCCGATTCGGACGTGCAGATCTCGGCGATGCACTACGGCCGCTCGATGGCCACCGGCAAGCTCGTCGACATCGGCGAGGCGATCGGCACCGTCGCAGCCCAGTCGATCGGTGAGCCGGGCACCCAGCTGACGATGCGCACCTTCCACACCGGTGGTGTCGCCGCCGGCGGCGGAGGCGACATCACGCAGGGTCTGCCGCGTGTCACCGAGCTCTTCGAGGCCCGTACTCCGAAGGGCTTCGCTCCGATCGCCGAGGCAACCGGCAAGGTGAAGATCGACGACAGCCGCAAGACCCGCTACGTCATCGTCACCCCGGACGACGGCTCGGAGGAAATCGAGCACCCGGTCGGCCGCCGTGCGCAGCTGCTCGTCGAGGACGGACAGCGCGTCGAGGCCGGATCGAAGCTCGTCGAGGGCGCCATCGACCCGAAGCAGGTGCTGCGCATCCGCGGTCGCCGGGAAGCCGAGCGCTTCCTCGTCGACGAGGTGCAGAAGGTCTACCGCTCGCAGGGCGTGGGCATCCACGACAAGCACATCGAGGTCATCGTCCGTCAGATGCTCCGGCGGGTCACCGTCATCGAATCCGGCGACACCAACCTGCTGCCCGGTGAGCTGGTCGATCGCGGCCGCTACCAGGAGGAGAACCGCCGTGTCGTCGCCGAAGGCGGCAAGCCGGCTTCGGCCCGTGACGAGCTCATGGGTATTACGAAGGCCTCGCTGGCGACTGAGTCGTGGCTGTCGGCGGCCTCCTTCCAGGAGACCACCCGCGTCCTCACCGAAGCAGCGATGGAGGGCAAGACCGACCCGCTGCTCGGCCTGAAGGAGAACGTCATCCTCGGTAAGCTCATCCCGGCTGGCACCGGTATGCATAAGTACCGCGACATGATCGTCGAGCCGACCGAAGAGGCCCGCCAGGAAATGTTCTCCAACTCCTACAACGACTTCTACCCGTCGCTGGCAGGAGAAGGGGCGGCCATCCCGCTGGAGGACTACGACTTCGGCGCCTTCAGCTGATGATCTGACCGGCAGCCCTCGGCTGCAGGCCTGAACCGCACGGGGCGGGGACAGCACACGCTGTCCCCGCCCCGTCGTCATTCACCCCCCCGGCTGCCCACAGGCAGCCGCTGCTGTGCAAATACCTGTGGACAGAGCGCATCATGCCCGGTCTCACGCGGTTCTGGTCCCCGTTCCCGAGGTGTGAGTCGTCGTTGCGCGTTCCGGCGGGCTACGTGTCGGTAACCGGCCTGCATGCCCAGCGTGATGGGGGAGAGAGGGCGGCGCGACGATCGCGTAACGGAGTCCGAGTAACCTCCTGCACATCTGTGGACATACCTGTGGACAGATCACGGAGTTTCCACAGACCGCGGCTGCCTCTGGTCATCGTGGGCCGTGGGCAGCAGGGTGACGGCATGGATACGACAACACTGCGCCGCCGGGAGCCGACAGCGATCACGCACACTGCAGCAGCTGTGCTGCCCGAGCCCCTCCCTCCCCTGGCACCCTCGGACGTCATCTCCACATGAGACCGCCGCACGTCTGCACGGCATGCCTGTCCTCGGTGCCACAGGCGAGACGCCGCTGCACGTCTCGCATCCGCGCAGGGGAGCAGAATCGGCAATGCTGCGTCGCTGGCGGAATCCTGTGCTGCCGTGCGATCGCCTCACGATCGGCGATCTCCAGATCACCAGCCCGGCCCGCACGGTCATCGACCTGGCCCGCGACGTCGGCGTCATCGCCGGCGTGCTGGCTGCCGACCACCTGCTGCGCGGGGCGCACGACCAGGAGCACGCCCGGCGAGAGCTGCACACCGTGGCTGATTCGCAGCAGCGCCGCAACCGTTTCGCCCAGGTTCGGATGGTGCTCCACGCCGCCACCGGCGAGGCGGTGATACCGGCTGAATCGGTGCTGCTCGCCGTGCTGTGCGGGCTCGGATTCACCGGCTTCCGGCAGCACGTCGTGTTGCCGGGGGCCGAGGAGCCGGCCGCGGGAGCGGCAGTGTCGTTCCTCTTTCCCCGCCTGCGTATCGTCGTCGACGTCAGCCGGACAGGGGAGAGCATGCAGGTGCTCGAATCCGCCTATGAGTCGATCAGCGCACTCGGCTACGAGGTCGTGGCGTTCGATGCGCAGGAGCTGTTGGCGCTGGCATCAGATCCCGCGACAGCCGGCCAGCTGCAGGATCGGGTGGCGGCGCGACTGGCGCCCACCCTGCTGGCTGACGAGTTCAACCGAGCAGGACCTGGACTTCATCCCACCTGTGCTGTGGGACGAACTTGAGCCGGTCGACGGCCTCGGCCATCGGCACCCGGATGATGTCGGTGCCCGTCAGGCTTGCCATCTGACCCCAGCCGGCGTCGTGGCACAGGTCGACGGCGGCCATTCCGAGCCGGGTGGCGAGCACCCGGTCGTAGGCCGTCGGGGAGCCGCCGCGCTGCAAGTGGCCGAGCGTCACCGCGCGGGTCTCCAAGCCGGTGCGCTCTTCGATGATCGGGGCGAGGTGGTTGCCGATGCCGCCCAGGCGCACCCGGCCGTGCTTGTCGAGACCGGCCTCCGAGACCTGGTCGTCGAGATCCTCGGGCACGAAGCCCTCGGCGACGACGACGAGCGGGGCGCGTCCGCGATCCCAGGCCGAGCGAACCCATTCGCAGATCTGCTCGTAGCCGACCGGGAACTCCGGGATGAGGATGGCATGGGCGCCACCGGCCATGCCCGACTGCAATGCGATCCAGCCGACGTTGCGTCCCATGACCTCGAGCACCATGCAGCGGTGGTGGCTTTCGGCTGTCGTGCGCAGTCGGTCGATCGCCTCGGTGGCGATCTCCTGTGCGGTGTCGAACCCGAAGGTGTAGTCGGTGTTGTCGAGGTCGTTGTCAATCGTCTTCGGCACGCCGACGACCGGCAGCCCCTCGTCATCTGCCAGCCGCGAGGCGCCGGCCAGCGTGCCCTCACCGCCGATCGCGATGACGGCGTCGATGCCGCGCTCGGCCATCACTTCGCGCATCCGCTCCGGCCCTCCGCCTGAGTACGGGTGCGTGCGGGAGGTTCCGAGGATAGTGCCGCCGCGGGCGCCGATGCCGCGGACGTCGACCATGTGCAGCGGATGGATGTCGTCTTCCAGCAGCCCGCGCCAGCCGTCGCGGATCGCGGAGAAGCTGTAACCGTACTGGCGGATGCCCTTGCGCACGGCCCCGCGGATGACCGCGTTGAGACCGGGGCAGTCGCCGCCGGAGGTCAGAATGCCGATGTTCACTGAGAGTCCTCTCGGGTCGGTGTCAGGTTCGGGATGAGATCAGATACCGGGGCCGCTCAGCGGTTTTCGGGAGTCCAGTTCGGGTCGAGCTTGACGTCGTGGCCGGCCATGAGGTTGAAGCCGTCGAGGATGAGGGTGCCGTTGGAGCCGTCGCCCTGGGCGTTGCGGGCGATGTCGTTGCCGGCGAGGAAGTTGACCGTGTTGTCGATGATCCTGACCCCGCCCGGCACGTAGATGTCATGCCCGGCCATGACCGAGATGTTCGTCAGCTTGAGCTCGACGCCGGGACCCATCACCTCGTGCAGGTAGATCTCGCTGCCGCCCATGAGCGCATACGTCTCGACCTTGGAGGTGCCGGCGACGATCGTCTTCGCTGAGCCACCGAGCACCGCGACGTCGTACACGGGCTTGCCGGTACCGGGCTTGGCCGGCGGGATGTGCTTGCGGCGGTGCGCCACCGCCGTGCCCGAGGCAGAGGGCCCGGGATCGATTCCGGCCTCGGCGCGCAGCCGGGCGACGAGCTCATCGCCTTCGGGCAGATCGTCGATGAGCTCGGGGAGCTCAGCGAGGAACTTCGTTGCCATCGTCGCCTCCTGCCGCTCATCGAGCTCCGTGGGGTCGAGCCGGCCGGAGGCGTGGGCGGAGGAGAGGACGTCGAGGACGGCGTCGCGGTCCTGATCACTGGCGCGCAGCTTGCGGGGCCGGTCGCTGTCGCCGGCGCGGGGTACGAGGTCGGACATGTGCCCAGCATAGCCAAGCCCGGCGAACGGAACGTGACCTGCGCGTAACGCCGGCGGCTGCGGTGTCTGTGGCGCAGCCCACTGCCTCTCCGGAAGTGGAATCCCCGCGCGGAACCTGGCGTTGAGGTCGTTTTGACCGGCGGCGCCGCCACCGTCTAGGCTGTACTGTGACTGATTGTGATCAGATCGTGTCCGCATGCGCGCACGAGGCTGTGTCACCCGCTCCGCACCGGGTGACGAGGAGCAGCCGCGGGCGGTGTCATGCAGGCCGCAAGGCCCCATCGGTTCTCTGACTGGCTGTTTCGGCAGCTCGACAAGGGCGCCCTGCCATCATGGCACATCCGGTTCGGGATGCAGCGGGGACTCGCGGGGGACTGGGGACGGGCAGGCAGCTTCACCCGCTCCCAGCAGGACATGTCCGAGGGTGCGGACGGCACAGCAGGCGCTGTGATCGCCATCGGACTTAGGTATATCGAGAAGCATCGGAGAATATTCAGTGCCTACAATCCAGCAGCTGGTCCGCAAGGGCCGGCACGACAAGGCCGCGAAGAACGCGACGCCTGCCCTCAAGGGCAGCCCGCAGCGCCGCGGCGTGTGCACGCGTGTGTACACCACCACTCCCAAGAAGCCGAACTCGGCACTGCGCAAGGTCGCACGTGTCAAGCTCTCCAGCCAGATCGAGGTGACCGCCTACATTCCGGGCGAGGGCCACAACCTGCAGGAGCACTCGATCGTGCTGGTCCGCGGAGGCCGCGTCAAGGACCTCCCCGGCGTGCGCTACAAGATCGTGCGCGGATCGCTCGACACCCAGGGTGTCAAGGGCCGCCAGCAGGCACGCAGCCGTTACGGAGCCAAGAGGGAGAAGAAGTAATGCCACGTAAGGGTCCCGCCCCCAAGCGACCGGTCGGCATCGACCCGGTCTACCACTCGCCGCTGGTCACCCAGCTCATCAACAAGGTGCTCCTCGACGGCAAGCGCTCCACCGCTGAGCGCATCGTCTACGGCGCCCTCGAAGCCGCCGCTGAGAAGGCCAACACCGACGCGGTTTCGCTGCTCAAGAAGGCCCTGGACAACATCCGCCCGGCGCTCGAGGTCCGCTCGCGCCGTGTCGGCGGTGCGACCTACCAGGTGCCGGTCGAGGTGCGTGCAGCGCGCTCGACCACCCTCGCTCTGCGGTGGCTCGTCGGCTTCGCCCGGCAGCGTCGTGAAAAGACCATGACCGATCGCCTCCAGAACGAGATCCTGGATGCGAGCAACGGTCTGGGCGCCGCTGTGAAGCGCCGCGAGGACATGCACAAGATGGCCGAGTCCAACAAGGCCTTCGCCCACTACCGCTGGTAAGCGACGCTGGGCCGGACCGGTGCGATCTGGTCCGGCCAGCTGTCCAACTCAACGAGACGGAAGAGAGACACCGTGGCACTCGACGTGCTGACTGACCTCAAGAAGGTCCGCAACATCGGCATCATGGCTCACATCGATGCCGGTAAGACCACTACCACCGAACGCATCCTGTTCTACACCGGTGTGAACTACAAGCTCGGCGAGACCCACGACGGCGCCTCGACGATGGACTGGATGGAGCAGGAGCAGGAGCGCGGCATCACGATCACCTCGGCTGCCACCACCTGCTACTGGGAAGACAACCAGATCAACATCATCGACACCCCGGGCCACGTCGACTTCACCGTCGAGGTGGAGCGCTCGCTGCGCGTGCTCGACGGTGCCGTTGCCGTGTTCGACGGCAAGGAAGGCGTTGAGCCGCAGTCTGAGACCGTGTGGCGTCAGGCTGACAAGTACGACGTTCCGCGCGTGTGCTTCGTCAACAAGATGGACAAGCTCGGTGCCGACTTCGACTTCACCGTCAAGACCATCCGTGAGCGCCTCGGCGCCAAGCCGCTGGTCATCCAGCTGCCGATCGGTGCTGAGTCCGACTTCCGTGCTGTCATCGACCTCGTTGAGATGAAGGCCTGGGAATGGCCCGACGAGTCGAAGATGGGCCAGGACATGGTCGAGATCGAGATCCCCGAGGAGCTCAAGGCACGCGCCGAGGAGATGCGCGCCAACCTCATGGAGGATGTCGCTGAGGCCAGCGAAGAGCTCATGGACAGGTACCTCGAAGAGGGCGAGCTCACCATCGACGAGCTCAAGGCCGGCATCCGCCAGCTGACCATCTCCTCTGAGGCGTTCCCGGTGATGTGCGGTTCGGCGTTCAAGAACAAGGGCATCCAGCTCGTGCTCAACGCCGTCATCGACTACCTCCCGAGCCCGCTCGACGTCCCGGCTGTCGAAGGCTATGCCCCCGGTAAGGAGGACGAGGTCGTCACCCGCGAACCGCGCAAGGACGGACCGTTCGCCGGTCTGGCCTTCAAGGTCGCCAGCCACCCGTTCTTCGGAACGCTGACCTACGTCCGCGTGTACTCCGGAACCGTGAAGTCGGGTGAGCAGGTGCTCAACACGACCAGCGGCAAGAAGGAGCGCGTCGGCAAGATGTTCCAGATGCACTCGAACAAGGAGAACCCTGTCGAGGAAGCAGTCGCCGGACACATCTACGCCTTCATCGGCCTCAAGGAGACCACCACCGGCGACACCCTGTGCGACCCGCAGCAGCCGGTCGTGCTCGAGTCGATGTCCTTCCCGGAGCCCGTCATCTTCGTCTCCATCGAGCCGAAGACCAAGGGCGACCAGGAGAAGCTCTCGACCGCCATCCAGAAGCTGGTCAAGGAGGATCCGACCTTCACCGTCAACCTCAACGAGGAGACGGGCCAGACCGAGATCGGCGGCATGGGCGAGCTGCACCTCGATGTGTTCGTCGACCGTATGAAGCGCGAATTCAAGGTCGAGGCCAACATCGGCAAGCCGCAGGTCGCCTACCGCGAGACCATCCGCCGCAAGGTGGAAAAGGCCGACTACACGCACAAGAAGCAGACTGGCGGTTCCGGCCAGTTCGCCAAGGTGCAGGTCACCATTGAGCCCATGGAGGTCACTGGCGACCAGATCTACGAATTCGAGAATGCCATCACCGGCGGCCGCGTGCCGCGCGAGTACATCCCGAGCGTCGACCAGGGCATCCAGGATGCCATGCAGATGGGCGTGCTGGCCGGCTACCCGCTGGTCGGCATCAAGGCCACCCTTGTGGACGGCCAGTACCACGATGTCGACTCCTCGGAGATGGCGTTCAAGATCGCCGGCTCGATGGTCCTCAAGGAGGCCGTCCAGAAGGCGAGCCCGGCTCTGCTCGAACCGCTCATGGAGGTCGAGGTGCGCACCCCGGAGGAGTACATGGGTGACGTCATCGGCGACCTGAACTCGCGGCGCGGACAGATCCAGTCGATGGAGGATGCCACAGGCGTTAAGGTTGTCCGTGCGCATGTTCCGCTGTCGGAGATGTTCGGCTACATCGGCGACCTGCGGTCGAAGACCCAGGGTCGTGCCATGTACTCGATGCAGTTCCATAGCTATGCGGAGGTCCCGAAGGCTGTCGCCGACGAGATCATCCAGAAGACCCGCGGCGAAGAGTAATCTCGCCCGTTGCTGCTGGCGCCAGCCGGCAGCTGTCAACAACAGAAGAGGCGCGGGACATGGACCGCATGTCCCGAACCAACCACGAGGAGGAACCCAGTGGCAAAGGCTAGTTTCGACAGGACTAAGCCGCACGTCAACATCGGTACCATTGGTCACGTTGACCACGGTAAGACGACTCTGACCGCGGCTATCACGAACGTTCTGGCAAACAAGTACCCGGACCTGAACCAGGCTCAGGCCTTCGACCAGGTCGACAACGCGCCGGAAGAGAAGCAGCGCGGCATCACCATCAACGTCTCGCACGTTGAGTACGAGACCGAGAAGCGTCACTACGCACACGTCGACGCCCCGGGCCACGCTGACTACATCAAGAACATGATCACCGGTGCCGCTCAGATGGACGGCGCGATCCTCGTGATCGCCGCCACCGACGGCATCATGGCGCAGACCCGCGAGCACGTCCTGCTCGCTCGCCAGGTCAACGTTCCGTACCTGCTCGTCGCTCTCAACAAGACCGACGCCGCACTCGCTGAGTACGGCGACGACGCTGATGAGATGCTCGAGCTCGTTGAGATGGAGATCCGCGACCTGCTCGGTTCGCAGGACTTCGACGAGGACGCCCCGATCGTCCGCGTCTCGGCTCTCAAGGCTCTCGAAGGCGACCCGGAGTGGGTCAAGACCGTCGAGGAGCTCATGGACGCCGTCGACGAGAACGTTCCGGAGCCGGAGCGCGACATCGACAAGCCGTTCCTCATGCCTGTCGAGGACGTCTTCACCATCACCGGCCGCGGCACCGTCGTGACCGGTCGTGTGGAGCGCGGCGTGCTGCTGCCGAACGAGGAAATCGAGATCGTCGGCATCAAGCCGCAGTCGCAGAAGACCACCGTCACCGCCATCGAGATGTTCCGCAAGACCCTGCCGGACGCTCGCGCCGGTGAGAACGTCGGCCTCCTGCTCCGCGGCACCAAGCGCGAGGACGTTGAGCGCGGCCAGGTCATCTGCAAGCCGGGCTCGATCACCCCGCACACGAAGTTCAAGGGCCAGGTCTACATCCTGCAGAAGGAAGAGGGCGGACGTCACAACCCGTTCTACTCCAACTACCGCCCGCAGTTCTACTTCCGTACCACCGACGTCACCGGCGTCATCGAGCTGCCGGAAGGCACCGAGATGGTCATGCCGGGCGACAACGTTGAGATGACCGTTGAGCTCATCCAGCCGATCGCTATGGAAGAGGGCCTGCGCTTCGCCATCCGCGAGGGCGGCCGCACCGTCGGTGCCGGCCGTGTCACCGAGATCATCGCCTGATCACTGATCAGCTGATGTGATCGACACACGATCACACTGAAGCCCCGGGAGTCATTCCGACTCCCGGGGCTTCGTGCATCCAGCGCCCTCACCTGGTCTTCTGGTCGGCCCCTCCCACACATTCGCCGATTCTCCGCTAAGGTGAGACCAGAAGTGTGATGTGTCTTGCAGGATCCCTCAATGCACCGCACAGGGCTGCACGGCATCGGCGAGGTTCGCAAGAACCGCGAGACGGAAGGCTGGAGGAGCGCTGATGACGGATCCATCCCGCCGCCGCAGGACCCGGCTGCTGGCCGGAGCGGCGATGGCGACAGCGACGCTCATGGCCCTCAGCGGCTGCGGCACGCAAGAGGACGCGAAGACGCTGACGTGGTACATCGACCCCGACAACGGCGGCAAGGCGGCGATGGCCGAAGCCTGCACCGAGGCCTCCGGGGGTAAATACACGATCCAGACCTCGATGCTGCCCAGCGACGCAGCCGGTCAGCGCGAACAGCTCATCCGAAGGCTCGCCTCCAAAGACAACTCGATCGACATCATGAGCATCGACACCGTCTACGTGCCCGAGTTCGCCAACGCCGACTTCATCGCCCCGGTGCCCGAGGAGTACGTCGACGAATTCACCGACGACGTCGTCGAGGCGGCAGTCGAGTCCTCGATGTGGGAGGACCAGCTCGTCGTCGCCCCCGTCCAGGCCAACACCCAGATCCTGTGGTACCGCAAATCCGTCGCCGAGGCGGCCGGCCTCGACATGTCCAAGCCGGTGACCTGGGATCAGATCATCGAAGCTGCCAAGGACCAGGACAAGGAGATCGGCGCCCAGGGCATCCGCGCCGAATCCCTGACCGTGTGGGTCAACGCGCTGTACGAATCCCAGGGCGAGCCGATCGTCAAGGATCCCGAAGCCGAACCCGAGGACACCGAACTCGGACTCGACTCCCCAGCAGGGGAGAAGGCTGCAGAGATCGTCGACAAGATCGGGTCTGAGGGCCTGGGCGGACCGAACTTCTCCAACCTCGACGAGCAGGGTGCTATGCTGCGCTTCCAAGGGGAGAACGGCGGATTCATGGTCAACTGGCCCTTCGTCTACCCAGCCATGAAGGCCGCCGTCGAGGACGGCAGCCTCGACCAGGAGGTCTTCGACGACGTCGGCTGGGCGCAGTACCCCGCCGTCGAAGAGGGTACGCCGGGAGCCGCACCGCTCGGCGGCGGCAAGCTCGCCGTCGGCGCGTTCTCCGACCACCAGGACGAAGCCTTCGAAGCGATCAGCTGCATCCGCGAGACCCAGAAGCAGTCCGAGTACTACATCACCGACGGACTGCCGCCGGCCACCCGCGCCGCCTTCGACGATCCGAAGGTGCAGGAGGAGGCCCCGTACTCGGATGCGATCCTCGACTCGCTCGAAGTGGCGAAGTCCCGGCCGATCTCGCCGTACTACAACGGCATCACCGGCGGCATCCAGCGATCCTGGCACCCGCCGGCTGACGTCAGCCCCCAGAGCACACCGAAGACCTCAGCCGATCTCATCCTCGAGATCCTGCGTGGAGAGGCGCTGCTGTGACCAACGACGACACACACCTGCTCACGACCTCCAAGACCGAGGTGACGGACTCCGCTCCAGGACAGGGCGCCTCGGCGGCGGGCAAGAAGAAGTCCAAGGCGCACAAGTCCCAGCGAACGAAGGACGAGGCGCGCCTGGGCCTCCTGCTCGCCTGGCCGGCCGGAGCCGTGCTGCTGCTGGTGACCGGCTACCCGATCCTGCAGGCGGTCTACCAGTCCTTCTTCAACAAGCGGCTGACCGACCCGGACAACGCCTACTTCAACTGGGGCCTGAACTACGTCACCGTGCTGACCGACCCGCTGTGGTGGCAGACCCTCGGGTTCACCCTGCTCATCACCGTCTTCACCGTCGCCGTCGAGCTCGTGCTCGGCTTCGCGTTCGCCGTTGTCATGCTCAACGCGCTCAAGGCCGTCCGTGGGCCGATCCGCACGATCATCCTCATCCCCTACGGCATCATCACCGTCGTCGCGGCGTTCTCCTGGAAGTACGCCTTCGACCTGGGCACCGGCTTCGTTGGCACCTGGCTGGGGATGGAGAGCTTCGACTGGTTCGGCAACTTCTGGTCCTCCTTCGCCGTCATCTCCCTGGCAGAGATCTGGAAGACCACCCCGTTCATCTCACTGCTCATGCTCGCCGGCCTCGCCCAGATCCCCGGCGACATGCTCGAAGCAGCCACCGTCGACGGCGCCAGCCGCTGGCAGCGCCTCGTGCGGGTGACCCTGCCGAACATGAAGGCCTCGATCATGGTCGCGCTCATGTTCCGCACCCTTGAGGCCTTCCGCATCTTCGACTCGGTGTTCGTCATGACCGAGGGCGCCAACGGGACGGCCACCGTGTCCTCGCTGGCGTATGACCAGACGATCTCGCAGCTGCAGACCGGCCTCGGTTCGGCAGTGTCCGTGCTGCTGTTCATCGCAGTCGGCCTCATCTGCCTGCTGTTCATCAAGGGCTTCAACGTCAACCTCGGTGCAGGGAAGGAGTAGGACATGGATTCCGGCAAGAAGACACCGCTGGCGACCTTCGGCTGGATCGCCGCCTTCATCCTCATCGGGCTGTGGGCGCTGTTCCCGGTGGTGTGGACCCTGTCGCTGTCGCTCAAGAGCTCAGCTGACATCTCCAACCGTCAGTTCTGGCCTACGGAGATCAGCTGGGAGAACTACGACCTCATCATCAACGGGGCGGCGCGCGACCTGTTCCTGCCGGCGCTGCGCAACTCGATCGCGATCTGCCTCATCGCCACGCTCATCGCCGTCATCCTCTCCACTCTGGCCGCCTACGCGATCGCCCGGCT
>NZ_DLOD01000011.1:0-57373 GCF_002479565.1 Brevibacterium sp. UBA7493 | reverse complement strand
TCAGCATCCCGGTGTCGGGGTTTCGTCTGATTCTGAGTCTGTCGTCTGTTTTCATCTGGTGGTGCTCCCGGCACAGCGGGTGAAGATTCCCCATGCTGGTGGGTCCGCCTCGTCCGGGGTTTTCGTGGTTGAACGGTTCAATATGGTCCAGTTCTGCTTTGACTGCTGATCTGTCGCATCCGGGCAGTGTGCAGAACTGCCATTTCTCCACCAGCGCGATCCGCATCTTCTCCGGGATCGTGTACGTTTCAGCTGCGTGATCGAGGACGGTGCCGTCGGTCGGGTCGGTCAGGATCCGGTAGAGCGTCGAATGGCCAGTGCCGGTGAGTTGGCGGGCGGTCTCAGGTGCGATGGGGTGGCCGTTGACCATCCCCGGCACACGAGCGTCATCGTCTTCGCCGGTGTTCTCATCGAGGAGGGTGAGTGCTGGGACGGTGATGGTGATGCGGGCTTGGCGTTTGAGCCACTGGCCATCGACAGGGCACTGCACACCTGTTTCGGCAAGCGTATCGGCGATCTTCTCAGCGGTGGCATCGATATCGATGCCTGCGGGGTTCGCCGCTTCTACGATGCATCCATCGAGCCCGCCTGGGGTGGAGTCACCGACCCGGCCTGGGGTGGAGTCACCGTCGACAGGCTTGGTGGTCAGTGTGCCTGCGGGTTGGCTGCCGGTGAGGAAGTCGAACATCAGCTCACCCATGCCCCGCTGGTCGACGATCTCATGATTCTCAGGTACTCCGAGTGGTGTGCCGAGGCCTTTGATCACCGAGCGTGCCATGCCGGCCAGCCGTGCTTCTAAGAGAGCGATCTGATGAGATGGTCCGCGAGCGATGAGGATCCCGAGTCCGTGGGGCTCGTAGTAGGTCTCCACGGTGCGACGATCCCGGACCTGCCTGGCGCGTTGTTCACGCGTGACAAGAGTGGAAATCAGTTGGCTGACAGCGCGCTTGAACGCGGTCATATCCGATACCCGGATCCGTGCCAGCCCGGCATCGAAGTCCGCCAGATACTCAGGCTCCAGACTCGTGGCACGTGTCGCGCCGTGAAGATACCTGTCATAGCCGATCACCCCGGCCCGGGCTTGTGACGTGAAGGCCGGCAGCCCGACAAGCCCTGCCGCAGCGACCTGTACACGTGACCGGACCTGTTTGACGGTGGTGTCGAGGGCGTCTGCCATGTGCATCAGTGACGTCGATGCTGCCCGTTCGATCAGCCAGGCATACGCATCCCGCCGCTGGCCAGCCTCGTTCCGGAAATCAGTCCCGTCACGATCCGGGTGGCCCAGCGCACGGGGATCGGCTGCCAGTTCACGCACCGCTTCCACCTGCAGGCAGACATCCTCAGGCGAATCAGCGCTCGTACGGGCGAGGAAGGCATCGAAGAGGAACCCCAGCCCAGTCATACGGCGCTCATCGATGTCCCGGTTGGCAGATTCCAGCCGGTAGAGACAGTCAGCGAAATCCGACGTATCGGCCACCGTGTCGTTGCAGCGGGGTGTGATGACCTGGTCTTCGACGAGCACCGCGGTCACCTCCTTGTGATCTACCGCGATCGTTCTGGTTTCAAGTCTATGTGTGTTCGATATGATGTGACAATAGTTTCGACTGTCTTCACATGCAACTCACATAAACATGTGCCTGCTTCGGGCTCTGACCCCAGTCTGCCAGCAGCCACGGACAACCCACCCATCGAACTCAGCCACCACCTCGGGCACGGCCTGCGGCCCGCCCACCCAAGCCACCCCTCACTTGCGGTTATGCTGGGATCCTATGGACCCCGCACTCGTCGCCGAACGCCACGCTGGCGAATGGGAGCGCCTGTCGCGCCTGGCGAAGAAGAACACCCTCAATCCCCACGAGGCCGAGGAGTTCCTGCGGCTGTACCGGGCGGCGTCGAAGGACCTCTCGCGCATCCAGACGGTCGCCCCGGACTCGGAGATCTCGGTGCGGCTGTCGAATATCGTGCACCGCTCGCGCACCCAGCTCACGAGCGTGCCGACCGGCGCGGGTGGGGCGCTCGCGCGGTTCTTCACCATCTCGCTGCCGGCGGCGCTGTACCGGCTGCGCTGGTTCTTCGTCTTCACCTTCGTCTTCTTCGTCGGCATCTCCCTGCTCACGACGCTTTGGGCCTACCACACGCCCGGCGTGCTGCCGGCCCTTGCTGATGAGGAGATGCGCCGCCAGCTGGCCGAACGCGACTTCAAGGAGTACTACTTCGAGCACCGCAACGAGGTCTTCGCCGTCGGTGTGTGGACGAACAACGCCTGGATCGCACTCCAGTGGGTGGCGCTGGGTATCACCGGCCTCTACGTCATCTACGGGCTCATCGTCAACGCCGTCAACGTCGGCATCTCCGGGGCGATCATGTTCGAGTTCGACAAGGGCGGGGACTTCTTCTACTACATCCTGCCCCACGGCATCCCCGAGATCACCGGCATCCTCATCGCCGCCGCTGCCGGCCTGCGCATCTGCGTCGCCTGGGTCGTCCCCGGCCCGGAGCTGCGGCGCACCCGTTTGGCGCGGGAAGCCCGCACGACGATCACCGTCGGCCTCGGCCTCATCATCTACCTGTTCCTCTCCGGGCTCATCGAAGGCTTCATCACCCCATCTGAGCTGCCCAACGTCATCCGCATGGGCACCGGCATCCTGCTGACCGCAGCGATCTTCGCCTACGCGATCTACTTCGGCCGCCCAGCGCTCAAGGCCGGTCTGAGCGGGGACGTGTCCTCGGACAAGGCAGGCTACGACATCGTCGCCACAGACCGCTGATCCCGCGCCCGAGGCGCCGGGCCGGGTGGCGAGGAACCGCGCCCGAGGCGTGCCTCACCTCGGTGCCGGTGACCGGTTAGAGCTTGCCGCTTGCCTTGAGTGAGATGTAGAGGTCGGCCAGCTGCGGGGCGAGGTCCTCGGGCTCGGCGTGCACGGTGTGGATGCCGGCGTCGGAGAGGGCATGGCCGAGTGAGCGGGCGGCGAGCAGGTCGTGCTCGGCGGCTGCGGCGCGGTAGACCTGGGCGGGGGAGTAGACATGGGATGCGAGGTCGCCGAGGTCGGGATCGGCGACCGAGGCGATCGCCAGCCGGTGCCGGGCGCGCAGCACCGGCAGAGCCGGCAGCATGTCCTGAGCGATGGTCCGCTCATCGAGGGCGGTGAGGAAGACGACGAAGGCCCGCTGCGTGCTCAGCCGCAGCGTCTGGGTGACGATCTCGTTCCAGTCGGCGTCGATGAGCTCGGGGAACACATCGGCGAGGTCGTTGGTCATGATGCCGAGCGGATCGGATCCGGAGATCGGACCGATGTGCCGGCGCACGCGCGCATCGGCGACGAGGATGTCGACGCGGTCACCGCCGCCGGAAGCCAGCGCTCCGAGGAGCATGGCGGCCTCCATGGCGGCGTCGAAGGCGGTGCCGTCGCCCATCCGGCGGGCGGCCAGGCGGGAGGAGTCGAGGACGATGACGACGCGGCGGTCGCGTTCGGGCCGCCACGTCTTGACCATGAGGTGCTGGGCGCGGGCGGTGGCCCGCCAATCGATCGAGCGGACGTCGTCTCCGCGGACGTATTCGCGCAGCGAGTCGAACTCGGTGCCCATGCCGCGGGTCATGAGCAGGGTGCGCCCGTCGAGCTCGCGCAGCCGGGCGAGCTTCGAGGGCAGGTGCTTGCGAGAGACGAACGGCGGCATGACGCGGATCGCCGCCGGCACCTCGACCGACTGCTGGCGGCAGCACAGCCGCAGCGGCGATGCCACCCGGACGGTGACGAGATCGGCCGGCAGCTCACCGCGGCGGGTGGGCACCAGCCGCGTGAGATGCTCATGCTGCCCGCCGGCAGGCAGCCGCACCCGCAGCCGGTTGTCCTCAGCACCTGCAGACGGTGGCCAGGCGTCGCGGATGTGCAGGCTGGCGGTTCGCGTGCCTGCGTTGATGACGGTCAGCGTCGCATGAGTCTCATGCCCCAGCCGCACCCGTCTGCCCGGCGTGCGCTGCAGGCGGATCGTGGCAGGAGAGGCGGTGGCCAGCCAGTCGATGAACGCCACGAGCATCACGCCTGCCAGGGCGATTCCGGCGGTTCCCCAGCTGGGGAAGACCATGACCGGGATCGCCGCCAGAGCGACGAGGACGACGAAGCGCCAGGTGATGATCATCGCGGCACGCGGGTGGTGTCGATGATCGAGGCGAGCACCTGGTCGACGGTGATGCCGTCCATCTGCGCCTCCGGTCGCAGCATGACGCGGTGGCGGAAGGCCGGCGAGATGAGCGTCTTGACGTCATCGGGGGTGACGAAGCCGCGCCCGGACATCCACGCCTGCGCCTGGGCGGCGGCCAGCAGCCGGGTGCCGCCGCGCGGGGAGATGCCCATCGCGAACGACGGGGCACTGCGGGTGGCCTGGACGAGGTCGACGATGTAGCCGAGCACCTCGGGATCGACGTAGATGCCGCCGACTCGCTTGCCGGCCTCCAGGATCGTCGCGGCGTCGGCGACGCGCTCGATGCCGGCATCGGACAGGCGCCGGCCGTCGAAGCCGTGGGCGTGGCGGGTGAGGATCTCAAGCTCGGTCTCGCGCTCGGGCAGCGTGAGCATGAGCTTGAAGAGGAACCGGTCGAGCTGTGCTTCGGGCAGGGGATAGGTGCCGTCATGCTCGATCGGGTTCTGGGTCGCGGCAACGAGGAACGGCTGGGGCAGCCGGCGGGTCTGCCCGTCGACGGAGACCTGCCGCTCCTCCATCGCCTCCAGCAGCGCCGACTGGGTCTTCGGCGGGGTGCGGTTGATCTCGTCGGCGATGAGCAGGTTGGTGAATACCGGGCCCTCGCGGAACTCGAAGTCCCCGGAGCGGGTGTCGTAGATCATCGAGCCGGTGACGTCGCCGGGCATGAGGTCGGGGGTGAACTGCACGCGCGTCGAGTCCAGTTCGAGCGCCTCGGCCAGTGCGCGCACGAGCAGAGTCTTCGCCACGCCGGGCACACCTTCGAGCAGCACGTGCCCGTGGCACAGCAGGGCGAGCAGGATCCCGTCGACGGCCTCATGCTGGCCGACGACGGCCTTGCCGACCTCATGGCGGACGGCGAGGAATCGCTCGCGCAGTTCGTGGTCGCGGTCGCCGAGCTGGTGCTCGGCCGCCAGCCGCTCATGGAGTCCTGGCTGTCCCGCGCCCGAGGCGGCGGGCGCCTGTCCGTGCGGCTGGCCCGGAACCTGTCCGTGCGGTTGGCCCGGAAGCTGCCCGGGGGCTGGCGCGGACGCGTGCCCCGGCTGGCCGGGCTGCTGGCCATGCAGCTGGCCCGGCATCTGCCCGTGGGTTGGCGCATGCTGCGGCGGCAGCGGCGCTTGGCCGGGCTGGATCCCCGGCTGGCTGCCGACGGGCCCGAACTGCGGGCTGCCAGGCCCGCCCGGCTGGCCGCCCGACCCGAACGGACCAGCAGGCTGTTCCGGTTGCTGAGGATGGTGGGGAATGTCGGTCATGTCGGGGAGACCTCGCTTTCGATGGCGGTGATGAGGACGGCGATGTCTGAGAGCTGCCGGTCGTGAGCCGGCACTCCCTCGAGATAGGCGTAGCGGACTTCGGCCAGGTCGCGGCCGGTGTGGGCGGCGATCGCAGCGCACAGCTGCTCGGGCCGCTCCTGGGAGGGCCGGGCGAGCCGGGCGGCGATGCGCAGCAGGGAGGCGGTGCGCAGCGCGTGCAGCGACTCGGTGCGGGCACCCGCCCGCTGCATGAGGGCTGCGCGGCCGTGGACGGTCTCGACCGGCGGGACGACGACCGGCAGCCGCTCGACGGCCAGCGGTCCGAAGCGCCGGATCCGCCACCACAGCAGCGCGGCAGTGAGGGGGATGAGCCACAGCAGCGCGACGCCGAACCACGGCGGGACGAAGGTCAGCGCATTCGGCGGCTCCTCTTCGCCGGCCGAGGGCTGGTCGCCGGCCTGCGGCAGGTAGACGACGAGATTCTCATGCTGGCCGAGGGTGTGCAGCATGAGCGCGGCATGGCCCTCTTCGTCGAGCGAGGCGTTCGTCATCCACGTCTGCGAGCCGAGGACCGTGACATCGGCACCGTCCGCCTCGGCGCGGGCGTAGGCCCCGGCGCCCGGCGGGACTCCGGGGAACGTATAGCAGGTGGTGACTGCTCCCTCGTATCCCGGGGCGGCTGAGTAGAAGCCATCGGCGCCGCGCAGCTGTCCGGCGGCTGCGGCGGCCGGGGCCTGACAGCCTGGCTGCAGCAGCTCGTGCTGTACGTCGCTTTCGAAGTAGGAGGCCATTCGCAGCGCTGGGGTGAAGTCCTCGACGTCATAGCCGGGATCGGCCAGCACAAGCGAGTTGCCGCCGCTGCGCACCGCCTCGCCGATCTCCTTGCGCGTCTCGGTCTCGCCATCAGCGTCGAGGTCGATGTAGAGCACCGTGGTGTCTGCC
This sequence comes from Brevibacterium sp. UBA7493, assembly GCF_002479565.1. Lineage (NCBI taxonomy): Bacteria > Bacillati > Actinomycetota > Actinomycetes > Micrococcales > Brevibacteriaceae > Brevibacterium > Brevibacterium sp. UBA7493. Next base: position 50,981 of record NZ_DLOD01000011.1, on the reverse strand, counting down.
GCCGCGGCGGCGGTGCGCGCCTCCTGCCGCGATTCGGTGACCGTGACCTCGACCCCGCGCTCGCGCAGAATGTCCATGAGCGCCTTCGTGCCGGAGGGCTGCACCGACTCCGGGTGCAGTGCGCTGGTTTCCTCGTCCAGGATCGAGAGGAAGAACCCGCCGATCGCCGTCACCAGGATGACGGCCGCGGCGGTGACCCACAGCGCGGCCGCCCGCGAGCCGCTGCGCAGCCGGTCAGCCCGGCCCGGCCCGGTGTGAGCGGTGGTGCCGCGGACGGCGAGGTCGAGGCTCGTGCTCATGCGCCAGCCTCCCGGTTTCCCACACCCGAGGCGGTGCTCGCGTGGGCCGACCCCGGTCCCGAGGCGGTGCTCGCGTGGGCCGACCCCGGTCCCGAGGCGGAGATCCGCTCAGCCCGGGACAGCAGGTCCTGCCAGTCGGCGGCACTGGCGTGGGCTTCGCCGAAGGTCACCGCGTCGAACAGGGCACCGGCGGCATGCGCATCAGCGGCAGCCGGCGGGCAGGCCGCAGCCGCAGCGCCGGCCAGTTCCGAAGCGGTCGAGGCGGCGGTCATATCTATGAGGCCGGCGGCGACGAACCGGGCGAAGATCGCCCGCACCCCGTTCTGCACCGCCAGCGTGTAGTCTCCCTTGCCGGCTGCCGTCTGGGCGGCATCCCAGAAGGCCTGCGGGTCGATCGTCTCGGCTCGCTCGGCGGGGTCGAAGGCGGCGAGGTCGACACCGCCGCTGGTGCCGCGGCGGACCCGCCGGATGACGAGGACGACGAGCCCGACGATGATCGCGGCGATGATGAGCAGCGTCCACGGCGAGTCGAGCGCGGCAACGCTGTCGATGATCCCGTCGAAGAACCGGTCGATGGCCCGGCCGAGCTTCTCCAGCGGGGAGAGATCGGCGTCGCGGTACTCCGGTTCGGACAGCTTCTTCTCAGCCCAGCGCCGGGCCTCGTCGCGATCGGGGGTCAGGGGAGTGCTCATGTGCGGCGATCCAGCTCCTCGGCCTCGCGCAGCAGCAGGAGGTCATAGCCTTCGAAGCGCATCCTGCGGTCGAAGTACAGGCCGGTGATGACCCCGGACTGGTAGGCGTAGAGCACCGCGGTCGCCGCCGCGGTGAAAGCGAGCCCGAGGATCGTCAGCACACCGATCACCACGGTGGCGAAGGTGTCGGCATCGGTGGAGTCGAGGAAGGTCAGCGAGACGATGAGCGCGGCGATGAAGAAGATGAGCAGCAGCGGGAAGACGATGATGCCAATGAGCTGCGAAGACAGGTAGTACGACAGCAGCAGTGTGCCGGCGGTGGCCCAGAAGCGGCGGCCGGTGAGCTTCCAGGAGCGGGCGAAGGCCTGCCGGATCGTCATCCGCTCCAGCGCGATCGCGCAGCCGACGAAGGCGGTGCGGACCATGAAGAAGACCGTGAACACGACCCAGCCGAGCGCCCCGAGACCGGCAAGCAGGAACCCGACGACGGCCTGCGCGGTGAACACCGCGATGACCACTCCGGGAGCGAGCAGCAGCGCCAGAGCCGCGAAGTGCGCCCCGCCGAGCAGGGCGGTGGCGGCTATCAGACGCAGCCGCTGGCCGGCCAGCAGCCCCCAGGTGCGGCGCAGCGTCGTCGTCGACCGCCCGCGCGCGTCGACGGCGCGGCCGCCGGGCGGTGTGAAGAACGCCTGCCGGGCCGGGATCGAGAGAAGCCCGGAGAGGAAGTGCAGGAAGCACAGTGAGAGCAGAGAGACAGCCGAGGCGCCGAACTGCATGAGGAAGGACAGCCCGCCGACAGCCTCGGTGTTGCCGGCGATGCCGACGACATAGCCGAAGCTGAACCAGATGAGACCGGCGACTGCGGCACCGACAGCGAGCAGGAACAGCGTCAGCGCGATCATCGCGGTGCCGACGGAGACCCCGGGGCTGAAGCGCAGCAGCCGGAACCCGGCATCGAGCGACTCGGCGAAGCGCATCGGCCGCTTCGACAGTACGCCCGGCTGCGGGGCCGGCTGCCAGGCCGGGCGGGTGCGGGTCTCAGTGCGCGGGTGCCAGCGGCCGGTCGCCCAATCGGTCTGTGCGTCCCAGGCGGCGCGGTCGGTGACGAACAACGGCACCTCCTGGTTCGGGGTCAGATCACGCCCCATTCTATGCACACGTGCCCGGTGCCGAGACGACATTCGGGCACTCACCTGCACCACCGCCTCGGCGCCGGGGCTGCAGGCGCGCCGTGTGAACCTGCCGACACCTGCCGCCCCCTGCGCTGACTTCTCAGCCCGATAGGTGACAATGGATGCTATGAACGCACGGATCCTGGTAATCGACGATGACACCGCGCTGGCGGAGATGATCGGCATTGTGCTCAAGAGCGAGGGCTTCGACCCGCACTTCTGCGCCACCGGCGATGGTGCGATGGAGGCCTTCCACAGTGTCAGGCCCGACCTCATCCTGCTCGACCTCATGCTGCCCGGCAAGGACGGCCTCGAGGTGTGCCGGGAGATCCGTGAGGAGTCCGGGGTGCCGATCATCATGCTCACCGCCAAGTCCGACACCGTCGACGTCGTCCTCGGACTCGAATCCGGTGCCGATGACTACGTGCCCAAGCCGTTCAAGCCCAAGGAGCTCGTCGCGCGCGTGCGCGCCCGCCTGCGGATGTCAGAGCCCTCCGCGCCCGAGGTGCTCAACGTCGGCGACGTCTCGATCGACGTCGCCGGGCACACCGTGACGAAGGGCGGCAAACCGGTGTCGCTGACCCCGCTGGAGTTCGACCTGCTCGTCGCGCTCGCCCGCAAACCCTGGCAGGTGTTCTCGCGCGAGACCCTGCTCGAGGAGGTGTGGGGCTATCGGCACGCCGCTGACACCCGGCTCGTCAACGTCCACGTCCAGCGGCTGCGCTCGAAGATCGAGAAGGATCCGGAGAAGCCCGACATCGTCGTCACCGTCCGTGGTGTCGGCTACAAGGCGGGCCAGGCTTCGTGAGTCGCTCCGCATCGGCCGTGCGACTGGGCCGGAGCGCCTGGGGCGGCCTCATGCGGATCTACCGGTTCCTCGCAGCGGCTTTCACCCGCTCGCTGCAGCTGCGCATCGTCGTGCTCACCATCCTGCTCACCATCATCGCCGTCTACGGCGTCGGCAGCTTCATGGCCCAGCAGATCTCCCGCGGCCTGTTCGAAGCGAAGCTGTCCTCGGTCTCGACGCAGATGTCCGGCTATGCCGGTGAGCTCGAATCGCTGTCCCCAGGTGAGGACGACAGCGCGCTGTCCGAAAGCCTCAACGTCCAGCTGCGCGGGATGCTCTCCCGGTCCCCGACCCCGCTGCGCTCGATCGCGCTGGAACCGCGTGAGCGCTCATCCCAGGTCCAGCCGACGACCGCGGTCATGTCTGGGCGTGAGGCGATCGCACCCTCGGCGATGCCGGATGCGTTCCGCAACGCTGTGTCCCAGGCGCAGGCCGGCGAACAGCTCTACCAGTCCGTCGAACTGCCCGGGCCCGGCAGCTCACCGGGCCTCATCCTCGCCCAGCAGGTGACTGTGCCCTCTGCCGGCCAGTTCGACCTCTACGTCGTCGCCGACCTGCAGGAGGAGCAGAACACGCTCGACTTCGTCCAGCGGGTGCTCATCGTCGCCGCCCTCGTGCTCGTGGTGCTCGTCGGCGCGGTCGCGTGGATCGTCACCCGGCTCGTCGTCGTCCCGGTGCGCACCGGCTCCGAGGTGGCCCGCAAGCTCTCCGACGGCGACCTCGACCAGCGCATGCCGGTTCAGGGCAATGACGAGCTCGCCACCCTGGCGCAGAGCTTCAACGACATGGCCGACACGCTGCAGGACCAGATCACCCGGATGGAACAGCTGACGGTGCTGCAGCGCCAGTTCGTCTCCGACGTGTCCCACGAGCTGCGCACCCCGCTGACCACCATCCAGATGGCATCGAACGTGATCTACGAGTCCCGCGACGAGCTCGACGAATCCCATCGCCGCATCGCCGAGCTGCTCAACTCGCAGGTCGAGCGCTTCGAGACGCTGCTGAATGATCTGCTGGAGATCTCCCGCCACGATGCCGGTGCCGCCCAGCTGGTGACGAAGCCGGCCGATGTGTGCGAGGTGGTCTCCGGGGTCATTGACACGCTGACGATGGTCGCCGATCACGCCGATACCGAGATCATCCTCCACGCTCCCTCCGCGCCCGTCATGGCCGAAATCGACCGGGTGCGCATCAACAGGGTGGTCCGCAACCTCATCGTCAACGCCATCGAGCACGGCGAGCAGCGCCGCATCGACGTGTTCGTCGCCGCCAACGCTGAGGCGGTGGCCGTGAGCGTGCGCGACCACGGGGTGGGCATGTCCGAGGAGCAGGTCGAGCACGTCTTCGACCGGTTCTGGCGAGCCGACCCCTCACGCCGCCGCACCCTCGGCGGCTCCGGACTCGGCCTGGCGATCTCACTGGAGGACGCTCACCTGCACGGCGGCTGGCTGCAGGCCTGGGGCCGGGTCGGGGAGGGCTCGTGCTTCCGGCTCACGATCCCGCGCCGGGAGGGCCAGTCGATCACCACCTCGCCGCTGCCGCTGCCGCCGGCCGATGCACGCGTCGGCGGCACCGCACTCGTGGCAGGACCGGCCACCTCGGACGGTTCGCTGCGCATCCAGACCGGCAGCATCCCGATCGTCGTCGAGACCCAGGAGGCCAGCGATGAGACCGCGTAGCCTGCTCGCCGCCATCCTCGCAGCCGTCGTCCTCATCTCCGGCTGCGCTTCGATCCCGAAGGACGGATCGGTCGGCCACCGCGACGTCAGCGGCGATGACCCGCACGTCCAGTCCCGCATCGATCCCGACGGGCCGGTCCCTGGGCAGAGCCCGAACGAGATCGTCCGCGGGTTCCTCGCCGCCGGCGCCGGCTACAGCAACAACTTCGAAGTCGCCCGCTCCTACCTCACCGACAGCTTCGCCGGCGAGTGGAACCCGCTGTCCTCGGTCACTGTGCTGCAGCCTGGGCGCACACTGGATTCGGTGACGAGCGAGGTCACCACCGACTCGCAGTCGGTGTCGCTGACGATCCCGGTCGGCGGTGTGCTCGACGACCGCCGCATCTACCGCGAATCGGCCCGCGGCACCCAGGTCGATATGGACTTCACGCTGCGGCAGGTCAACGGCGAATGGCGGATCTCGCAGGCCCCGGCGGGCATGGTGCTCACCGCCGTGAACTTCTCGACCCTGTTCCAGCCCTACCCGCTGTACTTCTACTCACCGGGTTACGAGCTGCTCGTGCCCGACACCCGCTGGTTCATCCGCTCACCGGCGACGGCCAGTGAGATCATGACCGAGCTGCTCGGCGGCCCGGCCGACTACCTTACCGGTGCCGTCGTCTCCGCGATCCCCGACGGCACCCAGCTCGACCCGCGCTCCGTTGCCGTCTCCGACGGGGTCGCCCGCGTCGAACTGTCGGCGACCGCCTCGGGCCTGGATGAGCGCACCAACGGGCGGATCGCGATGCAGATCCAGACAACGCTCAAAGAAGTCGGGTCGATCACCGCGGCGCGGGTCTCCGGCACGAGCGGCGAACTCGACTACGGCTCCCTGCCCGATGTGCCCACCACGCTGAACATCTCCGGCAACCCGATCGCGATCTCCGACCGGCGGCTCGTGCGCATCCTCGGCACCACCATCGAGCCGATCGACGGGGCCCCGCAGCTCGTCGACGGAGCGGCCCGGCCTGCGATCGCCCTCGACGAGTCGATGTACGCCTACATCGCCGACGACGCGCAGGCTGTGCGGCGCCTGTTCGCCGACCGTCTCAACGACGAGGAGGTGCTGCGCGGTGAGAGCTACGCCAGCCTGTCCTTCGACAAGGAGGGCTGGCTGTGGGCGGCGGAGACGGCCTCCGACGGCAATATCCAGGCCATCAGCCGCAACAGCGACCTCACCGAGGTGGCGGTCCCGTTCCTGGGCGGCCGCACGGTGACGAGCATCGGCGTCTCACCCGACGGCACCCGCCTGGCAGTGCTCAGCAGCGACGGCGACGACACCCGTCTGGAGGTCGTCGGCATCTCCCGGGACTCCCAGGGCGCCCCGACCGGGGTGTCCTCGGCGACGCCCCTGCAGGTGGCGACGGGCTTCTCGAAGATCACTGACTTCTCCTGGTTCGGCTACGACGCCCTCGTCCTGCTCGGCGCCGAACAGGGCACGAGCGTCGAACCGCTGTCCGTGCCGGTCTCCGGGCCCTCGACCTCGCTCGGCTCGATCGAGGGCGGCACGCAGATCACCTCCGGTGAGGAACAGCGCTCCGTGCGCGTCGGCACCGCTGACGGCGAGATCTACAGCTACGGGGCAGGCTCGTGGCAGAAGCTCGTCGACGCCCAGACCTACGACCCGGCAGCGCCGGGCTGACGGCCGCCGACCTGAGGTCACAAACGTCGCCGCCCCCTTGCCCGCGCCCGAGGCGCCGGGCAGGCTGGGACGATGGGCGCACCTCGGGCACGGGGCCCGGTCACAGCGTGGGCGGCCGCAGCCGCCGATGAGCTCGCCGAGCTCGTCATCCCGCGCGCCTGCGTGGGCTGCGGGGCCGACACCGTCTCCGTGTGCGGACACTGCCTGACCGGGATGGCCACCGAGACCATCACCGCGGTGCCGCGCTACGGCACCGCAGCTGTCACCGCCGCAGGGCCCTACACCGGGGTGCTGCGGGCAGCGCTGGTGGCCTTCAAGGAATCAGGCCGGAAGGACCTCGCCCCGCTGCTCGGCCTGCAGCTGGCCCGGTCGCTCACCGCCTGCCTGCAGGAGACCCCGGCACCCGGCAGGCTCGTCATCCTCGTCCCGGTCCCGGCCACACCGCGGGCGCGCCGGGCACGCGACGGCAACCACGTCGCCCAGCTGTGCGCGGCCGCCGCAGATCTGCTGAACACCGACGGGCTGCGGGTGCACACCGCCGAGCTGCTGACAGTCAGGCGGCACCGCGACCAGGTCGGCTTCGGCGCCCGCAGCCGGCGCCGCAACGTGCGCGGCTCCCACGCACTCGACACCCGCCTGACACCTCGGGCCCGGCACGCGCTGTCGGAGGCGACCACGATCCTCATCGACGACATCTGCACCACCGGGGCGACCCTTGCCGAGTCGGCACGCGCGCTGCGCACCGGCGGCATCCTGCCATGTGGAACAGCTGTGATCGCACTCGCCCCCGGCAGTGGTTCCCTCGAGCGCTGAGATGGTATGTAATGGAGTAACCCCATCCGATCGGATGGGTACGGAGCGATCCGTCTCCCCGACGTGTAAAGGAAGTCACCATGGACATCGTCGTCAAAGGTCGCCACACGACCATCTCCGACAGTTTCCGGTCACATATCGAGGACAAGGTCTCCAAGGTCGAGCAGCTGGCGCCGCGCGCCCTGCGCACCGAGGTCGTCGCCACGCACGACGCGAACACCAGCCAGCCCGACACCGCCGAGCGCGTTGAGATCACCGTCATCGCCAAGGGCCCGGTGCTCCGCGCGGAGGCACACGCATCCGACCGCTACGCGGCCCTCGACCTCGCCTGGGCGAAGCTGCTTGAGCGACTGCGCCGGGCGCGCGATCGCCGCAAGGTCTCCCGCAAGGGCGGACACCGCCAGGCCTCGACCGCCGAGGCGCTCGCCGAGCTCGAAGTCATCGAGCCGCTGGCGCCGAGCCAGGAGGACGACAGCCAGACCGAGCAGCCCAGCACCGACAAGACCAACGGGCGCATCAAGTCCGAAGGCGATTCGCCGGTGGTGCTGCGCGAGAAGAACTTCCCCGCCAACCCGATCGGCATCGAGGAGGCCCTCAACCGGATGGAGATGGTCGGCCACGACTTCTACATCTTCATCGATGAGGAGACCTCCAAGCCCTCGGTCGTCTACCGCCGCCGCGGCTGGAGCTACGGCGTCATCACCCTCGACGAGTCGCTCAACGACACCGCCGAGGCGCCGGCCGAGCAGCCGGCAGCAGCGGAGGGATGATCGAGCAGAGCTGAGACCCCGATGAGGGTTCCGACACTCAGCCCGGAAGCGGCCAGGCGATGCGCCCTGGCCGCTTCCGGCTTCTCCAAGCCCCGCCCGTTCACCGTCAACGCCGGGCACCTCAGACGCACCTTCGAACGCCTCGGCGTCGTGCAGATCGACTCGGTCGCGCGGCTCGTGCGCGCCCACTACCTGCCGTTCTTCTCCCGGCTCGGGCCCTATGACACGACCCGGCTCGACCGGCTCTTCAACTCCGCTCCGCGGATGGGCGTCGAATACTGGAGCCACGAAGCCGCCTACGCACCGATCGAGATCGTCAACGGCTGGCACCGCAGGCGCGCCGAATGGTTCCGCCGCGACCTCGGCCAGCGGCACCCGGACACCGGCGCGGACTTCGTCGCACTCATGCACGACGTCGAAGACGCGCTGCAGGCCGGACCGGCGACCGCCCGGCAGCTGGCTGAGCGCGTCGACCACGCGATCCCCGAACGCCCCAAGGACCACTGGGGGTGGAACCACAGCCACACGAAGCGGGCGGCCGAGGCGCTCTTCCACGCCGGGCGGATCTCGGCGGCCGGGCGCAACCAGCACTTCGAGCGCCTCTACGCCCTGCCCTCATACGTCGACCCGAGACTGACCCGGCCGCCGCTGCGCTTCGGCCCCGACGACGACCCCACCCTCGGGCTGCGTCCGGGCACCGGACGGATCCCGCGCGGCATCACCGGCACCAGCGATGACATGCTCACCCCGATGCGCACCGCCGCCCGGGCGCTGGGCGTCGGCACGCTCGACTGCTTCGCCGACTACTACCGCGCCGGCCGCGCCGACACGGCCGCCGCGATCGCCGCTCTGACCGGCGCCGGGGAGCTCATCGAGGTCGAGGTCGCCGGGCAGCGCGCCTACCGCTGGCACAAGGCCCCGGTCCCGAGGCGGGTCGAGGCCTGTGCACTGCTGGCGCCCTTCGACCCGCTCGTGTTCAACCGCCGGCGGATCAGCTGGCTGTTCGACTTCGACTACCGCATCGAGATCTACACACCTGCCGATAAGCGCATCTACGGCTACTACGTGCTGCCGTTCCTGTGCGGCGACCGGCTGGTCGGCCGCGTCGACGTGGCCGCAGACCGGCAGCGCGGCGAGCTCAACGTCCACGCCGTGCACTGGGAGGACTGGCTTGAGGTGGGCCAGCGTGCTGCGTGCCGGCAGGCGCTGGAGGCCGAACTGGAGCAGATGCGGCACTGGCTGGGCCTGACACGCACGGTGTTCGGCGTCAGCGAACAGGAAAGCGCCTGAGGTTTGCGCCGCCGTTGAGCTCTCAGGCGCTAAGCTAATGGACGGACGACAGTCAGAAGCAAGAACCACACCCCCTGCACACCGGGTGGGTGACAAGGAGAATCGTGGCCAATTTCCTGGAAAAGCTGCTGCGCACCGGCGAGGGCCGGACGCTGAAGAAGCTGCGCACCTACGTCACGGCGATCAACAATCTCGAAGACGAGTTCAAGGAGATGACCGACGCCGAGATCCGGGAGGAGACCGACCGCTTCAAGGAGCGGATTGCCGATGGCGCCACGCTCGACTCGCTGCTGCCTGAGGCGTTCGCGGCAGTCCGCGAAGCCTCTGTGCGGACCCTGGGCATGCGCCACTTCGATGTCCAGCTCATGGGCGGCGGCGCCCTGCACCTGGGCAACATCGCTGAGATGAAGACCGGTGAGGGCAAGACGCTTGTCGCCACCGCGCCGGCCTATCTCAATGCGCTGACCGGCAAGGGCGTCCACGTCGTCACCGTCAACGACTACCTCGCCAGCTACCAGTCCGAGCTCATGGGCCGGGTGTTCCGGTTCCTCGGCATGGAGACCGGCTGCATCATGGCGCAGATGTCGAACACCGCCCGCCGTGAGCAGTATGCCGCCGACATCACCTACGGCACGAACAACGAGTTCGGCTTCGACTATCTGCGCGACAACATGGCCTGGAGTGCTGAGGAGATGGTCCAGCGCGGCCACAACTTCGTCATCGTCGATGAGGTCGACTCGATCCTCATCGACGAGGCGCGCACCCCGCTCATCATCTCCGGCCCAGCCGAAGGCGATGCTGACCGCTGGTACGGCGAGTTCGCCAATGTCGTCAAGCGGCTCAAGTCTGAGCGCGACTACGAGGTCGATGAGAAGAAGCGCACCATCGGCATCCTCGAATCCGGCATCGAGAAGGTCGAGAACTACCTCGGCATCCAGAACCTCTACGACCCGGACAACACCCCGCTCATCAGCTTCCTCAACAACGCCATCCGCGCCAAGGAGCTGTTCAAGCGCGACAAGGACTACGTCATCCTCGACGGCGAGATCCTCATCGTCGACGAGCACACCGGCCGCATCCTGCGCGGGCGCCGCTACAACGAGGGCCTGCACCAGGCGATCGAGGCCAAGGAGAACGTCGACGTCAAGCCGGAGAACCAGACTTTGGCGACGATCACCCTGCAGAACTACTTCCGCCTCTACGACAAGCTCGCCGGCATGACCGGCACTGCCGAGACCGAGGCAGCGGAGTTCATGTCGACCTACAAGCTCGGCGTCGTCCCGATCCCGACGAACAAGCCGATGCAGCGCGTCGACCAGTCCGACCTCGTCTACAAGACCGTCGAAGCGAAGTTCGATGCCGTCGTCGACGACATCGTCGAACGCCACGCCGACGGCCAGCCGGTGCTCATCGGCACCACGAGCGTGGAGAAGAGCGAATACCTCTCCAAGCAGCTGTCGAAACAGGGCGTGCGCCACGAAGTGCTCAACGCAAAGAACCATGAGCGTGAGGCTGCGATCGTCGCCCTGGCCGGACGCAAGGGTGCGGTCACCGTCGCCACCAACATGGCCGGCCGCGGTACCGACATCATGCTCGGCGGCAATGCCGAGCACATCGCCGTTGCCGAGATGGCTGAGAAGGGCCTCGATCCGAAGGAGAACGAGGAGGAGTACGAGGCGCTGTGGCCGGAGGTGCTCGCAGCGGCTGAGAAGCGCGTCGAGTCCGAGGCCGAGGAGGTTCGCGAAGCTGGTGGCCTCTATGTGCTCGGCACCGAGCGCCATGAGTCCCGCCGCATCGACAACCAGTTGCGCGGTCGTTCCGGCCGTCAGGGCGATCCCGGTGAGTCCCGCTTCTACCTGTCGCTGCAGGACGACCTCATGCGCCTGTTCGGCTCCGGTGCTGCCGAGCGGATCATGTCGATCGCCGATGTGCCCGACGATGTGCCGCTGGAGTCGAAGATGGTCACCCGCGCCATCCTGTCGGCCCAGACGCAGATCGAGCAGCGCAACGCCGAGCAGCGCAAGAACGTCCTGAAGTACGATGACGTCCTCAACCGCCAGCGCACCGTCATCTACGGTGAGCGTCGCCGCGTGCTCGACGGCGCGGACCTGGCCGAGCAGGTGCAGCTGTTCCGCGATGACGTCCTCGACGCCTACGTCTCCGGTGCGACGAACGGACCGCCGGAGAAGTGGGAGATCGACAAGCTCTTCGAGGCCCTTGAAGAGCTCTACGACCCCTCCATCACTCCTGAAGACCTGGCCGATGACGCCGGCGGCAAGGAGAACCTCACCCGCGAGAAGATGCTCAAGGAGATCCGCGCCGACGCCGACCTCGCTTACGACAAGCGCGAGGAGGAGCTCGGCGAGGAGGCGATGCGCGAGCTCGAGCGCCGCGTCGTGCTCTCGGTCATCGACAAGCGGTGGCGTGAGCACCTCTACGAGATGGACTACCTCAAGAACGGCATCGGCCTGCGTGCGATGGCCCAGCGCGACCCGCTGGTCGAGTACCAGCGCGAGGGCTTCGAGATGTTCAACACCATGCAGGAGGGCATCAAGGAAGACGTTGTCCGCCTGACGAACAAGCTCGAAGTCCAGGTCCGCATCAACCCGGGCGAGGACCTTGAGGATCCCAGCGACGACTTCGTCGAGGTCGAAGCCGAAGAGCTCAAGCCGAAGAAGCCGAAGATGCAGCTCTCCGCCCCGAGCGAGACCGGCGACGCCCAGGTCATGCGCTCCAACGGCCAGACCAGCGGCGGCTCTGCCGCCGGAGCCGACGAAGACTCCGCACCGGCCCCGGCCAACCGGGCTGAGCGCCGCAAGGCCAAGAAGAAGCGCTGATCACCAGCTCGTGATGGCGGTCTGTCGGCAGCATTCGCTGCCGCAGGCCGCCATCAGCATTCACGGACGAATCGACGGTTGGCTCAGGCGGTCTCCAGCGGTTCAGGCGGTTTCCAGCTGGGTGACGAGCCACCGGTTGCGGATGTGCTCCAACCGCAGGGCGACCGCACGGTGGCGCCGGCCGGTGTTGACGACGACCGCCGCCTCGGCCACGCGCGGGCCGACAAGGCACACCCGCGGGTTGCCAGCAGAGAGCATCGCAGGACGCGGTGGTGCCGCCTTGGCCAGCTGCTGCCGGTATGCGGCATGCGCGCGGATCCGCTCGAAGAGATCCGGGGCCACCCATTTGCCGACCGATGACGGGGCACGCGTGCCGCCGAAGATCTCGATGATCGCCACCGACAGTGACGACGCGGCCGCCTGCAGCGCTTCGATGAGGTCCTGTTGCTCGGCCTCCGCTGCGCGGCTGGACTCGGGTTCCGGTCGCCGCGTGGCAGCCGGAACTGGCGACGGTGCCTGTCTCGGTGCAGTCTCGGCGCGCGGCCTGGGGCGGGTGAGGGTCAGTTCGCCGGGTGCGGCGTCGGTCATCATCGTGGTCATGGCATCTCCAATCGCTGTCCAGGCATGATGAGGTTCGGGTCGGCACCGATGATGTGCCGGTTGGCGTCGTGGATCGCATCAACGCGATCAATGAGCTCTGCGCTCTCGGCCCCGGCGTAGTGCTCGGCGGCGATCGTCCAGAGGGAATCTCCTGCGCTCACCGTTGCAACGTCAGGCGAGGCCGGGGTTCTGTGATCATCTGAGTCCCTGCCGTTGTCCGTTCCCGAGGTGCCGGGCTGCTGCGTGGGAGCGTCCGGATAGGGAGTGGTCGGGTCCTCGTCATCGGCAGTCGGTGACGTCGATTCCTCCGATGGCGGAGCCGGGCTGTCAGTCGGGCCGGCGGACGGTGAGTCCGGCGACCGGGTCGGCCAGCCAGGGGAGGAGGGCGCTGTCGTGCTCGACTCTGCAGGGCGGGTCGGCCAGCCGGGAGACGGCGCATCGGGTGTTGCCGCGGCGGCCGTCGCGAAGCCGGTGCCTGTCAGGATGAGGCCGGCACACGAGGCGGCGACAACACGCCGGAACCTGGCCGGGCTCATCGCAATCGCCGCCTGGGCGCAGCGGTCGGCAGCCACGTGACCGAACAGCCGAGCCGCATGGGCGAGACCACTGAGCACCGTGGCGCACGTGAGACGCGCACCGGCGAGGACTGCTGCACTGCCGGCGATGAGCACCAGACCGGCGCCGATGTCACCTTGACCGAGCGCCACCATCAGCTCCGGGGCGCTGGCACACAGCCACAGGGTCACGACGATGTGTGTGAGGCTCAGCAGCCGTGTCAGCCAGATCAGCATTTCAACTCCTATCAATGTGCTTATAAGAATGACAAAGCACAGCAAACGAAGTCAATAGATACTAAAAAGTAGTATTGAGATTCGACTGGATTCGAATGACAGAGATTGAGCTGAGGTGTGTGCGGATGCCGTGCCCGGCGTTCGCTGTTCTGCGATCATGGGCTCATGACTGAGCCGACATCACCGCGCGGAGACGACACCTCAGGTGCCGATCGCGTCGAGGCGCTCTTCGCCGACCTCGCCGCTGAGGAACAGGGGCGCACCGCTCATGAGCGGATGGGTGAGCTCGGGGATCTTGTCGCAGGAGAGTTCGCCGATCACGGTCTCGCCCACCGGCTCGCCGGTGCTGTCGGCGCTCCGGTCGAGGTGCATGTCGCGCGCACATGGTTCGACGGCATCATCGATGCAGTGGGGCAGCAGTGGGTGCTGCTGCGCGGACGGGTGCCCGGCGCCCCACGGGCGCTGGTGAACCTGGCTCGGGTCGACCATCTGCGCATGCGCCGGGTCGCCCACGGCTCTGATGCCGTCATCTCCCGGCTGTCGATCCGCTCCCCGCTGCGCAGGTTCGGCGAAGGCCGACGCGAATGCCGGGTGTTCTGCGGATCCGACGGCCAGGTGTTGGAGGGAATGGTCGACGCCGTCGGCGCTGACTACCTGCAGATCCGCCGCGGAGCCGCCGTCGATCTTGTGCCGCTGCATGCGCTGGCAGCAGTGCAGGACCTCACGCCAGGTGACAGCGTCTGACGCTCAGACGTCGACGCGGCCTTCCCGGATCTCCTGCTGAGTCTGGGAGTACATCCGCTGAATGTAGTCCTCCAGCTCAGCCTTCTCGATCCGCCACTGCCCGCGGCCACCGACCTTGATGGCGCGCAGCTCACCGGAGCGCACAAGAGCGCGCGCCTGCGTGACGGTGACATTCAGGATCTCCGCGACGTCGGTGAGGGGGAGGAAGCGGACTTCGGCAACCATGATCGGCACTCCTTTGCAGCTGCGCACGCAGGCGCTCGCGCCCGGTGCTCTGCAGCTCGTTGTGATCGCCTCCATCATAGACGACTTTGCTGTCAGATCGTGGCGTTCGCTGTGACTTGTGGACAGTGGTGTTGTCCACAGCCCTGTTCCCATGCGTCGCCTTATATGTAAGGTAGTCGGAGATGGCGGGCCGGCACCGACCGACCCGCCACTGCAGTCCCCTCGAGCAAAGGAGCTCCATGTCCTTCCGCGAACCCAAGCGCGCCGAACGGCTGCGCCCACCGCGCTGGCGCGACCCCAAGCTCATCATCGGAGCGCTCATCGTCGCCGCCTCGATCCTCGGCACCTGGTTCATCGTCAACCAGGCAGCCAACACGATGACCGTCTGGACCGCCTCCCGCCCGCTCGTGCCCGGCCACGCCATCACCGCCGATGACCTCAGCGCCACAGAAGTGCGGATGACCGAGGCGGAGGAGCACTACCTGCCGACCAGCGCAGAGATCCCTGCCGGAGCGACCGTGCTCTCCAGCATCGCCCCCGGCGAACTCATCCCGGCCTCCCAGGTCGGCACGGCCGACCAGCTGGCCGGCCGCGTCATCGCCCTCGATGTGCCAGGCGGACTGCCCGGTCAGGTCGACGCCGGTTCGACGATCGACCTGTGGGGCACCGACACCCGCATCGAAGACTCAGCACCCGAGCTCATCCTCAGCAGTGTCGCCGTCATCTCCGTCGATCGCGACAGCGGCGGGTTCGCCGGTGCGAACACCAACCGGATCGAGGTCTTCGTCCCCACCGAGGACATCGACGCCGTGCTCACGGCCCTGGCCGGTGAGCATCACATCTCCGTCGCGGCAGTCCCGGAGCATGGATGAGCGCCCATCCGCCTGTGCCCACCGGCGTCATCGTCGCCGTCGACCGGGACCACGAACCGACCGTGACCGCACGGCTGAGCGACGCACCCGATTTCACGATCGTGCGCCGCCCGGCCGATGAGGTCGAGCTGCTCGCCGCAGCCAGTGCGGGGATGGGCGCTGTTGTCGTGCTCGGCCGCGAATTCCCGGGTCTCGACGCCGAGGTGGTCCGCCGCCTCCATGGCACCGGCGCCCGCCTGCTGGGCCTCGGGGACGACGAGGAGCAGTTCCGCGCCTGGGGTGTGCGCAGCCACGTCTCCCCGTGGGACCCGCCCGAGGTGTTCCTCGCCGCGGTGCGCGACTGCGCCCAGTCGGTGGCCGTCCCGCCCAGGCCTGCCGAACCACCGCGGGCTGCCCAGACCCGCGAACCCGGACCGGTCATCGCCGTGTGGGGAACCGGCTCAGCCCCGGGCCGCTCGACCGTAGCTGCCGGACTTGCGCATCTGCTCAGCAGCCAGGGCACCTCCGTCGTCCTCATCGACGCCGACACCGTCACCGCCGGACAGGCGGCCATGCTCGGCATCGTCGACGATGCCCCGCAGCTGGCAGCACTGTGCCGCCGCGCAGCCAGCGGCGTCCTGACCCCGGAACTGTTCAGCCGGCACCTGACGGCGATCAGCCCGCGCCTGCATCTCGTCACCGGTCTCAGCCGCGCCAGCCGCTGGCCGGAAGTCCGCCCAGCGCTGCTGAGCACGATCCTCGATGCCGCAGCCGCCACCGCCGATGTCGTCATCGTCGACATCACCGATCGCATCGACCCCGATGACGAATTCGCCGACCCGCACTACGACCGGCACGCCGCCACCCGGGCGGTCCTCGACCGCGCCGACCACACGCTGCTCATCGCCCAGGCCGACCCGCTGGGCATTCAGCGGCTGGTGCGGCTGCTGGAGACCGAGCGCGGTGAGGAGCTGCGCGAGACCGCCACGATCGTCATGAACAAGGCCCGCGCCTCAGCGGTCGGCGCTGACCCGCAGACGGCGATCGACGCGACACTGTCCCGGTTCCTCGGACTCGACGGCTGCCACTACCTGCCCGATGACCGAGCGAATGTCGACGCTGCGGTGCTGGCCGGGCAGGCGATCACCGAACACTCTCCGCGCAGCCCGCTCAGCCGCGCGCTCGGTCAGCTTGCCGCAGCCCTGCCCGGGCTGCCCGAACCGCAGCTGCGCCGCCGCGACCGCAGCTCCAAGCCGGCGGCCGCGCGTCGGGTTCGCCTTCCGCGGCTGCGCCGGAGGACAATGGCCACATGAGCTCATATGTGCGCGCATACGTCCCCGTGACCTCTCACCATCTCGTCTCCGCCTGGCCGGCGATCACCGATGTGCTCGCCTTCGCCCCTGACGCCAATGGGCGCGCACTGCGCTCTGATGCCGGTGAAGAAGCCGAATTCACCGCACAGATGACAGCCGCCGAAGCCTGCCTCGACGAGGCGTTGCGCACCGGCGGCTCCCGCGTCGTCATCGCCTGCGACATCCCGGTACTCGGCACCCAGGTTCGCTCCGTCGGCGCCGGCCTGGAGGCCTTCGGCCCGTTCAGCGTCGACCCGAGCCGGGTTGTGAGCTTCCACATCGACGACCCCGAAGTCGTCGCGGCCCTGCCGGACGATCAGGAGGCGGCTGCTGCGCTGCTGCGGTCCTCGCCGCTGCTGTGGTTCGACGCCTCAGAGGTCGGCGATCTCCTCGAGGCGTTCGCCCAGCAGCCGTTCGACGGTCGGGGCGATCGCGGCCTCGACAGCTGAGCCGAACAGCGGAATCGACGAGGTCACCTCGGCGACAACGGAGATCTCGGTGCCCGAACCGCTGATATCGGCAGGATCGGCGGCAGCGAAGTCGATGACGGCGCTGACCGCGACCGGCACCCCGGGCACCTCGGTCGACTGCTGAGCCCGCGCTGAGGACGCATCGGCAGCGGTCGCCGGAAGTGAGAAGTCCTGTTCGATGCGCGCGGTCTCCGGCAGGAACCGGCGCGCGGAGTCCGGCACCTCGTCAGCCGGCAGCGGAGCCGAAGTGCGCACCTGCAGACCCTCGGCGACCGAACCGGTGACCGTCGCCTCGGCGGTGGCATGCTCCCATATCTCACGTGACTCCAGGCGAGCGAGAATACGGTGCAGCGGGGCGGTCGAACGGCGCTGTGCGGTGATCGTCTTCATGGTGTCAGTCTGCCATGTCGGGTACTGGCGAGCCGACCCGGCTGCGGGCATGAAAACCGCCTCATTCGCGGTTAGGGTAGAGGCGGGCAGCGAGGCTGCTGTCCATCGCCTCATGTACTGACCAATGAGAAGGTGACATAGTGACCGAGGTCCGCTCGACCGAGATTGCACAAGCGTGGACAGACCTGACGGGATCGATTCCTCCCGCCGACCTCATCCCCGCGTACTTCCCCCGCATCAGCGACGCCGAGTATGAGACCTACGGGCCCAAAGCCCTCGCCGCGTCCGCCGCCCGGCACTACGACGTCGCCCGCGGCTTCGACGGCACCACCCCCGTCGTCTCGCTGACCAACCTCTCAGCCAGCGATGCCGACTACGCCGGCAACCGCACCGTCATCAACATCGTGCTGCCCGACACCCGCTACACGCTGTCGTCGATCATCTCCGAGCTCACCGGCGCCGGACACAACATCCGCGCAGTGCGCCACCCGATCATCGTCACCGAGCGCGCCGGCGACCAGCTGCAGATCGTGCCCTCGGCCGAACTGTCCCGGACCACCACCTCGACATCGGCGCTGCCGACCATCACCCCGGGGATGTCGTCGACGACCCGGGCGAAGGAATCCTGGGTCCACCTGGAGATCGACCAGGTGCCCGAGGAGCAGTTCGACGAGCTGCGCGCCCAGATCGCCCGTGTCCTCGAATACGTCATCGCCGCCGAAGCCGACCGCGAGCAGATGCGCGCCCGCGCCCATGAACTGGCCGAACAGCTGCGCAGCACCCCGCCGCGGCCCGAGCTGGCCGACGAGGCCGCCGAATCCGCCGAGCTGCTCGACTGGCTCTCCGGCCGGTTCGCGTTCCTCGGCTACCGTGAGTACTCGCTCGACACCACCGGCGAGGAACTCGCCCTGCACCCGATCGAGGGCACCGCGATGGGCATCTCCTCGCTGCGCCCGACCCGGTCCTCGCAGCTGTCGAAGAACGTCGCCGCCCGCGCCGAAGAGCCGCGCGTGCTCGTGCTGACGAAGGCGAACTCGCGCTCGCACGTCATCCGCCGCAGCTACCTCGACTACCTCGGCGTCAAGACCTACGACGAGCACGGGACGATCGTCGGTGAGCGCCGCTTCGTCGGCCTCTACACCTCGGGGATGTACAACGCCTCGGTCCTCGACATCCCGGTGATCCGGCAGAAGGTCGCCTGGATCCTGCGCGAATCCGGCGTCGAACGCGACACCCACTCCGGTGACGAGCTGCTCTCGATCCTGGAGACCTACCCGCGCGATGATCTCTTCCACGCCGATGTCGAGGAGATCTTCGAGGTCGTCATGCAGGTCCTCGACCTCAAGGAGAAGCGCGAATCCCGCGTCTTCATCCGCCGCGACCCCTACGCTCGCTACGTCTCCGTGCTCGTCTACGTCCCGCGCGACCTGTACGACACCGACTCGCGCCTGCGGGTGGAGAAGGTGCTGCGCGAGGCCTACGCCGCCGACACCGTCGATTTCGATGTGCTGCTCAGCGAGTCGGCGCTCGCCCGGCTGCACTTCGTCGCCCGGGTCCCGCGCAACATCAGCCTCCCGGAGGTCGACGCGGACACGGTGGCTGAGCGGATCACCAGCGCGCTGCGCTCCTGGTCCGAGGACGTGTGGGAGTACCTCGCCCCGCACAACGCCCGCCACACCGCAGCCGAACTCGACCGGGCGCGCACCTGGTCCGAGGCGTTCCCGCCGTCCTACATCGAATACAACACCCCGCAGGACGCTGTTGAGGACATCGCCCTGTTCGAGCAACACGACAGCGATGACGAACCGCTTGTCAAGATGGTCCGGCCCAGGGGAGTGCCGCGCAACCAGGCCCGCCTGTCGTTCTACCGGCTCAACCCGGCAGGCCTGTCGGAGATCCTGCCGTTCCTGTCGAACCTCGGCGCCTCCGTCCTCGACGAACGGCCCTACGAGATCGACCTGCCTGATGGCAGCTGCCGCTACATCTACGACTTCGGACTCGAGTTCGAAGACGAGATCTCCTCGCAGGACTTCGAGCGCATCGAAGAGGCCTTCGCCGCCGGCTGGAAGGGCCTGCGCGAGACCGGCAGCATGGACCGGCTCATCGTCGCCGGCCTGCCGTGGCAGGACCTCGCCGTGCTGCGCGCCTTCACCCACTACCTGCGCCAGGCCGGCTTCTCCTACTCGGACAAATACCTCGGCTCCGTGTTCACCTCGAACCCGGACCTCTCAGCGCTGCTGCTCGGCTACTTCCACGCGAAGTTCGACCCGGACCTGACCCCGGCCGTCGGGACGCGTGAGGAGCACATCGCCCAGATCCACCACCGCATCGAGCAGGCACTGTCGGAGGTCACCAGCCTCGATGCCGACCGTGTGCTGCGGGCAGTGCTCTCACTCATCGACGCGACCGTCCGCACCAACGTCTTCCAGCCCGAGGACGGCTCGCTGCCCCGGGCTGCGGTGTACAAGATCCTGCCCCCGCAGCTCGACTTCGTACCCAAGCCCAAGCCGGCCTACGAGATGTGGGTGTACTCACCTGAGGTCGAAGGCGTGCACCTGCGCTTCGGCAAGGTCGCCCGCGGCGGCCTGCGCTGGTCGGATCGCCGCGATGACTTCCGCACCGAGGTGCTCGGACTCGTCAAGGCGCAGATGGTGAAGAACGCGCTCATCGTGCCCACCGGCGCCAAGGGCGGATTCGTGCCGAAGCAGCTGCCGGACCCGGCACAGGATCGCGATGCGTGGCAGGCAGCCGGACAGGCCGCCTACGAGGTGTTCATCAACTCCCTGCTCGACGTCACCGACAACCTCGAATACACCCCCGAGGGCAATGTCGTCGTCCACCCCGAGCGGACCGTCATCCACGATGACGACGACTCCTACCTCGTCGTCGCAGCCGACAAGGGCACCGCCCGGTTCTCCGACGTCGCCAACGGGATCGCCACCAGCCGCAGCTTCTGGCTCGGCGACGCGTTCGCCTCCGGCGGCTCGGTCGGCTACGACCACAAGGCGATGGCCATCACCTCCCGTGGTGCCTGGAAGTCCGTCGAACGCCACTTCCGCGAACTCAGCGTCAACACCGCCACCGATGACTTCACCGTCGTGGGCATCGGCGATATGAGCGGTGACGTGTTCGGCAACGGCATGCAGCGCAGCGAGCACATCAAGCTCGTCGCCGCCTTCGACCACCGCGACATCTTCATCGACCCGGACCCGGATCCGGCCCAGTCGTTCGCTGAACGGCGCCGGCTCTTCGAGCTGCCGCGCTCCTCATGGCAGGACTACAACCCGGAGCTCATCTCCGCCGGCGGCGGCGTCTACCCCCGCTCGTCGAAGTCGGTGCGGCTGAGCGAACAGGCCGCCAAGCGGCTCGGCATGAGCCCCGGCCAGTACCGGCCCAATGACCTCATCCGCGGCATCCTGACCGCACCGGTCGACCTGCTGTACAACGGCGGCATCGGCACCTACATCAAGTCCTCCCAGGAGACCGCCGCTGACGTCGGCGACAAGGCCAACGACGCGATCCGCGTCGACGGCGCCGACCTGCGCGTGCGCGTCGTCGGCGAGGGCGGCAACCTCGGCGCCACCCAGCTCGGCCGCGTCGAGGCGGCACTCGGCGGCGTCAAGATCAACACCGACGCCGTCGACAACTCCGCCGGTGTCGACTCCTCTGACCAGGAAGTCAACATCAAGCTGCTGCTCGACACCCTCATCAAGAACGGGGCCTTCAGCTCTGATGAGCGCGTCGACGTGCTGCTGTCGATGACCGACGAGGTCGCCGACAAGGTGCTGGCGAACAACTACAGCCAGAACGTCCTCCTCGGTGAGGCCCGCGACGGCGCCGACGTCATGTCCGGCACCCACCGCCGCCTCATGCGCTACCTGGAGCGCAACGCCGACCTCGACCGGGCCGTCGAGTTCCTGCCGACGACCAAGCAGCTGGCCAACCGCACCTCGACCGGCGGGGGACTGACCTCGCCGGAACTGGCCGTGCTGCTGGCCTACGTCAAGATGAACGCCGCTGATGCGATCCTCGACAGCGACGTGCCGGACGAGGAGTGGACCAACGAGCACCTGCTCGCCTACTTCCCGGCCAGCCTCGCCGAGCGCTTCGGCGAGCACTTCGCCGAGCATCCGCTGCGCCGCCAGATCGCCACCGCACGCCTCGTCAACCGGATGGTCGACCGCGGCGGACTGACGTACATCTTCCGGATGGTCGAGGAGACCGGTGCGACGATCCCGCAGATCGCCCGCGTCTTCACCGTCGTCAGCGAGATCTTCGACCTCGACAGCCACTTCGACGACATCTGCGCACTCGACAACGTCGTCGACTCCAGCGTCCAGGTCAAACTCCAGCACGGCTACGTGCGGCTGCTCGACCGCGCCTCCCGGTGGCTCGTCCACCAGGCGCCGACGCACCTCGACGTGCCCTCGGGCATCGAGCGCTACGGCTCGATCCTCGAACAGCTGCGCCCGCAGGTCCCGCAACTGCTCGAAGGCACCGACGCCCGCGAGCTGGAGTCCAACGCCCAGGCGTTCATCGCCGAAGGCGTGCCGGAATCGGTCGCCTACCGGGCGGCGGCGCTGCTCGACGAGTTCGCGCTGCTCGACGTCGCCCAGATCGCCAACCGGCTCAGCATCCACGGCGAGGACGTCGCCGAGGTGTACTACCAGGTCACCGACCTGCTCTCCGGTGCCGAGCTGCTGCAGCTCATCGGCGAACTCGACCGCTCCGACCGCTGGTCGGCGCTGGCTCGCGGTGCGATGCGCGATGACTACTACCAGGCCGTCTTCGCCGTCGTGCTCACCGTGCTCTCGGCGACCGAGGCGGAGGGGGCGACCCCAGCCGAGCGCGCCCAGCACCGCATCGCCCAGTGGCGTGAGAACAACGAGGCATCGCTGGGCCAGGTGCTCGAGACGATCGATGAGATCCGCCAGCTCGACACCGTCACCCAGACGCCGCTGTCGGTGCTGCTGCGCATGATGCGCGGCATCGTCCGCTCGACAGTCTGGCAGTCAGAGGAGAGCTGAGCCCGGGGAGAAGACGATGCACCCGCACAGCGACATCGACGCCACCGAGGACTTCACCGACGGGCGGGATCTCGAGTGGCTCCACACGCTCGTCGGCGACTGGCAGCTGCTGGCTGACTTGTCGTTCGCCGACCTGCTGCTGTGGGTTCCCGCCACCGAGGCGCCGGGCCGGTTCCGGGTGGCCGCCCACTGCCGGCCGACCACCGGGGCGACCGCCTACCCCGAGGACGTCGTCGGGCTCATCAGCGCCGGCATCGAAACAGAGCTCATGCAGCGGGCGTGGGACAGCCAGGAGATCATCATCGCTCCCGGCCAGGACGAGATCCACGATTCCAGCGCTCCGATCGCCGGTGCCGAGGTGGTGCCGGTCGTGCGCGAGGGCCGGATCATCGCTGTGCTCACCCGGCACACCGAGGAGCTGCGCCGCAGCGTGTCATCGCGGCTGGAGCGCAACTACCGGGCGTGCGCCTCGATGCTGCTGACGATGATCGCCGAGGGCGACTACCCCAACCTCGACGACGATGCCGCCGGCCACCACGGCGACTCCCGCGTCGGTGACGGGATAGTCGTGCTCAACCGCGAGGGGCGGGTGCGCTATGCCTCGCCCAACGGCATCTCCGTCCTCCACCGCCTCGGCCACGATGACGAACTGGAGGGCCGCTACCTCAACGAGGTCGTCGCCGGGCTCGTCGAGCAGCTCCGGCCAGTCGATGAGACACTGCCGGTGGTGCTCACCGGGCGGGCACCGTGGAGCACAGAGGTCGAATCCGGCAGCGTCATCGTGACCTTACGCGCGATCCCGTTCACTCGTTCCGGCAACCGGATCGGTGCGGCGATCCTGCTGCGCGATGTCTCCGAGATCCGCCGCCGCGACCGGCAGCTACTCGGCCGCGATGCGATGATCCGCGAGATGCACCACCGGGTGAAGAACAATCTGCAGACAGTCGCAGCGCTGCTGCGCCTGCAGACCCGCCGCATCTCGTCGGCCGAGGCGAAGGGTGCGCTGGAGGAGGCGACGCGCCGCGTGTCGATCATCGCCGTCGTCCACGATGTGCTCAGTCAGGGCCTTGACAGCGAGGTCGACTTCGATGAGATCGTCGACAAGGGCCTCAAACTCACCCCCGAGCTCGCCAGCCCGCACGTGGAGATCACGATGCAGCGCACCGCCAGCTTCGGCAAGATCTCCTCAGTCGATGCGACGTCCCTGGCACTGGCACTCACCGAGCTGGTGACCAATGCCGTCGAGCACGGGTTCCCGCTCGACCTGAAGAAGCCAGAGACCGATGAGCGCCTGCAGGCCACCGTGTGGGTCGAACCCGAACGCGTCGGCAACCGGCTGCGCGTCACCGTCGCCGATGACGGCGTCGGCCTGCCGGAGGAACAGGGGCCCGGCAGCGGACTCGGCACCCAGATCGTCAAGACGCTCGTCTCCACCGACCTCGGTGGGGAGATCACCTGGCAGGCCCGCCGGGGAGGCGGCACCGAGGTCATCATCGACGTGCCGCTCGGCCGCGACCGCTGAGTGAACATACAGCAGCGCCCGCCGTAGATGAACGGCGGGCGCTGCTGTCATGTCTGTCGAGGTGCCGGTTCTGACCGGCGGGCAGTGCGTCAGCCGGCGCGGCGGGCGCGGGCGGCGCGGCGCTTGAGGGCGCGGCGCTCATCTTCGCTCATGCCGCCCCAGACTCCGGCGTCCTGGCCGGATTCGAGTGCCCACTGCAGGCAGATCTCGGCGACTTCGCAGCGGCGGCAGACACTTTTGGCCTCTTCGATCTGCAGGAGCGCAGGGCCGGTGTTGCCGATGGGGAAGAAGAGTTCGGGATCCTCATTGAGGCAAGCCGCGCGATGGCGCCAATCCATGGTGTCCTTTCCTGGAGCGGAGGTCGCCGGAGCCCGGGGAGCTGGTGGGCCCAGATCGGCACACAGCAGGCTGGCGACAGCAAGTGGTCGCTATGTCAACCAGATTCACATATGAGACAGGACAGCACAAGAGGGTCGAAGTGTGAAATCACCGACAATCTTTTATTCTGCGGGGTCTGCCGCAGCATCGCAAATCGATCCTCAGCCTTGCCCGCTTCGCACCGTTCTGCTTGGCTGAGGACATGGAGAACATCAGCGACCTGCGCGACGTGCGCATCATTGCCATCGGCGATCTCAAGCCGCAGATCCACCCCACTGCCTTCGTCGCACCCGGCGTCACGCTCATCGGCGACGTCCGCCTCGGGGCCGGCAGCAGCATCTACTACGGCACCGTGCTGCGCGCCGAATCAAGCCCTATCACGATCGGTGACGGGACCAATGTGCAGGACAACTCCGTCATGCACTCCGATCCCGGCCGACCGGTCACCGTCGGCGCCCGCGTGTCGGTCGGCCACCGCGCGCTCGTGCACGGCTGCACCGTCGGCGACGACTGCCTCATCGGCATGGGCGCAACCCTGCTCAACGAATGCGTCATCGGCTCCGAGACCCTCGTGGCAGCCGGCGCCCTCGTCCTCGAAGGCATGGAGGTCCCCTCCGGCTCCCTGGTGGCAGGGATGCCGGCGAAGGTCCGCCGCGAACTGACCGCGGAGAACATCGAACACATCCGCACCAACGCCGCCTCCTACTCCGAACTCTCAGCCGCGCACCGACAACAGGGCCGCATCGTACGCCCCGCAGACGTGCTCACCGAGACGATCGGCTGAACCAGCCTCCCCCTTTTCCGGCGAACGAAGGTTGTCCGCGCCTTCCTAGCCGCCGGCGGCGCCGTTGGGCATGATGGCCGTATGGCTTTCATCCGTGCTCTGCGCCGCTACCCGCTCGCCGGGCTGGCCGTCGTCGCCTTGGCGACGACGCTCGTCCTGCTCGCCTCAGGGTTGCCCGGCGCCGCCCAGATCCTGGCGACGAGCGTCATCGGCATCGTCGTGCTCATCACCGCCTGGGACATGGTCAAGGACATCATGGCCGGCAAGTGGGGCCTCGACATCCTGGCCGTCGTCGCGATGGTCGCCACCGTGCTCGTCGGCGAATACGTCGCCGGCCTCATCATCGTCCTCATGCTCACCGGCGGCGAAGCGCTCGAGGAGATGGCCGCCGGCCGGGCCGGGCGCGAACTCGATGCGCTCATCAGCCGCGCCCCGCAGTTCGCCAACCGGGAGGGCGCTGACGGCCAGCTCACCCAGATCCGGGTCGACGAGGTCGCCATCGGCGACATCCTCGTCGTCCGCCCGAATGAGACGCTGCCGGTCGACGGCACCCTGCTCGACGCATCGGCGACCATCGACGCGTCTGCGATGACCGGCGAACCGCTGCCGGTGACCTTCAGGACCGGGGACACCCTCGCCTCGGGCACGGTCAACGAGACCCGCGCCTTCCGCATGCAGGCGACGGCCACCTCGGCGGACTCCCAGTACGGCTCGATCGTCAAGCTCGTGCGCGAGGCCGTCGAATCCCAGGCCCCGATGGTGCGACTGGCCGACCGCTACGCGGTGCCGTTCACGATCGTGTCCCTGGCGATCGCCGCCTTCGCCTGGTTCATCAGCGGCAACCCCACCCGGTTCGCCGAGGTCCTCGTCGTCGCCACCCCCTGCCCGCTGCTCATCGCCGCCCCGGTCGCGTTCATGGGCGGGATGAGCCGGGCTGCGCAGATCGGCGTCATCATCAAGAACGGCGGCGCGCTCGAAACGCTCGCCCGCGTCCAGTCCGCCGCCCTCGACAAGACCGGCACGCTCACCCGCGGCAACCCTGAGGTCCGCCGCGTCATCCCCGGCACACACAGCGAAGACGAGCTCATCGCCCTGGCTGCCGCGGCCGAGCAATTCTCGCTGCACGCCTTCGCCCAGTCGATCGGCGCGGTGGCCACCGAGCGCGGGCTGACCCTGCCCGAGGTGGCAGGCGCCGACGAGACAGCGACCAACGGCGTGCGCGCCCACCTGGCCGACGGCACCGAGGTGCGGGTCGGCAAGATCACCTACATCGAAGAGGTCGCAGGCCCCCTCGAACCGGCCGAGCTGGCACCCGGGGAGACCTTCGTCTACGTCTCCCACGGCAGCGACCTGGCCGGCATCATCATCCTCGCCGATGAGCTGCGCGCCACCGCCGCCGGCACCGTCGCCCGGCTGCACGAGCTCGGCGTCACCGACATCGCGATGCTCACCGGCGACAACGCCGCCACCGCCCGGGCGATCGCCGGTGAGGTCGGCATCGACGAGATCGAAGCTGGCTGCACCCCGCAGACGAAGGTCGAGCACCTGGCCTCGATGCGCAACCGGCCGGTGCTCATGGTCGGCGACGGCGTCAACGACGCCCCGGTGCTCGCCGCCGCAGATGTCGGCATTGCACTCGGTGCGCGCGGGGCGAGTGCGGCCAGCGAATCGGCCTCGGCGGTCATCACCCAGGACGATATCGCCAACGTCGCCTATGTCATCGAGATCTCCCAGCGCACCGTGCGCATCGCGCTGCAGAGCATCTGGCTGGGCATCGCGATCTCGATCGGGTTCATGATCGTCGCAGCCCTCGGCTACCTGCCCGCGGTCGTCGGCGCGATCCTGCAGGAGGGCGTCGACCTCGTCGCGATCCTCGGGGCCCTGCGGGCACTGCGCGTGAGCCACACGCCCGTGCCCGAGGCGGTCGAGACTGCCGCGGGCCGCCAGGCCGCTTAGGGCAGCCGGTGGCCCAGCCACTAGGATGGGAAGCGAACGACAGGGCGGCCGCAGCGCCGCCGCTGTCATGCCATCGACTTGCCTGCCGCTGAGAGAATGAGACTGTGAAGAACGTACTTGATCCCTCCCAGAACCGCGTCGTCATCATCGGCGGTGGTCCCGGCGGCTACGAGGCCGCACTCGTCGCCGGCCAGCTCGGCGCCGATGTCATGCTCATCGAACGCAACCGCTGCGGCGGATCTGCGGTGCTCACCGATGTCGTGCCGTCGAAGACCCTCATCGCCACCGCCGAGCTCATGGGCCAGATCGAGGTCTCCGGGCCGCTGGGCATCCGCCTGCGCGGCACCGAGGACGGTGAGCCCGCTGCGATCGAACGCGGCGCCGCCCGCGCCGACCTCGACACCATCAACAAGCGGATCAAGCACCTGGCCAACGCTCAGGCGACCGACATCTACGACGGGCTTGTGGCCGCCGGCGTCAAGGCGATCAAGGGAACGGCCCGGATGTCGGGCCGGCACACCGTCCACGTCGTCGAGGAGGAGGGCAACGAGTACGAACTCGAAGCCGATGTCGTCCTCATCTGCGTCGGCGCGCACCCGCGCGAGCTGCCGAGCGCCCAGCCCGACGGTGAGCGGATCCTGACGTGGACGCAGCTCTACGACCTCGACGAGCTGCCTGAGCACCTCGTCGTCGTCGGCTCCGGTGTCACCGGTGCTGAGTTCGCCTCCGCCTACCATGCTCTCGGTTCGAAGGTCACGCTCGTATCCTCCCGGGACCGGGTGCTGCCCGGCGAGGACAAGGATGCTGCCGATGTGCTGGAGAAGGCGTTCCGCTCCCGCGGCATGAACGTGCTCTCCCGTTCGCGTGCCGAATCGGTCACGCGCACCGACGACGGTGTGCTCGTCACCCTTGACGACGGGCGCAAGGTCAATGCCAGCCACTGCCTCATGGCCGTCGGCTCGATCCCGAACACCAAGGACCTCGGTCTCGAATCGGCCGGCGTGCAGCTGGAGGACTCCGGGCACGTCGTCGTCGACGGCGTCTCGCGCACCTCCCGGCCGGGCATCTACGCCGCCGGTGACTGCACCTCGGTCATGCCGCTGGCCTCGGTGGCCGCGATGCAGGGCCGAATCGCGATGTGGCACGCCCTCGGCGATGCCGTTGCTCCCCTCAAGCTGCGCAATGTCGCCTCGAACATCTTCACCAGCCCGGAGATCGCCACCGTCGGCTTCTCCCAGAAGGACTTCGAGGAGGACCGCAAGGAGATCGACTGCGTCACCCAGCCGCTGAGCACGAACGCACGGGCGAAGATGCAGGAGATCAGCGACGGCTTCGTCAAGATCTTCTCCCGCCGCGGCTCCGGTTCGATCCTCGGCGGTGTTGTCGTCGGTCCGAAGGCCAGTGAGCTCATCCTGCCGATCACCCTGGCCGTGGAGAACCGGCTGACCGTCGACCAGCTGGCCTCCAGCTTCACCGTCTACCCCTCGCTGTCGGGCTCCATCACCGAGGCGGCGCGCAAGCTGCATCACCACGCCAGCTGAGCCAGCCGGCACAGCCGGTGCCTGCCGGGCAGGACCGGCGGCTGAATACACGACTGCGGGTGCACTCGATTCGAGTGCACCCGCAGCTGTGTTTCGGGGGATCGGGAGCTGGCGTCACCGGCAGACTCACTATCTCATGCGCACCGAGTCGGCACAATTGGACTTTGGTGCAGTCGACTACGACTTTCGTCTAGGTCTGCCTGAAGCCGGCCCGCTGACCTGCGGCTGTGCGCGGCTCAGTCCTCGAACTCGATGAGCACGGTGCCGGCCTTGACGGCCGAGCCGGCCTCGACGGCGATCTTCGACACGGTGGCGGGACGCGACGCCTTGAGCGGCTGCTCCATCTTCATCGCCTCAATGACGGCCAGCGTGTCACCGGTCTCGACGACAGCACCGGGCTCGACATCGACGGACACGATCGTGCCCTGCATCGGTGCGGTCAGCGCTGAGGCGTTGTCGGTGCGGCTGGAGCCGCGGCGGCGCAGCCGGCCCTTGCGGGGGCGGGCGCCGGCCTGCGCCGGGCGGGCCAGCTCGGCCGGCACCTTGACCGTCAGCCGGTGGCCTTCGACCTCGACGACGATGTCGATGACGTCGCTGCCGTCCTGCGTCTGCTGTGCCATGGGATCCTCCGGATCGTCGAATGTCGGCATGTATGTCTGCTGCAGCCAGTGGGTGGAGACGCTGAAGTCCTCGGCGAAGGCCGGTTCGTTCACCAGCCGCCGGTGCAGCGGCAGCAGCGTCTTGACACCGTCGAGGGTGTACTCGCCGAGCGCACGGCGGGCGCGGGCGAGTGCGTGTGCGCGGTCCTCTCCGGTGACGATGAGCTTGGCGAGCATCGGGTCGAAGTCGACTCCGACCTCAATGCCGTGGTGCACGCCGGAGTCGACGCGCACGCCGGGACCGGCCGGCTCGATGTAGCGGCCGATCCGCCCGGTGGCCGGGAAGAAGTTCAGGCGCGCGTCCTCAGCGTTGATGCGGAACTGGATCGAGTGACCGCGCGGAGCCGGGAACTCCTCAGGCAGGCTCTCGCCGGCGGCGATGCGCAGCTGCCAGGCGAGCAGATCGACACCGGTGACCTCTTCGGTCACGGTGTGCTCGACCTGGATGCGGGCGTTGACCTCCATGAAGGTCAGCGTCCCGCCCTCGCCGAGCAGGAACTCACACGTCGCGGCGCCGACGTAGCCGACCTCGCTGAGGATGTCCTTCGAGGCCTGAGTGACCGTGGCGATCTGCTCGTCGGTGAGGAACGGCGCCGGGGCCTCTTCGATGATCTTCTGGTTGCGGCGCTGTAGCGTGCAGTCACGGGTCGAGGCGACGAGCACGCGGCCGTTGCCGTCGACCATGCACTGGGTCTCGATGTGGCGCGGATTGACGATCTGCTGCTCGAGCAGGCACTCACCGCGCCCGAACGCCGAGAGCGCCTCACGGGAAGCACCGGCGAGCGCATCGGGCAGCTCGGCCGCGCTGGCCGCCGTGCGGAAGCCGCGCCCGCCGCCGCCGTAGACGGCCTTGACCGCGATCGGGTAGCCGATCTTCTCAGCGATCGCCAGCGCGTCGTCGATGTCGTCGACGGCACCGTCGGAGCCCTTCGTGATCGGCGCGCCTGCCGCCTCGGCGACGGCACGGGCACCGGACTTGTCACCGAGCCGGTCGATGGCCTGCGGGGGAGGACCGACCCACACGAGACCGGCATCGAGCACCGCCTGCGCGAAGTCCGGGCTCTCGGCGAGGTAACCGTAGCCGGGGTGGATGGCGTCGGCGCCGGCGCGTTGGGCGGCGTCGATCATCTTCTCGATGCTGAGGTACGTTTCGGCCGGGCCGGCGCCGTCGAGGGCCCAGGCGTCGTCGGCCAGGCGGACGAAATCGGCGTTGGCATCGGGCTTGGTGTACACGGCGACGGCTTCGAGTCCGAGGTCGTGACAGGCGCGGATGATGCGCAGCGCGATCTCACCGCGGTTGGCGATGAAGACCCGCTCGATGGGGCGGTGCTCCACGGTTGCGGAGTACTGCCGCATGGGCTCGGTCATCTGGTCTCCTGGGCATGAAACGGGTGAACGGTATCAATCTAGAGACCAGTGCCAAAGCGTTGTGGACTATCGACAAAATCGGTGGGCGAAATTCTCAACCGGCACCGAGCGCGTCGTCACCGGTGTGACCTGCGGCATCGGCGCTGACATCCCACAGCTCATGCCAGGCCAGCCCGAGCTCGCCGACAAGCGTGCGCGCCAAAGGGAGGCTGAGCCCGATGACGTTGTGGTGATCGCCTTCGATGCCGGTGACGAAGGCGCCGCCGAAACCGTCGATCGTCAGCGCGCCGGCGACCTCGAAAGGTTCGGCGGTGGCGATGTAGGCGTCGATCTCCGCATCGGACAGCGCTGCGGTGTGGATCGTCGTCGACGCCGTCTGTGCCCGTGTGCCGGCGACCTGCCAGCCGTCACCGGTCGGGTCGAGGCGGGCGAGGAAATGGCCGGTGTGCAGGTGCGCGGTGCGTCCGCCCATCTGCTGCCACACCTCGCGGGTGCGCTCAGGTGTGTGGGGCTTGCCGACCGGCTGGCCGTCGAGTTCGAGTATCGAATCGGCAGCGATGAGCACCTGCGGCCGATCCGGCGCACCGGCGAGCAGCCCGGCGTTGCGTGCGGTGATGCGGCCCAGGACGTCACGGCCCTTGGCCTCGGCGAGCACGCCGGCCAGCTCCGCGACCGAGGCAGTGGGGTGCTGGTCCTGGACGGCCGCCTCGTCGACGTGGGAGACGATGACCTGCGGGGTGATGCCGGCCGTCGTCAGGGTCGCATACCGCGACGGGGATCCGGAGGCGAGAATGACAGCGCTCACGGGCGGGCCTCCTCGGTATTCGGGTTGGCAGCACTGGGCACAGCAGTCGGGGCAGCAGGCTGCTGCGGCTCGGTCTCCTCGTCCTCAGGACGCGGGTCGCCGTCGGTCAGCTCCGCCGGCCAGTGCGGGCGGGTCTCAGGATTCTCCTCGACATCATGGGGCAGGTCGAGGTCGACGGTGATGCGCTGGATGACAGCGGTGGCCAGCTGCGCGTAGCCGAGCGGGGTGGGGAAGCGGCCGTCGGAGCGGATGAGGGACTGCTTCGTCGTGCCCGACAGCACCGTGTTGAGCGACATCGGGATCGCCCCGGCGGAGACGGCGAGCATCCACTGCGAGCCGGCGAGCACGCGTGAGGAGCGGCGCAGCTGGGTGCGCAGCGGCTGCGGGATGCCTGGCAGGCTGCCGAGGTTGGGGCACGTGAGCACGATGACGGTGTAACCGCCTTCGCGCTGCAGCCGGTTGAGCGCGGTGGTGAGCACCGGCAGGCCGATCGAACCGGTGATCGGGTGGATGACATCGGCGCTGCCCATCGCGATGACGGCAAACCGCGGCGGCTGTTCGCCGATGCGTGAGCGGCGCAGCAGCGGATCGGCCAGGATCGAGTTGACCTGGGTGAGGATGTCATCGGCTCGCGCACCGGCCTGCGCGGTCGAGCGCAGCCGCACCGGCCGGCCGGTCAGGGCCGCCAGCCCGCGGGCGATGAGCATCGCTGGGGTGCGGCGGCGCCGGCCGACGGCAATGCCGGCCAGCCAGGAGTCGCCGATGACGGCCAGAGCCGGCAGATGCTCGGTGTCACCGTCGACGTCTTCGAGCGCCCGGCTGTGCGGAGCGCTCAGGTCGACGAGCCGGGACTGCTGGGGGACAGCGGCCGCGGCGACGTCGTCGTCGAAGGCCTGGCGCAGCCGCATCGACTGCAGCCGCATGAGTCCGTAGACACCGGCGGCGAAAGCCGTGGGCATGGCCAATCCAAACCCCAGTGCGGTCGCGGTTCGTCGCTGCATGAACTTCCTTCCCTCGTCCCGGACGAGTCTAGTGCCTCGAACCGATGGCAGAGCTTCGGCCCAGATGCGCGCTGATTCAGATGGTGAAGCGCTAAGCTGGCCTCATGCCAGAGAACTCTCAGCAACGCATCCCCGGGCGGCTGCGCAACGCCTGGCAGGGATTCCGGTCCCGCCGCGAGCAGGCCGCGCAGACCCCGACGGGGTCCTTCACCGCGTCGCCGCCTGTCCCCGCCTACATCGAGGTGCCAGCCCACGAGCCCACCGAGGAGGAGAAGGGGCGCGGAGCGTACGAGCCGTTCGTGTCTCTGCCGATGCGCCTGGCCGCCGCCTGGTCGTGGCGGTTCCTCATCGTGCTGGCCGCGATCGGCGTCGCCTACTGGCTGCTGTCGAAGATCTCCGTCATCCTGCTGCCAGCCCTCATCGCGCTGCTCATCACCGCACTCATCTCGCCGTTGTCGAACTTCCTCATGCGCCACGGCTGGAAGCGCGGGGCGGCAGCTGGTGTCACGTTCGTCGGCTTCATCGTCCTGGTGCTCGGCCTGCTGACGCTTGTCGGCCAGCAGATCGTCGTCGGCATGGGCGAGCTGACCGGGCAGGTCGTGGCCGGTATCCGCGCGATCGCCGACTGGCTGCAGCACAACCCGTTCGGCATCGACTCCTCGCGGATCTCTGTGGCCATCGACGACACCCTGAACAAGGGCATGGCGATGCTCGAAGAGCGCTCCGGCCAGATCCTCGGCGGCGTCGCCGGTGCCGCGATGTCGGTCGGCAGCTTCTTCACTGGCCTCATCCTCACCCTGTTCACCGCCTTCTTCTTCCTCTACGACGGCCGCAAGATCTTCTCCTGGTTCATTGGGATGCTCCCGCGCCGCGCCCGCGGCCGCGCTGAGGGCGCCGGCCTGCGCGGCTGGCAGTCGCTCGTGCAGTACGTCCGGGTGCAGGTGATCGTCGCCGGCGTCGACGCGATCGGCATCGGCATCGGTGCCTTCTTCATCGGCATCCCGCTCGTCTTCCCGCTCACGGTGCTCGTCTTCCTCGGCTCCTTCGTGCCGATCGTCGGTGCGGTCGTGACCGGCATCATCGCCGTCATCGTCGCACTCGTCTCCAAGGGCCTGGTCGCGGCGATCATCATGACGCTCGTCGTGCTGGCCGTCCAGCAGCTGGAGGGCAATGTGCTCCAGCCGTTCATCATGGGCAAGGCCGTCTCCGTCCACCCGCTGGCCGTCGTGCTCGCGGTGGCCGCCGGTGCGACCCTGTACGGCATCGTCGGGGCGCTCTTCGCCGTGCCGGTCATCGCCGTGCTCAACACGATCGTCCTCTACCTCGCAGGAGAAGACGTCTACGCCAAAGACGGCAAGGCCAAACAGGAACACCAACCCGACGATGAGGACGGCAGGACCTCCCCGCAGCTCGAACACGACGAAGAAGATTCGCCGCTGGCTCCCGACGTCGCCGAGGGCGACCCGACCGAGACCGCCGAGCCCTCCGGCCAGGCCAACGGGTCGACCGCCTCGGGCGCGGGCAATGAGCGGCGCACCGACGACTGAGCCTCCCGGCGCGGCACGGCTGCGGACATGAAGAAGGGGCGGGCCCGCTGCATGCGGGCCCGCCCCTTTGCATCAGCCGGGGTGGCTCAGCCGGTGTAGGCCTCCACACCGGTGATCTTGACGGTCATCTCCTTGCCGTTGGGCGCCTCGTAGCTGGCCTCGTCGCCGACCTTGCAGCCGTTGACCGCCGCGCCGAGCGGAGACTGCTCGGAGAAGACGTTGATCGAGTCGTCCATCGCGATCTCGCGTGAGCCGAGCAGGAAGCGCATCTCCTTGCCGTTCATCTTCACGACGACGATCTTGCCGGGGGCCACCTTCGTCGTGTCGGTGTCGGCCTCGCCGACCTTGGCGTGGCGCAGCAGGTGCTCGAGCTGGCGGATCCGGGCCTCGTTCTTGCCCTGCTCCTCGCGAGCGGCGTGGTAGCCGCCGTTCTCGCGCAGGTCGCCCTCATCGCGCGCGGCTTCGATGCGCTCGGCGATCTCGGCACGACCGGGCCCGCTGAGGTGCTCGAGCTCCTCGGTCAGCCGGTCGAATGCCTCCTGGCTGAGCCAGGTCTCTTCGGCTGTGGTCTCCTCGGTCATATTCATCTCCTCAACACGATGCCGCAGACGAACCGGATGCCGTCAGCGGCGGATGCGTGCCCAACCGGACACCGGACAATGAGAATTCCCGGACACCCGCAGGTGACCGGGAATCGGATTGACTGCCTAGTCTAACTCACATACCAGCAGGATTCCACGTGTCCGCTGGCAGCAAGCTGGGTTGTGCGAATATCGACGTCGAGCTGCACGGGGTCCGAGGTCGACGTCCCGGCGCGTGCCGGGATCGTGACCTCGCGGAACCCGACGACCGCTTCCTGCAGGTTCGTCGCCTGCACCGCGCATTCGATATCACGGGACTCATCGGGCACGATCGAGAACCGGGTGACCGTCAGCGAAGCATCGACGACGTCGTAGCTGACGGTCTTCGGGGTGTCGGGCACACGGGCCGGGGCGAAGGCGAACCAGGCGGCCAGACCGATCAGGACCGCCAGCGCAGCGCCCAGCGCGGCGATGATCCACGGCTGCTTCCCCGAACCCGAGGCGCCGGTCGCGTGGGCGCGGCTGTGCGGCAGGCGTGAACGGGAACCGTAGCGGTCGGCGACGGCGGTGCGGCGGCCGACGGCGCCGGCTGGGCTGCCGGTGCCTCGGTGGTCCTGGGGCATGCGGTCCTTTCTGCCGGCCGGATTCGTCCCGAGCGGTCAGGGCTACTAACCTATAGTCTAGTCCGCACCCTGCCCGCGGCAGTGCCCCGGGCTGTCCTGTGAGAGGTTCCCACGTCTATGTCCGTTTCGTCCGGTCGGCCCTTCCACGGCCTGCGCATGCTCGCCGTGCACGCGCATCCCGATGATGAGTCATCGAAGGGCGCTGCCACCACCGCGCTGTACACCTCGCTCGGCGCCCGGGTGATGATCGCGACGATGACCGGCGGTGAAGCCGGCGACATCCTCAACCCCGCCCTGCTCAACAGCCCGGCCGCCCGCCGCGACATCGCCGGGCTGCGCCGCGATGAGATGGCCGCCGCCGCCGAGGAGCTGGGTGCTGAGCACCGCTGGATCGGGTTCGTCGACTCCGGCCTGCCCGAAGGCGACCCGGCCACCGAGACTCCGCACGGGTCGTTCTATCAGGTGCCCACCGATGTTGCGGCCCGTCCGCTCGTGCACCTCATCCGCAGCTTCCGCCCGCACGTGCTCACCACCTATGACGAGCGGGGCGGCTACCCGCATCCGGACCACATCAAGAACCACATCGTGTCGATGACTGCTGTCGAGCAGGCCGCCGACGCGGCGGTCAACCCCGAGCTCGGGGAGCCGTGGCAGGTGCAGAAGGTCTACTACAACATGGACCTCTCGCCGCGGAAGTGGCTGGCCATCCACGAGAAGATGACCGCCGAGGGTCATGATTCGCCGTTTGCGGACATGCTGGAGAAGTACCGCTCCCGCGATGGGGAGCGCAACAGCTGGCTGACCGCCCGGATCGCATGCGGGCAGATGCTGGAGCGCTCGGACCGGGCGCTGCTGTCGCATGCCACCCAGATCGACCCGAAGGGCGGCTTCTTCTCCGAGGCCCGGAAGATCGCCAAGACCTTCTGGCCGACCGAGGAGTTCGAACTCGCCATCGACAACACCGGCCGCGAGCCGCTGGACCGCGGCAGCGACTTCCTCGAATCCGACCTGTTCGCAGGTGTCACCCGCGACGACGGCCGCCGCATCCCGGATGCGGGACTGCTGGAGCCCTACGTCGAAACCCGCGCAGCGGTGCCCAGTGCCGGGCAGACCCCGGCTGAGAAGGAGAACGTCTGATGCTCATGCTGCTGGCTGCCAGCCCCGCCCCGACCGAGGACGTCCGCTACCCGGATCCCTCGATCGTCACCCCGGGCACGATCGGCTTCCTGGCGGTCTTCGCCCTGGCAGTCGTGACGATCTTTCTCATCCGCGATGCGCTGCGCCGCGTGCGCCGGGTGCGTGCCAAGGACCGGGCCGTGGACGCGTACCCGATCCCGATGGCCACGGACCAGAAGCGCCGCTACCAGCCGGAGACCCATACCGCAGAGGCCAATGACTCCTTCGTCACCGAGGAGCCGGCCGCCGGTGAGACCGGCACCGCAGAGCCGGGAGCAGAGATGCCCGGCGAGGACACGTCACGCCCCTGACCTGAACTCCGCCCGTGCCCCCGGCGCCAGAGCCCACCTCGGGAACGGGACCCGCACCTCGGGAACGGGACCCGCGCCTCGGCAGCGGGTGCGTGACCTCGCATCAGCGGCTGTTCAGCTGTGCAGTTCGGGGCTGGCGTTGACCGCGGCGATGAGCAGGGCGGCCAGGTGGCTGCCGTAGCCGAGCACCGTGAAGGTGTGGAAGATCTCGTGGAAGCCGAAAATGTGCGGCAGCGGGTTCGGCCGCTTGAGTGCGTAGATGATCGCCCCGGCGATGTAGCACAGGCCGCCGGAGACGATGAGGATGCCGACGGCCAGGTTGTGCTCCCAGATCGCCGGGATGTAGCCGACGCCGGCGACGCCGATGCCGATGTAGACCGGCACGAACAGCCAGCGCGGGGCCGTCGTCCACAGCACCCTGAACAGCACGCCGATGAGAGCACCGGACCACATGATCGACAGCAGGAGTACCCATTGGCGGGTCTCCAGGGTCAGAATCGCCAAGGGCGTGTAGGTGCCGGCGATGATGAGGAAGATGTTGGCGTGGTCGATGCGGCGCAGGATCAGGCGGATGCGCATCCGCCAACGGCCGCGATGGTAGAGCGCTGAGGTGCCGAAGAGCATCATGCCGGTGAGCGCGAAGATCGCTCCGCCTAAGCGCGAGACGATCGTCGGGGAGATGATGACCAGCGTCAGGCCGCCGAGCACGGCGAGCGGGAAGGCGCCTGCGTGGATCCAGCCGCGCCACGACGGGCGCACCTGGCCGGCGAGCTTGCCCAGTTCGTGGCGCAGCGCGCGGCCGCGACGGGACAGAGCGAGCCGGTAGGCCCGTGACATCGGGTGGCTCGGGTCGAGACTGTTCGGCTGGGCTGTGCGCTTCGATGCAAGACGGCGCGCCTCAGCATCGCGGTGCGGCTGGTCAGGTTCGGCAAGGCGTGACGTCATGCCTCAATGATAGTTCCCGCGGTTGGGAATTCGCCGGGCGGGAGCAGGCGAGGGCGGCGCGGGCAGACAGTTATGCTGGTGGCACGCGGGAGTGCCTGTCAGACACCGCCGCGCTGCCCCGATTGCGGGCAGCTGACCCAACGCAACACCTCAGGAGAGTCGATGGCCGGATCCCCGCTCGGGTGGCTCTACCGCCTGTACGACCGCCGGGTCAAACGGCAGCTCGAGCATGGCGATGACGCTGCCGCGATCCCGCGTCACGTCGGGGTCATCACCGACGGCAACCGACGCTGGGCCAAGGAGTTCGGCAAGACCACCACTGACGGACACCGGATGGGCGCAGGCAAGATCGTCGAATTCCTCGGCTGGTGCGAAGAGCTCGGCGTCGAGGTCGTCACTCTCTACGTGCTTTCGAAGGAGAACCTCGCCCGGTCTGCCGACGAGGTCGCGGCGCTGACCGAGATCATCTCCGACCTCGTCGACCAGATCGCCGGCAAGCCGAGCGTATCCGTCCAGCTCGTCGGCGACCTCGCCACCATCCCCGAACCCCTGCGCACCCGCCTGGCCGACGCGCAGGAGCGCTCAAACGCCGAGGGCCGCGACAAGCGCATGACCGTCAACGTCGCCGTCGGCTACGGCGGCCGGCAGGAGATCGTCAACGCCGTCAAGTGCCTGCTGCGCGAACACGCCGCAGCAGGGGAGAGCATCGAGGAGATCATCGAAGCGCTGAGCGAAGAGGAGATCTCCAAGCACCTCTACACCAAGGGCCAGCCGGACCCCGACCTCATCATCCGCTCCTCAGGCGAACAGCGGCTGTCGGGCTTCATGATGTGGCAGTCGGCGTACTCGGAGTTCTACTTCTGCGAGGCCTACTGGCCCGACTTCCGCCGCACCGACTTCCTGCGCGCCGTGCGCGCCTACGGCAACCGCAACCGCCGCTTCGGGCGCTGAGCTCTCACGCCGGGCCAGCCGCCGCCTCGGGCTCTCGCGCCGGGCCAGCCACCGCCTCGGGTGCGGTGACGACATCCGGCAGGCGGATTCATCTGAGATTCACCTCCGCATCATGAGACGTCGGAGTGTCGGAGCGCACAACGGCGACTTCGGGTTCATACATTGGAACCAGTTGGCTGACACCAACCCGGAGTGTTCGACTCGTCGGGGAAGGATTGAGCTGGGGCACTTCGGCACACGATGCATAGGGGAGCCCCATGGCCGCGATAAGCGACACCCACACGTACGTGCTCGACACGTCGGTCCTGCTGTCTGACCCGCACGCAATGATGCGGTTCGCCGAGCACGAGGTGGTGATTCCGCTCATCGTCGTCAGCGAGCTCGAAGCCAAGCGCCACCACCCCGAGCTCGGGGTCACCGCCCGGCGCGCACTCAGCATCCTCGATGAGCTGCGCGAGGACTTCGGGCGCCTCGACGAGCCGCTGCCGATCGGCGACGACGGCGGATCGATCCGCGTCGAACTCAACCACATCGACGCCTCGACGATGCCGGTGGGCTTCGACCGCACCGAGAACGACACCCGCATCCTCGCCGTCGCCCGGAACCTGCAGGCCGAAGGCGACGACGTCATCGTCATCACCAAGGACGTGCCGATGCGCGTCAAGGCCTCAGCGGTCGGGCTCAAGACCGAGGAGTACCTCGCCGAACAGGCCACCGAATCCGGTTTCACCGGGCTGAGCACGCTTGATCTCGACGAAGCGCAGATGAACGAGCTGTTCGACTCCGGCGTCGTGCACACCGATGCGGTCGCCGACGAGATCGTCAACACCGGGCTTGTCATCTCCTCACCGCGCGGGTCTGGGCTCGGGCGGGTCTCAGCACCGAACACCGTCAAACTCGTCCGCGGCGATCGCGATGCCTTCGGCCTGCACGGCCGCTCGGCTGAGCAGCGCATCGCCCTCGACATGCTCCTCGACCCCGATGTCGGGATCGTCTCCCTGGGTGGCCGGGCCGGGACGGGCAAGTCGGCGATGGCGCTCATGGCCGGCCTGCAGGCGGTGATGGAGGAGCGCACGCATAAGAAGATCATGGTCTTCAGGCCGCTGTATGCCGTCGGTGGGCAGAACCTCGGCTACCTGCCCGGTGCCGAGGCGGAGAAGATGAATCCGTGGGCCGAGGCGGTCTTCGACACGCTCGGGGCACTCGTCTCCAAGCACGTCATCGACGAGGTCATCGACCGCGGCATGCTGGAGATCCTGCCGCTGACCCACATCCGCGGCCGGTCGCTGCACGACGCGTTCGTCATCGTCGATGAGGCCCAGTCGCTGGAGCGCACGGTGCTGCTGACTGTACTCTCACGCATCGGGCAGAACTCCCGTGTCGTCCTCGCCCACGATGTCGCCCAGCGCGACAACCTGCGTGTCGGCCGCCATGACGGCATCGCCGCAGTCATCGAACAGCTCAAGGGACACCCGCTCTTCGGCCACATCACGCTCACCCGCGCAGAGCGCTCGGCGATCGCCGACCTCGTCACCGGAGTGCTGGAGGACTCCTACGTCGCTTAGGCGACACACCCGAACGCGAGGGCCCGTCTCCCACCGGTGATTGCGGTGGGAGACGGGCCCTCGTCTGGTGTCAGGTCGATGCGGGTTCCCGGCTCAGGTGTAGGAGCCGATCATCGTCGAGACGTCGAGGGCCTTGTCGAGGTCCTCTTCGCTGATCGAGCCGTCCTCGACGAAGCCGAGGTCGATGGTGGCCTCCTTGACGGTCATCTTGTTGGCCACGGCGTGCTTGGCGATCTTGGCAGCAGCCTCGTAGCCGATGACCTTGTTGAGCGGGGTGACGATCGACGGTGAGGCCTCGGCGAGGAATCGGCAGCGCTCCTCATTGGCGGTCAGCCCGTCGATCATCTTCTCGGCCATGACAGTCGAGATGTTGGCGATGAGGCGGATCGACTCGAGCAGGTTGGCGGCCATCACCGGGATGCCGACGTTGAGCTCGAAGGCGCCGTTGGTGCTCGAGAGCGCGACGGTCGTGTCGTTGCCGACGACCTGGGCCATCGCCTGGATCGCGGCCTCGCAGATGACCGGGTTGACCTTGCCGGGCATGATCGACGAGCCGGGCTGCAGGTCCGGGATGTGCAGCTCGCCCAGGCCGGTGTTCGGTCCCGAGCCCATCCACCGCAGGTCGTTGTTGATCTTCATGTACGAGTACGCGATCGTGCGCAGCTGCCCGGAGACCTCGATGAGTCCGTCGCGGTTGGCCTGGGCCTCGAAGTGGTTGCGCGCCTCGGTGATCGGCAGACCGGTCTGCTCGGCGAGCAGTTCGACGACGCGGGAGGAGAACCCGTCGGGGGTGTTGATGCCGGTGCCCACTGCGGTGCCGCCCTGTGGGACCTCGGCCACGCGCGGCAGCGAGGCCTCGATGCGCTCGATGCCGTAGCGGACCTGCGCGGCGTAGCCGCCGAACTCCTGGCCGAGCGTCACCGGGGTGGCGTCCATCAGGTGGGTCCGCCCGGACTTGACGATGTCCTTGAATTCCTTGGCCTTGGCCTCGATGCTGGCGGCGAGCTTCTCCATCGCCGGCTTGAGCTCGTGGACTAGAGCGGAGGTCACAGCGACGTGGACCGAGGTGGGGAAGACGTCGTTGGAGGACTGCGAGGCGTTGACGTGGTCGTTGGGGTGGACCTCGACGCCTTCGCCTTCGAGGGCCTTCGTCGCCAGGGTGGCGAGCACCTCGTTGGTGTTCATGTTCGAGGAGGTGCCCGAACCGGTCTGGAACACGTCGATGGGGAAGTGGGCGTCGTATTCGCCGGCGATGACCTCATCGGCAGCGGCCTGGATGGCCTTGGAGCGGGTCGCGTCGAGGACGTCGAGCTCCTCGTTGGCGCGTGCGGCGGCCTTCTTCACCTGGGCCAGTGCTGCGATGTGCTGGCGTTCGAGCGTTTTGCCCGAGATCGGGAAGTTCTCGACTGCGCGCTGGGTCTGGGCGCGGTAGAGGGCGTCGGCGGGAACCTTGACCTCACCCATGGTGTCGTGTTCGATGCGGAACTCTTGTGCCATCGTGTCTCCTTGTCTCATGTGCGCCCCTGGGCGGGGCTGGTCGGCCGTTCCCGAGGCGGTGGGCGCCCGGGCGGCGGCAGGTGCGGAATGCAGGTGGTTACTGGTTGCTGGCGTGGGCGGGGTCGGCGCGCGGGATGCGCGGGGGATGGGATCCCATGCGGCTGACGACTTTCACCCGGCCGTCGGCGAGGTGGTAGGTCAGGCCGAGCATGACGAGCCGGCCCTCTTCGACGGCGGTGCGCAGGATCGTCGAGCGCTGGTAGAGGCGCTTGACGGTGTCGACGGTGTTCTGCGCAACCGTGCTGTTGACGTCGGTGCGCCCGGCGGCGCGGGCGTGGACGACGGCGGGCAGCAGACGGGCGACGACATCGGAGATGAACCCGTCTGGGGTCTGCCCGGAGTCGAAGGACTCGATCGTGGCGGTGATCGCCCCGCAGTTGTCGTGGCCGAGTACGACGAGCAGCGGTGTGCCGAGGACTTCGACGCCGTATTCGAGGCTGCCGAGGGTGACCGAGTCGGTGACCTGGCCGGCGGTGCGCACGACGAACATGTCGCCGAGGCCGACGTCGAAGATCATCTCGGCGGCCACGCGCGAGTCCGAGCACCCGAACAGGGTGGCGAACGGCGCCTGGGCGGTCTTGAGGTCCTCACGGCGCACAGCGTCCTGATTCGGGTGCTGCGGGGTGCCGGCAACGAAGCGCTCGTTGCCGTCCATGAGTCTGAGGAACGCGGCGGCCGGTGAGTTGTATTCGCTCTCGGGCATCAGACCAGCCCCCGGCGTGCTGCCTCTTCGGCGGCCTCGACGTAGGAGTCCATCTTCGCCATTTTGTGCTCGGCGTTGACGGTGCGCACGGTGCCGGAGCGCGAGCGCATGACGAGTGAGTGGGTCAGCACGTGCTGGCCGGTGTAGCGCACCCCGTCGAGCAGGTCGCCTTCGGTGATGCCGGTGGCGACGAAGTAGGTGTTGTCGCCGGTGACGAGCTCGTCGGTGTTGAGCACCGCATCGGGGTCGAGGCCGGCGTCGACGGCGTTCTGCCGCTCCTCCTCGGATTGCGGCCACAGGCGGCCCTGGATGACACCGCCCATCGCCTTGATCGCACACGCGGTGATGATGCCCTCGGGGGTGCCGCCGATGCCCATGAGCATGTCGATGCCGGTGCCCGGGCGGGAGGCGGCGATGGCGCCGGCGACGTCGCCGTCGCTGATGAGGCGGATACGCGCGCCTGCCTGGCGGACCTCGTCGATGAGGCGCTCGTGGCGGGGCCGGTCGAGGATGACGACGGTGACCGAGGAGTTGTCCTTGCCTTTGCCCTTGGCCTTGGCCACACGGCGGATGTTCTCGGCCACCGGCAGGCGCAGGTCGACGAAGTCAGCGGCCTCAGGACCGGTGACGAGCTTCTCCATGTAGAAGACGGCAGACGGGTCGTACATGGCTCCGCCTTCGCTGACGGCCATGACGGAGATGGCATTCGGCATGCCCTTGGCGGTCAGGGTGGTGCCGTCGATCGGGTCGACGGCGACATCGACGCGCGGCCCCCGGCCGCTGCCGACGGGTTCGCCGTTGTACAGCATCGGCGCTTCGTCCTTCTCGCCCTCGCCGATGACGACGGTGCCGGTCATCGAGACGGTGGAGATGACATTGCGCATCGCGGCCACGGCTGCACCGTCGGCTGCGTTCTTGTCCCCGCGGCCCACCCACGGGGCGGCAGCGAGAGCGGCTGCCTCGGTGACGCGGACGAGCTCAAGGGCGAGGTTGCGGTCGGGGCCGCCCTCATCCTGCTGGAGCCGGCGGGACCATTCATCGGTCACAGCCACCGGCGGGGTCTCTGCCCGGCCTCCGGAGTGGTGGGCTTTTTCCTCTGTCGGATTCTCAGACGGGGTCTCAGTCATGTCTTCATTGTGCCATTAGTGGCCGCGCACAGAAGGCGCGGGTAACGGGCTGTCTGCGGTTTTGTCCCCGGGTGCGGGCCGGGGGACAATGGATCGGCTGACAATCGTGTTCGACATCAGGTGAGGCAGTGACACAGCAACAGACGCAACCACCCCGCGGCGAGAACGTCCGGGCTCTCAAACTCAGGTCGAACTGGGTCAATATGGTCATTGCGCTCGGGGCCTGTCTGGTCGTCGTCCTCATCGGCTTGGCCTTCGTGCCCGAGCCCAAGGAAGGCCAGTTTGAACGCGAAGTCGATTACGAGACGATCGCCGAATCGGTCAAGACTCGTGCTGAGTTCCCGGTTGTCGTGCCGACGCTGCCGGAGGGCTGGGTGGCCAATGAGGCGATGTTCAAGCCGATGGGTGCACCTGCCTATGACACCTGGTATCTCTCCTCGGTCGGTCCGCAGCGCGGCTGGATGACCTTGCGCCAGGCCGATGGCGATGAGCGCTGGGTGGAATCAGAGCTCGACGGCTTCGTCGAGGTCAGCACCAATGACATCGACGGTGTCACCTTCACCTCCTATGACGGGTCTGACGGCAAGCAGGCGATGGTCGGCCAGCTCGATGGCAGCACCGCGGTGCTCATCGGCCGTGCCGATCCGCAGACGTATGAGTTCTTCGCCAAGCAGGCCGTCGAACAGGCCGGCAAGCAGGGCTGAGGCACTCGGCCTGAAACCGCATCACCTGCCGGACGGAGTTCAGTTCAGGCCTCGGCCTTCTCCTCGCGGGCCGCCTGCGCCTGCTCCAGCTTCTTGCGGGCTCCATCAAGCCACGCCTGGCAGTGATCGGCCAGCGCTTC
Organism: Brevibacterium sp. UBA7493; assembly: GCF_002479565.1. Lineage (NCBI taxonomy): Bacteria > Bacillati > Actinomycetota > Actinomycetes > Micrococcales > Brevibacteriaceae > Brevibacterium > Brevibacterium sp. UBA7493. Next base: position 6,507 of record NZ_DLOD01000011.1, on the reverse strand, counting down.
TCCGCGCTCCCACAGTCGCAGCGACTCCTCCAGCGGCAGGTTTCCCGCCTCCAGTGAGCGCACCGTGGAGACGAGCTCTTCGCGTGCCTGCTCATAGGACAGCCCGGAAACGTCGAGGTGCTCGGCGGTGGCCTCTGCGGTGGTCGTCTTCTTCTCTGCCATTGCGGTCCTTTCAGGATGCTTCGTCAGTCAGGGTGCGGTCTGCCGCACGAGGGTCATCTCAGTCGAGGGTGTCGGGTCCGGGTGCGTCTGCGTGGATGGTGGTGACATCGGCGTCGAAGCGGCCGCGGGCCAGACGCACATGGACGCCGTCGCCGGTGGATAGCTCAGCGGCATCACGTACAGCCGAACCGTCTGCGGTCTGCACGACGGCGTAGCCGCGCTCCAGGGTGCTCAAAGGTGAGAGCGCGCGCACCTGGGCGCGCAGGTGCTCGACTTGGGCGGCGCCATGGGTCAGCGCGCTGCGCTGGGCCTGCCGGGCGCGGGTGATGAGGGCCGTGAGCTCCTCCTCACGCGCACTCACCATCGTCATCGGCTGGGCCATGACCGGCCGGGAGCGGACACTGTCGAGCCCTGCCTGCTCGCTGCGCAGCAGGCGGTCGAGCGCGCCGTCGAGGCTGGCGCGCGCCTGGAGTAAGTCCATGCGCTCTTCGTGGATATCGGGCACCAGGCGCTTGGCCGCGTCGGTCGGGGTGGAAGCGCGCAGATCGGCGACATCGTCGAGGATTGGCCGGTCGGCCTCATGCCCGATCGCGGAGACCACCGGGGTGCGGGCGGCGAACACGGCGCGGATGAGCGATTCGTTTGAAAACGGCAGCAGATCCTCCAGGCTGCCGCCGCCGCGGGCGATGACGATGACATCGACAGCGGGATCAGCATCGAGCTCAGCCAGGGCGGCACGCACCTGCGGGACGGCATCCGGGCCCTGGACTGCGGTGTTGCGGATCTCGAACTCGGCAGCCGGCCAGCGCAGGTGGGCGTTGCGCACCACGTCCTTCTCCGCATCGGAATTGCGGCCGGTGATGAGCCCGATCCGGTTCGGCAGGAACGGCAACGGCTGCTTGAGGTCCGGGTCGAAGAGCCCCTCCTCAGCCAGGGTGCGGCGCAGCTTCTCCAGCCGGGCGAGCAGCTCACCGAGGCCGACGGGCCTGATGTCATTGGCGCGCATCATCATCCGTCCGGCCTTGAGCCAGAAGTCCGCCTTGACGTTGACGACGACACGCGAGCCCTCACTCAGCGGGGTGTCGACCCGGTCGAGGACGCTGCTGAACACCTGCACCGGCAGTGACATCTCCTCATCGGTGTCGCGCAGGGTGAGGTAGCTGGCCTTGCCGCGGCGGTTGAACTCGATGACCTGCGCTTCGATCCACACCGCTGACATCCGGTCGATGTAGCTTTTGATGTTGCGGCTGAGCAGGCTGAGCGGCCACGGGTTGTCCGGGGTCGTCTCGGCTGCCTTGCGCGGCAGCTCCTCGATCGGTTTCTGGCCGAGGGTGCCGGGGGTGCCGCTGATGCGCTGTGCCACGCCGGGGACTCCTTCCATGTACTGCTGTGCAGTCTAACGGGAGGCATGGACACCGCCTCAGGTGAAGGGCAGTGCGGCCTTTGTGGTGGTGTTCAGCCAAGCCGCCTACCATGGGAGACGTGACTACTGCAGTGAATCTCCCGGTCCCGTCCGTTCCTCGTGTGCGCAAGGATCCGTCTGAGATCCGCCAGCCGGCAGGCGAGAAGAAGGTGCTGCTGGCCGCCCCGCGCGGCTACTGCGCCGGCGTCGATCGCGCCGTCATCGCCGTCGAACGCGCCCTCGAGCACTACGGTGCCCCGATCTACGTGCGCAAGGAGATCGTGCACAACCGCCACGTCGTCGACACGCTCGCCGAACGCGGCGCGATCTTCGTTGACGAGACCTCCGAGGTGCCCGAGGGCGCGCGTGTCGTGTTCTCCGCTCACGGCGTGTCCCCGCAGGTCCACGCTGAGGCCGCCGAACGCAGCCTCGACACCATCGATGCGACCTGCCCACTGGTGACCAAGGTCCACCGCGAGGCGATCCGGTTCGCCCGCGACGGCTACTCGATCCTGCTCGTCGGCCACGCCGGGCACGAAGAGGTCGAGGGCACGATGGGCGAGGCACCTGATCACATCACCCTCATCCAGAATCCCGAGGAGGCCCGCACCCTCGACATCCCGGAATCGGACAAGATGGTGTGGATCTCGCAGACCACGCTCAGCGTCGACGAGACGATGGAGACCGTCGACATCCTCAAGGAGCGCTTCCCGCAGCTCGTCGCGCCCCCGAGCGACGACATCTGCTACGCCACCCAGAACCGCCAGGTCGCGGTCAAGAAGATCGCCCCGGACGCTGACCTCGTCATCGTCGTCGGCTCGGCGAACTCCTCGAACTCCGTGCGTCTTGTCGAAGTCGCCCTCGAGCACGGCGCGAAGGCCGCCTACCGCGTCGACTTCGCCCGCGAGGTCGACGAGGAGTGGTTCAACGACGTCGCCACCATCGGCGTCACCTCCGGCGCCTCGGTTCCGGAGACACTGGTCGAGGACGTGCTCAAGCTCCTGGCCGAATACGGCTACGGCGAGGTCGACGAGGTCCGCACCGCAGAGGAGGACCTGATGTTCTCGCTGCCGCGCGAGCTGCGCAAGGACCTCAAGGCCGCCGGACAGAAGACCTCGAACAAGCGCGACGGCGCTGACCGCCAGCACGAGATCGTCTGACCCGTCTGCGCCCTCGGCTCAGCCGAGATAGCCCGGTGCGAAGATCCCCACGAGGATGAGCAGCGCACCGATGAACGCGAACACCGCCGCCGAGGCGGCCAGCCCCTTGGCAGGCTTCCGCTTGCCTCTGTCTGGGCGCACCTGATCGACCTGCGTCGGTGCGAATCCCGGGGCGGGGCCGCTGCCGAGCACCGGAGCCGCGTGCGCTGCCTGCGCAGCGGGCTGACTGCCCGGCTGGCTGCCCGGCTGCGGTGGCCCACCTGAAGGGGAGCGCCGGAAGTCGACCTGCGTCGGATCGGCCTGGGGCACGAGAATGAGTGTGGGTGCCGGATTCTGGGGAAGGGCCGGTGAAGCGATCTCACGCTGCGGATGCCACGGCGTGCCATCAGCGAAGTGAAACGGCCCGCGCAGACCCAGCCGGCTGAGTGCTGCCGCCGCGATCTCCGGACTCGGCCGCTTGCGGGCGTCAGCGGCAGTGAGGTCATCGAGCAGGTGGACGAGGCCCTGGGTGAGCGGATCAGTGCTGGCGCGCACCGCCTCGGCGACGGCGTCATCGTCCATCCCGAGCATCCGCTTGCCGATCTGCCCGGTCGCCCACACATCCTGAGCAGGGGAGATGTCCCCGCCCATCATGATCTCCGGGGCGACGAAGCCCGGCGTGCCGTGGACAATGCCCGACTGCGTCAGGCGCGGGGCGTTCGTGTCGACGGCGATGCCGAAGTCGGCGAGCAGCAGGTGCAGATCCGGCTGCTCAGCATCGATCATGATGTTCGCCGGTTTGATGTCACGGTGGATCCAGCCGGCGGCATGCACGGCGGTGAGTCCGTCGAGGATCTGGCGGACCGCCTCGGCCGTGGCTGCAGCTGAGAACCGGCGCCCCGAGCGCAGGATGTCAGCCAGCGTCCCGCCGGTCACCAGCGGCATCGCGATGACGACGTGGGCATCCTCAGCCGCCCACGCATACGGGGCGAGCACGTGCGGATGATTCAGGCGCACCGTGTTCTCGCGCACGAAGCGCAGCAGGTCACCCGAATCGCGCTGGCGCAGCACCTTGGCCGCGCACAGATTGCCGAAGCGCTCATCGCGGGCGATCCACACAGTGCCCGAACCACCGCTGGCGATGGGATCGAGCAGCGTGAACCGGCCTGCGATAGTGTCACTCATGGTGCCTACTGTAGCCAGAACCCGGCCGGCCAGTCGTGTCCTGCTCAGGGCGCCAGCTGAGACGACGGACACCTGCCGCCAGGAGCACCGAGGAGGGGACAGGCATGACACGCGCACCGCTGGCACAGCGGCTGGCAGCAGGCATCGCCAGCGCCGGCCTCGTCGCCGTGCTCGCCCTGGCAGGCGGGACGACCCTGCCGGCCCCGGCACTCGCCACTGAGCGTGGTGAGCCCGGCGGCACCGAGGTCACCGGCGGCAACAGTGTCGATGATGCCGCTGAGATCGAACCGGGCAGCTACGCCGATGAGATCAGCTACGAAGACGTGGACTTCGGGGAGAACCATCCGGCCAGCACCTACCGGATCAGCCTCGAAGACGGCGAGTCCGGTTATGTGTCAGCGAGCATGCTCCGGCCCGAGGACGCAGGTAGCGACGCCTTCGGTGCTGCGGAGCTGGAGATCACGGTTGCCGCGCCGGCGGACCCGTCCTGCTCGGTCAGTCAGAGCAGCCGGGTCTCCGGCAATGAGACCGGCCCGGTGTCGGTGTCCATCAGCACTGGAGTGCTCGATGGGAACAACCCCAACGACTCCTGCTTCCAGCGCGGCGGCAGCTTCATCGTCTCCGTCGCCTGGTCCGAGACCTATGACGGGCTGCCTCAGACCCTGCCGCTGGAGCTGCAGTACGTGCGCCAGGCAGCGACTGCCTGGTCGCAGCTGCCTGAACCCGAGGAGAATCCGGCGTTCGCTGAGTTCCTTCCCGAATCCCGCGGAGAGGCCGAAACGCTCAGTCCCGGCTGGAGCTTCAACACCGCCACCGAACTCACCGAAGCCGACGCCATCGTCGACGCCGAGGTCGGCCGGCCGCTGTTCTTCCGCGCCCCGCTGTCGACCGGCCAGCAGCTGAGCCTGCGCGCCCGCGCTGCCAGCCCGGCAGACCACACGCTCACCCTGCGGGTCTTCGACCCGAACCTGCGCCCGGTCGCAGTCGCCCGGCCCGGTGATGAAGGTGCACCAGCCTCGGATATGCCCGATGCCAACGGCACCGGCACGGATGCCTCCATCTCGATCGCCGACAGCGGCGGCACGACTGCGCTCACGACCCGCTACCCGGTCAACCCGCGCCACGAGTTCGTCGAGTTCGACGACGCCAAAGCCTCCTCGATCGCAGGCGACTACTACATTGTCGTCACCATCGAGCCACCCCTCATCGACGACCCTGCCACGGGAACGCACCAGGTGCGCCTGTCCTGGGAGTCCCAAGGCGAGCCCTTCGACTCCGCGCCCGAGGTGGAAGGCGCCGGGGCAGCCCCGTCCTACCTGGGCATGGAGCTCGGGACGTGGGTGCGCATCGGCGGTCTGGGCCTGGGTTCGGTGTTCCTCGCGATCGCCGGGCTGCTTGCGATTCTGGCCATCCGCCGCGCCCGTCGCTGACCTGTCACGTGTCCTGTCGCTGCACCTCCTGGAACTCGGGTGCCGTCAGACTGCGGGCATAGGCATCGAGCGGTTCGGCGACCGGGATCTCCGTGGCGCCAGCCCCCATGTCGGTCAGCCGCCGCGCGGTGACGAGCAGGCGGCTCTCAACTGAGCCGACGAACCGGTTGTAGTCCTCCACACTGCGGTTCATCGACTTGCCGAGCTGCACGAGATGGCCGGCCATCGTGCCGATGCGCTCGTGCAGCTCCTGTGCGGTTGCCAGCAGCTCACGGGCTGAGCGGGCGAGTTCGTACTGCCGCCAGCCCAATGCGACTGTGCGCAGCAGTGCGACGAGGGTGGCAGGGGAGGCGGGGATGACATTGACGGCAAAGGCCTCTTCGAACAGCCGCGGATCCTCCTTAAGCGCAGCCGAGAGCGCACCCTCATTCGGCACGAAGCACACAACGAAGTCCGGCGTCTGGTCGAAGGCGTTCCAGTATGCCTTCGACGCCAATGTGCGGATGTGGGAGCGCAGCCGCCCTGCCGGACCGGAGCCGTTGCCGGCACTGGTGTCCTGGCCGGGGTCGAGCGGGGCCTTGGCGTCGATGACGATCTGCCGGTCACCGGGGAGATGGACGACCATATCCGGGCGCAACCGCTCGCCGTTGCGGCCCTGGACGGTGACCTGGGAGTCGAAGTCGACGTGTTCGAGCATCCCGGCGGCCTCGACGACGCGTTTGAGCTGCAGCTCACCCCACGACCCGCGGGTGCCGGAGGCATTGAGCGCGGTCAGCAGGTTCGACGTCGAGGCCTGCAGCTGCGCATCGACCTGGCTCATATGCCCGAGCCGGGCATCGAGACGGGCGAACTGGTCGGTGCGCTCGCGCTCGAAGCCGGTGACATCGCTGTGCAGGCGATTCACCTGGGCGGCCAAGGGACCCATGAGTTCGGCGAGCTCATGCGTCATCCCGGCATCGGCCTCCAGGGCCTGGACGCGCTCGGAGTGCAGCCGCTCGGCAGTCTGCGCCTGCGCGAGGGCTGCTGCCATGCGCGAACGCGCCACTGTCGCACCGAGGAAGAAGCCTGCGACCGCTCCGATGAGGAGGACGAGGACGGTGATGAAGATCGTGAGTGCATCCATGCTCACAGTCAACCAGGAGCCACGGACAACCGTGCCCGATCACGGTGGATCGCCCCGGGTCTGGTG